>JALHMA010000471.1 GCA_022844265.1 Saprospiraceae bacterium | reverse complement strand
TGGCCGCCATGCACGCCCGCTTCGGGGCCCATGTCCACCAGGTAGTCTGCATTTTTGATTACTTCTTCCTCGTGTTCCACTACCACTACCGTATTGCCGAGGTCGCGCAGGTCTTTCAGCACTTTCACCAGCCGGCCTGTGTCGCGCGGATGCAGCCCAACGGACGGTTCGTCGAGCAGGTACATGGAAGCGGTCAGGTTGCTGCCGAGGGTGCGGGTGAGGTGGATACGTTGGGTTTCGCCGCCGCTCAGGGTATTGGAAATGCGGTCGAGGGTCAGGTACCCCAGGCCGAGTTCTACGGTGAAATGCAGCCTGTTGTTGATTTCCAGCAACAGGCGGCGGGCCACCTGGCTGTCGTGTTCGCTGAGCACGCTGTTCAGTTGCTGAAAAAACGCCAGCACTTCGTCCAGCGGCACACTGGTAAGATCGGATATGTTTTTGCCGCCGATTTTGACACAAAGGGCTTCCTGCCGCAAACGGCCGCCGTCGCAGGTGGGGCACACCGTACGACCCCGGTAGCGGGCTAAGGTGACCCGGTTCTGTATTTTGTAGGTTTTGCTTTCCAGTTCTTTAAAAAACGCGTCGATGCCTCCGAAGTACTCGTTGCCCGCCCAAAGCAGTTTGATCTGTTCTTTCGTCAGCGATTCAAAGGGCGTATGTACCGGAAAATCAAACTTGTGGGCCTGTTGGACCAGCGGTGTCAGCCACTCGCCGTATTTCTCCCCTTTCCAGGCGGCAATGGCGCCGTCGTACACCGATTTAGTTTTGTCGGGAACCACTTTATCGCGGTCTATGCCCAACACGCGGCCATAACCTTCGCAGGTCGGGCAGGCGCCATACGGGTTATTGTAGTTAAAAAGTTGCGGCGTGGGTTCCGGGAATTCCATGCCATCCAGTTCGAAGCGGTTGTTGAAATGAACGACCTGTGTGCCGCCATCGACGATCTGCACACCGCATTCGCCTTCACTTTCGTAAAATGCGGTATTGATCGAATCGGCCAGCCGCATCCACTCGCTTTCCTCCAGGTCGGCAGCGTTGACAAAACGGTCGATCAGGATGCTGAGCTGTTGTTCATTGAACTGGTATGCGGGCTGTTTGATATCGAACCGCGCATCGGGTTGTTCCAGCACCTCTTCAATGCGCAGGGTTTCCGTCTTGTATTGCAGCCTGGTATAACCCTTTTGCAACAATAGATTCAATTCCTGTTCGAGGCTGCGCTCCTTGTATTTTTTATTGAAAGGAACCAGAATCAGCCCACGCGTGCCTTCCGGTTGTTTTTTGATAAAATCAATGACATCCGACACTTCGTGTTTTTTCACGATTTCACCGGAAATGGGCGAGTAAAACTTGCCGATGCGCGCGTACAGCAGGCGCATAAAGTCGTACACCTCCGTCATGCTGCCCACGGTGGAACGGGTATTGCCCGTAGTGACGCGCTGCTCGATGGCAATAGCCGGGCAGATGCCCCGGATATAATCCACATCGGGTTTTTTCATGCGCCCCAGAAACTGCCGGGCATAACTGGAAAGGCTTTCCACATACCGGCGTTGTCCCTCGGCGTAGAGCGTATCCATGGTGATGCTCGACTTGCCCGAGCCGGAAACGCCCGTCACAACCACCAGTTTATTTTTGGGAATCAGCAGGTCGACATTGCGCAGGTTGTTGGTGCGGGCGCCTTTGATGCTGATATACGCCGGATCTACCAGGTCATAATCCGCCATACCGGCTAAGAGGCCGTTGCCGTTGTCCGATCCGTTGTTGGCGACGGGCTGCGTTTGGTCCGCCGTGCTTTGATTTTTTGCCTTTGCCATGCAATTCGTTTGAAGGCGCGAAATTAATAAAAACTTTTTGTTTTGGAAAGGTAGATCTGAAAAGGGTGCCTTAAAAGGTTGATGAAGGTTGATAAAGGTTGATAAAGGTTGATGAGGGTTGATATTCATCTACTCGGAAAAAGTAAAATCGCTCCATTTTCGAGCAGTTGAATATCAACCTTTATCAACTCTCATCAACCTTTATAAACCCTCATCAACCTTTATAAACCTTTATCAACCTTTATCAACCTTTTCGGATCTACGCGCAGGTTTTAAACAGTCCAAAAAAAATAGCGAGCCAGACAAGTCCTTTGGCCAAAAAAAACAAAAAGCCCCACACGCCGATACGGCGAAGCCAGGTTCTCCAACCCTTATTTTCCATTTCAGATACTTATTTTACGGGTTCAGTCAGTTGTTTTGAATCAAAACAGATACGGAAGCAATCTTTGTGCGTTCTTATTCATAAATAAAAATGCCCATGCGAGTATTTCTTTTTCCGGTTTTGTGTTGTGTTTTTTTGGCGTTGGCGTTGTTTCCATCATGCAAACACGATTCGATGTTTAATGTTGAACCCGACCCTACAGATACTACGGGTACCGGCGGCAATGGCGGCGGCGGAACCGGCGGCAATGGCGTGGTCTGCAACCCCGACAGCGTTTATTTCAGCAACCAAATATTGCCGATTTTGATTTCCAACTGTACGCAGTCAGGATGTCATAACGATCAGGATCGCGAAGATGGCATTATACTTACTTCATATCAAAATTTGATGCTTACCGTTGAAAATGCAAACTCCACCGATTTAGGTGAGAATCATTTAATAAGGGTTTTAGTAGAAGATGATCTGGAAAAACGGATGCCTTACGGCAAACCGCCGCTTCCGCAGGCGCAGATCGACCTGATCGCCCGCTGGGTACAACAGGGCGCCAAAAATAATGCTTGTAATGAAAATGCGGGCCAATGCGACACTGCCAATGCAAAGTTCAGCAGTTTTGTGCAGCCCCTGATTCAAAGCAGGTGCCAGGGCTGCCACAGCGGAAGCAGTCCGCAGGGTGGTTTAAAACTGGAAAACTACACGGATATTAAAGCCGTAGCCAATACCGGTCAACTCTACACGGTCGTAACCCGTGCCACGAACTGGATGCCGAAAGGCGGACAAAAACTGGATGCATGCACCACCGACAAACTGAAAGCCTGGATAGATGCGGGAGCGCCGAATAATTAAAGGGCGATAAACAAAGGGCAAAAAAGCAAATATCGGAAATGGATTATTTTTTGCCATTACCAGTCCCTTCAACAACAATGCGCCAATAAAGTGTATCTGCTGCCACTATCTTTGTTTGGGCAACTATGCCGTACACTCCATCTACATAAGTAATCAAGCAAAATTAGTTTTGGCTAAATTATTTGCAAATGATTGATTATCAAAACAAATAACCAGTAACTAATAACTATTTACGATCATTAAACACATGAAAAAAACAATTATTTATCTCGCTGTGCTGTTCAGCGCCATACTGTTTGCCATCCCATCCGGCTGCTATTACGACAACGAAGAAGACCTCTATGGAACCGGACAACCCTGCGATACCGTCAGCGTAAGTTACAGCGGATTTGTTTTGCCCCTGCTGCAAGACCATTGCTACAAATGCCACAAGCAGTCGGAGCCGCTGTTTTCCGGGTACGTGCTGGAAGGTTATGACGCCACAAAAGCCTATGCCATTTCAGGCAAAATCAGCGACCGCACCAACAATGTCGCGAACCCTATGCCGCCTTTGAGCGAAGGCGGGTTATTGCCCAACTGCGACCGCCAGAAAATACTGGCCTGGATCAGGGCGGGTGCACCGAATAATTAAAGGGATTCTTTAAGTACAAGCACGATATTAATTGATATTAAGATATTGGGATATTACCACTCAATTTATTGATTGTCAATAGAATATCCCAATATCTTAATATCTCAATAATTTTGCCTTACACTTAATTATCTAAACAAAACAAAATGAAAAACAAAAAAATCCTGTATGCAATCCTGGTTGTCGCCCTGATCGGGGCCGTTGTAGGCTACATGCTATGGAACAAACCGCACCAGGATATCGGCGCTGCAAAAGCCGATATTGCGATCGACGCCGTAGCGCTGTACAACGAATACAACACCGACGAAAATGCTGCAAATGCCAAATACCTGGACAAAGTGGTCGCCATCACCGGCAAGGTAAAAGAAGCCGCTAAAGACAGCGACGGCGC
>JALHMA010000470.1 GCA_022844265.1 Saprospiraceae bacterium | reverse complement strand
ACCCTGGAATGGACAACGCCGGTATCGAGTTTGTATAAATTTTCCAGCAGCCAGATACAACTCACGCAGTGCATTTGCGGCAGGTAAAAGGTGACCTGCGCGGTTTGCCCATTGTTGAATTCCAGCAATTTCTCCTGCACTTCCGGATCATCCAGGTAAGCAAAAGACTTGGCATTGCGCTGGTATTTCAGGCTATGACCCGGCTTTTCATCCAATGCATAGAATTCGCATAAGTTGTGCGTATTCAGTATTTCAAATACCATTTTACAGCCTTCACAACAGAAGTACTTGTCTTCGATGTGCAGGTGATCGTCGGGGCAAACGTCCTGACAATGGAAACAGGCATGTGGCAGAACCGCAGGATTTTTAGGCTGCAAGAGTGTTGTGGCAGACATAGATACTGAATTTGTGCCAAAAGTACCGGGCGGGCCGAACGACGATTGATGACCTGGATCATGGGTAAGGATGATTTCTATACATTTGCTGCGAATGGGTGTTTTAGGGTTTTGGTGTTTTAGGGTTTTAGAGTGCGTTGCCCTAAATTTAGTAACGCTTAGTTCACGATTTGACTAACCCCCGCGCTTTAGCCGGGGGAAATGAACGGGACAAACACGGGTGGGTTTTAACCCAAAATGAGTGATCTGGGGTTAAAACCCCGTTGGGTTTGGTTTCTTCGATTCCCCCGGCTAAAGCACGGGGGTTAGTCAAAAGCATAAGTTGATTTTTGGGCGTTACTAAAACGGAAACCAAACTATTGCACCCTAAAACACAAAAAAACGAAAACACCAAAACACACTTGAATACATGAAAAACAACACCGGCATTTTCCAGTTGGCCGTCATCGTCAGTGCCCTGGGCTTTTTTGTAGACGTGTACGATCTGCTGCTTTTTGCCATTATCCGAAAATCCAGTTTAGCGGCCCTCGGGCTTACCCCGGATCAAATCCTCACGGAAGGCGAACTGCTGATCAGCGTTCAAATGATCGGCCTGTTGCTGGGCGGTATCCTTTTTGGTATCATCGGCGATAAAAAAGGGCGGCTCAGTGTGCTATTCGGTTCCATTTTGTTGTATTCCATTGCCAATATCCTGAATGGCATGGTCACTACTGTGCCGCAGTACCTGGTTTTGCGGTTTATTGCGGGCGTTGGACTGGCGGGCGAACTGGGCGCTGGACTGACGCTGGTGAGTGAGTTATTGCCCAAGGAAAAACGAAGTTTGGCGGCGGGTTTTATTGCCGGTTTCGGCGTTTTGGGAGCCGTGGCGGCATTTTTTATGAGCCAATTGTTCGACTGGCGCAGTTGCTACTACATCGGCGGTTTTTTGGGAATCGTTTTGCTGCTCATGCGGGTCAGCGTACACGAAAGTGGTCTTTTTAAACAGGTGCAACAATCGGACGTGCAACGCGGCAATTTCCTGCAATTTTTCAACAACCGGCAGCGATTCGGGCGCTATATGCGCTGCATCCTGATCGGTCTGCCGGTCTGGTATGTGATTGGCATTTTAGTGACCTTTTCCGATCAGTTTGGCAAGGCATTCGGTATCCCCGATATTGATCCGGGCATGGCCATTATGTACCTGTATTTGTTTGTGGGATTAGGCGATTTTGCAGTGGGCTGGCTGAGCGAACGGCTGAAAAGCAGGAAAAAAACCTTGTTCCTGTTCATGGGTATCACCATCCTGTTTTGTGTACTTTTTTTCCTGCAACGCGGTGGAAGCGCCACTACTTTTTACGCGATTTGTATGGGATTGGGATTTGGCGCAGGTTTTAACGTGGTGTACCTGACGATGGGCGTCGAACAATTCGGTACCAACCTGCGCGCATCGGCAGCCATCAGCATCCCGAATATGGTGCGGGGTTCCCTGCCGCTGATTATCTTACTTTTTAAATACAACCGAACACTTTTCCAGGATTATGTGACCGGCGCCTGGGTGACCGGCGCGATCATTTTCGCTATTGCCATTGCTGCGGCCTGGACAATGGAAGAGACGCATGGAAAGGAACTGGATTTTTTGGAGGAGTAGAGTGATTTTGTTTGGTTTTTTACCATTTGACACGTTCCTTAGCGGTTCAAATATCCACCTCGCAATACATGACCGATTTTCAGATTAAGGAAGCCCCCGATGTTTACGATGTCATCATTATCGGCTCCGGCGCAGGCGGCGGTATGGCAGCCTACGAACTGACCAAGGCAGGCGCCAAAGTTTGCCTGCTCGAAGCGGGGCAGCACTACGATCCGGCCGATCCGAAGTACATCACCCAGTTGAAATGGCCGTACCAGTCGCCCCGGCGCGGCGCGAGTACCCGCTACCGGCCTTTCGGCGATTTTGATGCTGCTTACGGCGGCTGGGATATTGAAGGCGAACCGTACACCACGAAAGGAGATACCAAATTCCGCTGGTTCCGCTCGCGTATGCTTGGGGGCCGCACCAACCACTGGGGCCGCATCAGCCTGCGTTTCGGGCCGCAGGATTTCAAACGCCGCAGCATCGACGGACTGGGCGACGACTGGCCGATCGGTTATGAAGATGTGGCGCCGTTCTACGACGAAGTGGATCGCCTGATCGGGGTATTCGGCACCAATGAAAACCTGCCCAATGATCCCGATTCGATCTTTCTGCCCGCGCCCAAACCGCGCCTGCACGAAATGATGTTGTTAAAAAGTAATAAAAACCTGGGCATCACCACCATTCCTTCCCGCCTGAGTATCCTGACCAAACCGATCAACGACGAACGCGGCGTGTGTTTTTATTGCAAACAATGCAACCGCGCCTGCGTGGCCTATGCGGATTTCTCCTCTTCTTCCTGCCTCTGTAAACCGGCATCCAAAACCAAAAACATGGATACGATTTACTACGCTATGGCCCGCGAAGTGCTGACAGATGCAAAAACGGGTCTGGCTACCGGCGTTTCGTATGTGGATACGCTGACGTTGGAAGAAAAAACGGTGCGCGGCAAGATCGTCATCCTCGCGGCAAGCGCCTGCGAATCGGCGCGTTTGCTGCTCAATTCAAAATCGGCGCGGTTCCCCGAAGGACTGGCCAATTCTTCCGGCGTGGTAGGCAAATACCTGCACGACTCTACCGGCGCTTCCAGGGCGGGCATCGTGCCTGCGCTGTTCGACCGCAAACGTTACAATGAAGACGGAACCGGCGGTATGCACGTTTATTCTCCCTGGTGGCTCGACAACAAAAAACTTGATTTCCCGCGCGGTTATCACATCGAATACTGGGGCGGCATGGGTATGCCTGCTTACGGTTTTGGCTGGGGTATTGAAGACACCAATGGTATGTTTGCAGACCGAAATGGCAACAAAAAGGAGGCCGGCGGTTATGGCGCTTCGTTGAAAGACGATTATCGCCGTTTCTATGGCGCTTACATCGGTATGGCAGGCCGCGGTGAAGCCGTTCCAAGAGAAGACAACTACTGTGAAATCGACCCGGAACAAGTGGATAAATTTGGTATTCCGGTGCTCCGTTTTCATTACAAATGGTCGGATTACGAGCGGCTCCAGGCCAAACACATGCACGAAACTTTTGAACAGGTGATTCGGGAACTCGGCGGTATTCCAATGGGTGATAAACCCGGCGCCGACCAGGAATACGGCCTGAATCAACCCGGCGAAATTATCCATGAAGTTGGAACGATCCGTATGGGCAACGATGTCAATAAGTCTGCGCTCAACAAATGGCAACAGGCGCATGACGTCAAAAACCTGTTTGTGGTCGATGCCGCGCCTTTTGTTTCGCAGGGCGATAAAAACTGTACCTGGACGATCCTGGCGCTTTCGATGCGCGCTTCCAGGTATATAGTGGAAGAGCGGAAGGCGGGAAATCTTTAATTCGGTGTTTGGTTTTTGGTGTTTAGTATTTGGGGCGCTTCGCCTTTGGCCTTTGTGAAAATTTGGCCAAAATACCAACTACTGCCAAAGGCGAAGCGCCCTAAACACTATACACCAAACACCAAACACTAAAAATCAACGCATACATGAAACGTCGCAACGTATTAAAAAGCATCGGTTTGAGTTCCCTGGGGCTGGTGGGCCTTAACCCGCAGGTGAAAGCCTC
>JALHMA010000469.1 GCA_022844265.1 Saprospiraceae bacterium | reverse complement strand
AGTCGTCAGTCTGAAGTCGTCAGTCCGAAGTCGGGTTTAAGTGGTAGAAGAAGGTATGGTTTCGGCAGGGGCGGTTAAAATATTACTTTGCCCGATAGAGCATCTGAAAATCATCCATCACATACCCTTCTCCGAAAGGCGTGTCCATACAGTGGTCGATCACAAAACCGATTTTGAAGTAAAAATTGACACTTTTATAATTCCGGCGGTTCACGTTCAGGCGCAGTTCCTGCAAGTCGGGATATTGGGCCAGCAGCGCCTGAAATGCGGCGGCGCCTACACCGCGCCCGCGCTGGGCATTGTCCAAGTAAAATTTGTTGATAAAATATGCCGCGGGGGCTTTCTTGCTGATGGCAACAAAACCTGCTACTTGATCGTCGGTGACCACTAACCAGAACGATTGCCCGGCATCCTCTATTTGTTGCCGGAGCGCCGCTTCGCTGTATCCCTGTTCCAGCATGTATTCGATCTGCGCCGGGCTGATAATACCCGGGTAGTGCGCCCACCAGATGCGGTGGGCCAGCTCGTGGATGAGCGGTATGTCGGATGGGGATGCCAGTTGAAGGGTAACGTTCATAGAAAGATAAATCATCTGCCATTCATTAAATCTAGATTGGGATTGTGCAAAAAGGCCCAGCGGGCCTATATCTTTGTAGAAATACCAAAGCAAATTTCATCCGGCCCAGCGGGCCGGTATCTTTATAGAATAAATACCGGCCCGCTGGGCCGGGTACCAAATTTAATTCATCAGTGCTACAAAGATATAGGCCCGCTGGGCCTTTTGACACAACCCCGTGGGGCGCCACGATTTATATAACCCTACTTTTTCTGTTCCAGTTCCTGCGCATTCAACAAATCCAGCACCTGTTTGGTAATATCCAGGCTGTCGTTGGCCAGCAGGATTTGTCCGCCGCGCGAGAAAGACAGGATATAATCGTATCCGATCTGAGCAGACAGGGTTTTCAGTTGCGCTTCCACGTTGGCATACAGGTCGTTGAAGGCCTTTTTCTGGTCTTCTGACAACGATTTGCTCAGGCGTACTTTCTCTTCTTCCAGGCGCTGGCCGCGCTGCATGAGCGCATTTTGCGCTTTTTCGGCGTCAGCCTGTGTCATATTACCGCCCTGAAAGCGCTCTTGCAGGGCATTGGCGTCTTTCATCAGCGCCTGTTCTTTGGCGGCGAGGCTGTTTTCAGCGGCCTGCATACGCTGCTGGATGGCATCTTTTTGTTTTTTCAGCCAGATGTACTGCGCATCGAGGGTGTCGCCGTTCACATAGGCAATTTTGACGCCGCCCGACTGGGATGTCGGCGCTGTGATGACCGGCTCGGCAGTTTTGTTTTTGCTGAAATTCAGGTAATACAAATGCCCGACAAGGGCAAACAATACGATATTCAGGATCAAAGGGAGATTTTTCATGCTCATGTTGAGTTG
Organism: Saprospiraceae bacterium; assembly: GCA_022844265.1. Classification (GTDB taxonomy): domain Bacteria; phylum Bacteroidota; class Bacteroidia; order Chitinophagales; family Saprospiraceae; genus M3007. The sequence continues at coordinate 2,651 of JALHMA010000469.1, read as the reverse complement.
TTAATTGCTTAGGGGGGCAAAAGTCGGAAAAAAAGAGAGTTTTTTACCACATAGTTCACATAGAGGTTTCACATAGGACACATAGACAACGTATATCAACTATTATGTGTCCTATGTGAAACCTCTATGTGAACTATGTGGTAACAAAAAACCTAAAACTCCTTCGCTGGGTGCTGCACCTGCTCCCATTTGAAGCCGATCATTTCTTCCACCTGAAACTTGGTGATCAGCACATCCGTCTCCGCTTCCAGGCGGGCTTCCTGCGCGGCGAAAAAGGCCGCCGAAGCGGTAGTGTAGTCTTCCAGCGTTTTTTCGTCGTTTTTATAGAGTTGCTGGATCAGGATAAAGGTCGCATTCATATCCTGTTCGACCAAAGTGCGGGTTTTTAGAATTTCCCGGGCCAGTTTAAATCTGGCGTAACGCGACAAGGTTTCCGCGCGGATCTCCAGTTTCCGTTTATTTACGTTGTGCTCGGCGATCATGATGTCGCGTTTGCTGATTTTGTTTTTTTCCTTCTGGCTCAGGATGTTGTACAAGTTGAGGTTGATCCCGAAATTATACCTCGGAAAAAAAACATTGCTGGAAGTATCGGGCGCGCGCAGGTTGGCTTCGTTCAGGTTGAAAGTGGCCTGCAGGTCGCGCATCCATTCTTTGCGGGTGTTTTTATCGTCGCTTTGGGCATTTTTCACTTCTTCCTGTGCGATGGCGCTTTCCGGCCAGTTGATCCAGGCCAGTTGCACCAGGTACTCCGAAAAATCGCGGGCCTTGGCATCCACCGGCTGCACAATCAGGTCAAAATCGGTGAGTTGCGCGGATAATTGCAAGCAACAAAGGGAAAGCAACAAAATAGTAAGGTTTCGGAACATGGGAATGGTGTTATGGATGAGAATGTTGAGGGGTTGATGGGTTTATAAGTTTGATGGTTTGAAAAGTTTGATGGTTTGAGGTGGTAACGTAATGCCGCGAGTTACCACCTCAAACCATCAAACTTTTCAAACCGTCAAACCCATCAACCCACATCAGTTTGTGGGGTGATAGGTTTCTCCTGAAACGCCGGATCGAAATTTTTCAAAGTAACCAAAATCGCCAGGAATACATTGTAAATAATATTCATGGGCAATTGCAAAATGGCTTCCTGCGCGTAGCAAGCCACAGTCAGCATAAAACACCAGGTTGTGATACCGGCGTAGATCGACTTGATCAACGGATCGCGGCAGCGCACAAAATAATAAATGCCTGTCCGCAGCACAAAATAATGTAATAAAGTGTACAAAATCAGTCCGATCCAGCCCAATTCGACCGCCATGCGCACAAAACTGGAGTCGTGCGGAAATTTCGACAACTCGGAATCCGGGTTAAAACGTTTGCCCCACATGCCACAACTGCCCAGTCCGCCGCCCATCGGGTGACTTTGTATGTAGGGTTGAATTTTTTTCTGGTTGGCCAGACGCAGGTTCATCGAATCGTCCTGCGACGGTTTGAAGGCCGACTGAATGCGAAAAATCACCCCGCTGGAGGAAGATTTCAGGATAAATCCGGTGCCGAGTACCGCAAAAACGCCCCCGATCAGCAGCACCCGTTTATTTAAAATAAGTCCGCAGAAAAAGATAGCGCCCACGGGCACCAGCGCAAACGCGGTGCGCGTCCCGGTGTAGGCCATCACCCACAGCGCAGAAATCGCCATCAATGCCAGCAGCACTTTTTGCTGTTTTTTGGTCGGCCCCACCAGCAAGGCGATACAGAAAATGCTGAAACAGGCCATCAGAATCCCGAAAGTAGTCGGGTCGAAACAAAAGGATGGAATACGCATCATACCCCACTGGTAGTACAATTCGAAGCGCTCCTGATCGGCCATGATCCAGGTGGTTTCGGCGGTGCTAAAGCCTATAAATTGCTGTTTCAGTCCGTACAGGGCAGAGGCGAAACAAATGCCGATGATGAGTTTCAGCGACCACATGATACCGCGTCGGTGATTTCTGAAAGCATAAGCGCCGATAAAAAACACCGTTTGCTGGATCGCCACGCTCCGAACCGTGTACAACCAGGCCATTTTGGATTCCGCTTCGGGATTCAGCACCTGCATGATGTTGTAATACAGCCAGATCAGAATCATATAACTCAGCGGAAATTTGGCAAAAGACCAGTCGCGCTCCTTGATCTGGCGCAGCAGAATACCCACCACGCAGATCAAAATCAGCAGATCGAGCAAAGTGCCGATCGGGGCCGTAGTAAATTTGGCGCCGAAGGGTACCATCAGCGCAATCAGGAGCATCAGACCGATCGCAAACGTAAGATTGAACAGGCTGAACACCACCATCGGGAAACCGATCAGCGCCAGAAAAACGATGAGACTGAGTTTGATATCCAGCGTCGCCAATGCGTAGGATACCGGCAATGTAGCCAGCAAAAGCAGCGCCATACCCAACGGATTGTTGAGTTTCTGGAGGAGCAAACGCTCTCCCAGCCAATCCCGGAACAGCTCCATGCGGGAGCGCTTACGGGTGAACAGTTCGCCGTGGTTGAGCTGCGACATAGATCAGATGACCAATACTTTTAAAAAAAGTCCCAGCAGTACCACAATGATGAACAGGTGCATCATGGTTTCGATAAAACGCTGATAACGTGTGAGTTCTATTTTAGGTTCTTTCATT
>JALHMA010000468.1 GCA_022844265.1 Saprospiraceae bacterium | reverse complement strand
CGCGCACGATATTGACGGTGTTGATGGCGCCGTCTTTTTCAATGATAAATTTAAGCACAACCATACCCTGGATAGCATTTTCGGCTGCCGGACGCGGGTATTTCAGGTTCCGAATCTGATATTGCAACAGGGAGTCTGCTCCTCCGGGAAATTCCGGCGCTTGTTGCACGTCAAACATTTGGAACACCTGGTCGGGCGCTTCTTCCGCTGCCATAGGTGGTGGCACCACTCGAGGCATTTCTTCCATGACTACTTCTTCCACAGGCTCGGCCGGTTTCGCAGGCGGCGGTGGCGGCGCAGGCTTTTTTTCAGGTTCCTTGAACAGATATTCCTTGCCCGATTCGGTAATTGCGAGCCATTCGCCATAGGCCATGCCTTGCCGGAATGCGACGGCTACGAGTTTTTCCTTCGTTTTTTTGGCGGCGCGAAACTGCTCATAATGGTTTCTGTTCGCTTCATGACACCAGTTGTACTCGCCGGAGTGGATGCGTTTCAGTTGCGGGTTATACAGGTCGTATTTGCTGCCGGTCGTCATTCGGTAATGGCCGCTGGGAAGGCGGGTGCGGGAACTATACGTAAATTCGGCCTGCTGCGGCGCTGCCAGCGCAACGAAACCGGATTTTCCGGTCGCTTCCATTCCGCCTATCAAAACCCCGGGGTCGGACGTAAAATCCAGTATCCTGTATTCGGCCGGCAGCAATACTTTCCCCTTGAAATCGATCGCCATTTTTTTGGGCATTTGTTTGTCGTCCGGAGGAATCATGTCAATCACAAGCGGGTGGTTTTCACTATGGTACCTTACATATTGCGAGCCTTCCGGGCGGATGATCGTCCCGTCGTTGCGGATCAGGAATTGCTGCCTGTTTTCCGTATGGGTCGCCGAAATGTACCGTTCGGGGTGGCTATTGGGGATATTTTTCCCGTAGTCGTCTTCGTAGATGAAGACACTTGAAAAATGATACTGCGCCGGCAAAATTTCCGTCCCCTTTGCCGAGTAAATACCGTTTTTATCTGCGCTCAAATCGTGCACGCGATACACTTCGCCAAAGGGAACGATAGACAGATGCCCTACCGGTATCACCACTTTCCCGTTTTTGTCATACACGCCCATGCCGCCGTAGGCATACTGCTCGCCGCGTTTTTCAACAATAAAATGCCCTTTTAAACCATGTTTAATCCCCGAAAACTCAAAAGAAAGGACCATTTCTCCTTTTGAATTGATCATGCCCCATTGGTTGTCTTTCCGTAAAATGGTTCGTTCGCCGTCTGTCCACAGGCCCGATTCCGGGTTGTCAGGATACACCAACTTTCCATCCAGTTTGTAAAACCTTGTTTTGTGGTCGATGCCATCTACGCCGAAGCAGGTATTGTCGATGTCGATCGGCTCTATCTTTTTCCCGGCGATTTTGTACAGCAGTTTACCCTTCAAATTGTAAAACTGCAACATGCTGTCGCCGTCCACCCTGCCGACCAGCAGATTGGGTGCGATGGCGCGCACGTATTGAAATTTTTCGGGTAAAATGACTTTACCGCGTGCATCCACCATGCCCCAGGTATTGCGCACGGCATTGTTTTTCGTCACAGCCGCATAGCCGTACTGGCTGCGGAAGGGTTGCAGGTTGGGCATGACGTGTTCGTAAATCAGCGGAATGCGGTAGCGGCCTTTTTCGTCGATGGCGCCCATTTTGCCGTCTTTTTTTACCCCCATAATGGTGTCGAAGTTGGGCTGCACCTCATCATAAATGGCCGGAATAATGATGTTCCATTCCTGGTCCCAATAACCCCATTTACCCGTGTCGGGATCTGGAAAACGCGACTGAGCCGAAAGCCCGAATGCGGTCAGGCAAACGAGAGCAAGCAAGATAAAACCTTTCATAAGTAATTGATCTTTAAGGTTATAGTTTTAGGAGAAACTTTGTTGCAACATGCTGTTCGTCCGAAATTCGAACGATCCATGCCGTCGCTGTTGCCCTATCAAGATACGGAAAATCAGGCAGTTTCCGGGTAACTTTTTGTTCCTTTTTTTCTAAAAAAAACTTGTTTAACAAACGTCCGTCCAGGCTTAAAATTTCCACTTTAACCTGCCCGATAAAATCGTTTTCCAGCGTGATGGATGGCGCTGCGCCGGCGGAAACGGGATTGGGGTAAATGTAAAAGCCGGCGTCTGTGGCAATCTCTCCGACACCCACGCTACAGGCGGCCAGAATTTCTTCGCCCGTATTGCATCCCGGCCCGTTTTGCCCGATCAGGGTGGTGTCGCCCGGGGCTGCGAGGTACGAACAGATGGCTTCCACCACACAGGCGCTCAGGCTGGTATTGCCAGATAACAGCAGGCTGTTCATATGCAGGTCGGGGTGTAGCGCGGACAGGTTCTGTAACTGCGGATTATTCAGTAGCAGCAGCGCGCCCCAGGGATATGTGTCGTATGTAAAGGCGCTGAAATGTTCCAGACCCTCCAGACTTTCCAGTCGCGGGTTGTCGGCAAGAACAATCGTCACGCCGCTTTCGAGGTTTTCCAGGCCCGTCAGATTCACCAGTGAATCACATTCCAGGATAACCGGCGCTGCGGCATGCAGGTTTTCCAGGCCTTCAAGGTTTTTTAAACGGTTCAGGCGGACGAGCGCCAATTGATACTGGATGGTATCGAGGTTTTGGAGGCCGGCCAGGCTGGGCAACGACATGTTTTGCAACACCAGGTTCTGGCCGACATAGCGCAGGTTTTCCAGTCCGCTCAGCGAATGCATATTGGGTGCGCGGATGTCCAAATGTTGCTCCACGCGCTCCAGTCTGTTGAATCCCTGCATATTTTGCGGCGATGGCGTATAGGGTCCGACATACATATTACCACCTATGATCCGTAAATTTTCAAGCCCTTCAAAACTGGTCAAAAGCGGATTCTGGATAAAATTCAGGCTGCCCCCGATGTACCGCAGGCTGTCCAGTCCATGCAGGGTAGTCAGGCTGGATTTCAACAAATCCACATAACCCAGGATGCTGTCTACACCGATAAATCCATTCAAATTCAGGATGGGGTCACTCAAATCCTGGCTTGTTTCAATTCTTACATTGGCGGCAATCGTGTGGCAATCCGGGTACTGTACGCCAAAGTTGTCTATTTGCGCCTGCTCATAGAAGTAGTAAAAGTCAGGGCATTGGCCGGCAACGCTGCCACAGGCAAATGTCAGTGACAGGTACAGGCTGAGTTGAAGGTGTTTCATTGACTATAATTTTAAAACCAGTTTTGAAATCACCTTTTGATCGTCCGAAATCCGAACAATCCAGGCAGATAAATTTCCCATGACAAATGGCAGTTGTCGACTGAATCGCCGTTCGTTTTTTTCGGCAAAAAGAATGCTGACGAGACCTCCGTTGATGTTTAATATTTCCACTTTTACCTGCCCGATGAAGTCGTTTTCCATTGTAATCGTGGGCGCTAAGCCATCAGAAACAGGATTGGGAAAAACAAAAAAGTCTGTGTTTTTTTCCAAAAACGTAGTTGATATCACTTCTGGGCATTCCGGCAGTGGATCCGAAATGGTCCTGAAAACAGCGTTCGTAATAACCGGCTCGTTGAAGTCGAAATAAATCGCCGCCCGATTGATGATCTGCGTACCCAATGGAACATCTGGTTTCTGCGCTATTTCAAACTGCACAAAACCATGCGAGGCCGCTTCGTTGGAAAAACTGTCATGTAGATGAATATTGTCAAAAACAAAAGCCAGTGTCGATGAATCCAGCCGCTCTACAGCCATTGCGTGACTGGCCGCCAGTACGCGCAGGGTGTTCAAATCCAGTCCTTCCGGCAGGGTGTCGAGGATGCGCACATTGATAGCCGATGCCGTTCCAGTGTTCTGAAAACGAATAGAATAGGTTAGGTTTTGAGTCGGCAAAATGGCTTGTTCTGCACAGGCGCCCGCCGGAGCAGCCGAGATGTCATTGGGATCGTAAGAGCCGATGATGGTATCTCTCAACAGTTGCACATTGTTGGAAAGGAGCGATTCGCCGGGTGTTTCGGACCATGCACGCAGGCGAATAAGATTGCCGAGCACAGCGATGGCGGGAAGGTATGTTTGAATCGCGACCTGCAAAGGGC
>JALHMA010000467.1 GCA_022844265.1 Saprospiraceae bacterium | reverse complement strand
TCCGGTTCGTCTATTTCACCGTCGCCGATAAAGTGCCACACTTTGCCCCCGTTTTCAGGTTTTAATCCCCGGTTTTCGAGGTATTTCATAAAACGGGCTAAGTAAAGGGCCGTCATTGGACCTAATCCCATCGAGACGGTCGGGGCTTGCCAGAACTTCGGCATCCGGCGTGGGTGCGGATAACTGGATGCGCCGCCGAGTAATTCCTGACGGAAATCGGCGATCACCTGCTCGGGCAACCGGCCTTCCCACACTGCGCGGGAGTAGGTGCCTGGGGAAGAGTGTCCCTGTATCATCAGCAAATCGCCGCCGTAAGTGGCGGAGCGTTTGCGCAGGAAATGGTTATACAACACCTCGCTCATGGTGGCGCTTGCGGCATACGTAGCGATATGACCGCCCAGTGCCAGGTCCTTATCCTGCGCCTGCAATACCATAGCCTGCGCATTCCAGCGGATGATCTGCTCGATGCGGTGTTCCATGGCCAGATCGCCCGGATAAGCCGGCTGGTCTTCTTTTGCGATGGTATTCAGGTAAGGCGTGTTGAGCGCGGGACCACCGTTGCCCACTCCTTTGCGGGCGATGAGGTTGCGCAGGCGCTGGAAAAGTTCTTCCGTGCGGACCTTCCCCTGACTTTCAAGCACTTCTTCGAGGGCTTCGAGCCACTCTTCCTGTTCATTTTTCCAGTCTTCTTGTATTTGGATATCTCCCATGTTGTATGGATCAAAAGTGAGCGGATGCAAGTAGTTTGGTATGTTTTGGGGGCGTATCAAAGGATTGCAGCGAAGAAATTTATTTTGTATATCAAAACATTGTCGCCAAATGCAATGTGGAGATTTGACAACTTTTTAAAAGTTGTCAAATCTGGTACCCGGCCAAAACTTTAGTTGACATGCTGCGGCTGAATTTTCAAACGATTGGCTCCCTGATATGTAAAACAACAAACTGCCTGGCGGGTTTTGCCGCGCAAAAATAGCATTTTACCACTAACGCCCCACCTCTTTTTGCAAAATGATACGCGTATGGCCGTCATTGCCGGTGTAGGTACCGATAATATTAAACCCGTGCTTCAGGTTGAGTATCAGCATACCGCGCCAGCGATTCATCGTTTTGGTTTGAATCCAGCGATAATGGCGGCTCTTTACCCAATCGTGCTGGTGTTGCATCAGCAGTGCTGCAATGCCCTGGCCCCTGTGTTCCGGCAATACGCCGCCGAGCCAGGAGTACCAGGTAGCAGGATCCTGCCGGTAACCCATTTTGAAACCGACCGCCTGTTCCTCCTCATTTCTTGCGATGAGAACAAGCAGGTCGGTGGCGGTTTCCAGGCGTTCGCGGACCTTCTCGCCGGGCGGTTTTCCGAAAATGCTTTCGTATAGTATATATATGGTGTGCAGGGTATCTTCATCCGGCGCACCGTGTTTTTCAATAATGTGTATCATTTGGTCGTAAGAGAGATTGCGCAGCCTCCGCCTCCAGCCAGTTTCAGGGCAATCATTTGGCCTTTGCGCACTTTTATTTTGCGGATATTTACAGGATAAGGGTTTTTCTCCCAGTCGGCGCCGGGGCCGTCTTCGTAGATAGTTGCTTCATATGTTTTACCGGCTTGCAGGAAATTCAGGTTGATCCGGACTTCGCGCGCGTTTTCATCGGTGATCGAACCGATAAACCAGTTCTGCGTGCCTTTTTGTCTGCGGGCTGTAGTGATATAATCGCCGATAGAGGCCTCCAGTATTTTGGTGTCGCTCCAGTCGACCGGCACATCTTTGATAAACTGAAACACGTCGAGGCGTTTTTCATAGTTTTCCGGCAGGTCGGCAGCCATTTGCAGGGGCGAATAGAGGGTTACGTACAGCGCCAGTTGTTTGGCTACGGTGGTGTGTACCTGTTCTTTTTTGTTGGGATCGAACTGGTTGACATGTATCTGGAAAATGCCGGGCGTATAATCCATCGGGCCGCCGAGCAGGCGGGTAAAAGGAAGGATCGTTTCGTGCTCCGGCGGATTGCCGCTGCTCCAGGCGTTGAATTCCTGTCCGCGTGCAGCTTCGCAGGCCAGCCAGTTGGGCCAGGTACGGTGCAGACCGCTGGGCCGAACCGGCTCGTGCGCATCCAGCATGATTTTGTATTGGGCCGTTCGTTCGGCTACACGCACGTAGTGGTTCACCATCCATTGGCCGTCGTGCCATTCGCCGCGGGGGATAATTTTGCCCACGTATCCCGTTTTGACCGAGTTCATGCCGTACTTATTCATATAGGCGTAGGCATCGTTCATTTGCCGTTCGTAACTGGGCACTGCCGCCGAGGTTTCGTGGTGCATGATGATTTTGACACCTTTTTCTTTTGCGTAGCGGGCGAGTTCGTCGATGTTGTAATCGGGGTAGGGTTTTGTAAAATCGAATACTTCGTCCTTCCATTTTCCGAACCAGTTTTCCCAGCCGGTATTCCAGCCTTCGACCAGCACGCCGTCGAAACCGTGTTTGGCGGCGAAGTCGATATACTTTTTGGTGTTTTCGGTGGTGGCGCCGTGTTTCCCCGTTGGTTTGAGCGCACCCTGGAACGAACCGGCGTCCTGGCTGCCGGCATAATCCCAGGTGCTTTTGTTGATGTGCATTTCCCACCAGATACCTACGTATTTCTGCGGTTTGATCCAGCTCAGGTCGCCTTTGATCTTGCAGGGTTCATTCAGGTTGAGGATCAATTTTGAATTCAAAATCCCGGCGGCGTCTTTACTCAGCAAAATGACCCGCCAGGGCGTATTGAAAGGTGTTTTATTGACAGATTTTACATCGGGTATCGCGGAAGGGATCAGGTTGGCTTTGAAAGTCAGTTCTTTTGTATCGGCTACCAGGTGCAATGCTGAAAAATCGACCAGTCCCGCTTCTGCTATACTAATATGTGTGCCGTTGGCAGTGCGCATGGTAATGGGCGTCTGCACCGCTTTCATCTGCACGATGTGTTTGGTGGAAATAGCGGTTTCCTTTGCGTAGGGCGAGCAATCGATCGCGCTGATTTTGGAAGTTGTATAGACGTGCTCGTTCGAGTCCCAGTCGCCGGGTATCCACCAGGCCGTGTGGTCGGCGGTCATGGTAAATTGTGTGACCTCATCTGTTACGGCCAATTCTTTGAGCGGCTGGTCGGGGAATTCGTATCGAAACCCGACGCCGTCGTTGTAGGCGCGGAAACGGATATTCATTTTCCCGGCGGCGTTTTCTAAGTACATAGTTAGTTCCTGGTAGCGGTCGCGGATAGCGGCCACTTCACCCCATACGGGTTTCCAGGTTTGGTCGCTGCTGTTGGTGCGCGTTTGTTTCCAGGAAAAACCCTGCGAAAAATCGGCATCTTTTGCTTTGAGGCCCAGTTTACCGCTCGATATGGGTTTGCCGCCAAACCAGGCTGTATAAAACGGTTCGCCGGATTTGGGCGTCAGCCCTACTACAATCTTGACCGATTTGTCGGGCGAATACACGGAACGTATGCTGTTTTGTGCCTGAGCGGCGATCAGGCACAACATGCCGGCGATCAACAGGAAGTATTTTTTCATATTTTGAGTTGTAGAGTATCTGTTTACCACATAGGTACATAGAAAAAAACATAGATCACATAACCCGTTTTGATATAGTTATCAACAATCGGATGACGGGCTGTGCCGACTGCTGTATTTATATTTGGCAGAAAGGTACTGTTTCTCAACGTGTTATCGAAAAGAGGGAGTTGATCCCTGCGGATCAGATTTAAACAGAAGAAAATTTCTTAAAAAAAATTCAAGGGGGGTATTGGTAGAATAAAATTTGCTCTTACCTTTGCGCCCGCTTCGATAGAGAGGTGACAGCGTAAGAAGTGAGTGTCTGAGGGGGGAAGAAAGTTTTTGAAAAAACTTTAAAAAAAGGTTGCGATAAGTTTGGTGGAATAGAATTGGAGTTAGTACTTTTGCAGCCCGAAACGCAGGTAACGAATTTTAGTTACCCGTTGGGAATTGAAAAAACGATAAGATTCACCAAAGAAGTTTGGTGTTTATATAAAGAAGTTCATTGACAGAATGGTAGCGAAAGATTAAGAAAGGTAAAGGTGAAGTAGGGATGGGAGAAGAGTTTAGTCAGAAGAATCGCTCGAATATCGTAAGTAACTGAATTACAA
>JALHMA010000466.1 GCA_022844265.1 Saprospiraceae bacterium | reverse complement strand
CCCCCGCGAACAAGGCGCACAGGAGCGCACCCATCTGTGGCATGACCAGATGAGGTTTTAATGACCGGCGGCACTTTGTTAAGTAAAACATGCATCAATTTAAGTAAAAGAGCAAAGTAGCAAAGGGCAAAAGGCAATGTTAGTCAATGAGTTACAGAAGATTTGCCATCAATTAATTTTGCACACCTACTAATATGAGGGGCAAATCAGTTTTGGCTAAATTATTTGTAAATGATTGATTATCAACACAAATAACCAATAACTAATAACGAATAACTACTAAAAACAACAAATAACGGTGTTATCACAAAACCAGCAAAAATTCATCCACGCCCTTCAGGTCAAGAAGTACCGGCAAAAGTATCGAAACTTCATCGTGGAGGGCGAAAAAATGGTGGCCGAACTGTTACAGCAACAGCGTTTTGCCGTGGTGTCGGTCTGGGGACTGGAACGCTGGGCTGCCGACCATGCAGCAACACTGCAACCTTTTTTGCAAAACTTTAACCCGGTTACGGAAATAGAGTTGCGAAAAATATCTGCGCTCAGTACGCCCAACTCGGTATTGGCAGTGGCACAATGGCCCGATGAATGGCCCGAAAGCAGCCTCCTGCAATCGGACATTTGTTTCTATCTCGATGGTATTCAGGACCCCGGCAACCTCGGCGCTATCCTCCGCATAGCCGACTGGTTTGGTTTACCGGCGGTTTTTTGTTCGCCGGATTGTGTCGATGTATTCAGTCCGAAAGTGGTACAAGCCACCATGGGCGCTATTTTCAGGGTGACTACCCGCGAAATAACGCTGCCCGAACTGCTGGCGCCGCTCTCCCCTGCCCCACCCGTCATGGGCGCTGTGCTCGGCGGCAGCGATATTTTTAAAACGGCCCTGCCCGCCAATGGGCTGCTGGTGATCGGAAATGAAGGACGCGGCATCAGCCCTGCGGTGGAACAACTGCTCTCGCAGCGGCTGACCATCCCACGGCACCCTGCCGGCGGCGCAGAATCGCTGAATGCGGCGGTTGCGGCGGGAATTATGGCGGCGCTGCTGCGGAATGGAAGTTTTACCGCATAGTTCACTTTTTTTTTACCATATAGGCACATAGATTTTACACATAGAAAACATAGTTTTTAGAGTACGCTACGCTATGTGGTCAATGTGTAAAATCTATGTGCCTATGTGGTAAAAAAAAGTGAACTATGTGGTAAAGAAAAATGTCCGGCAGCGCAACGAAATTCAGTCCCTTAATCCGAAATATTATCTCTAATTTTGCGCATCCTTAATCACATTTCTTTAAGATAAAACATTCAAAATCAACTTTCTAATTACTATGATGGACTTACGTAAATACCTCCCGCTTATCCTGCTCGGCCTTGGCGCCATCCTCATTTTCAGCATGTGCGGCTCCTACAACAAAGTGGTCAGTATGGATGAAGGCGTTAAGGGAAAATGGTCTGAAGTAGAAAACCAGTACCAGCGCCGGATGGACCTGATCGATCAGACGGTTTCGACGGTGAAAGCTGCGGCCAACTATGAGCGCCAGACTTTGGAAGCCGTGGTGCAGGCCCGCGCTGCCGCCACACAGGTCAAAATCGACGCAAACAACCTGAGTCCTGAAGCCATCCAGCGTTTTGAACAGGCGCAGAACAACCTGTACGGCGCGATGAAAAGCCTGTTGGCGGTGTCCGAGGCTTACCCGGAATTGAAAGCCAACCAGAATTTTGTCAACCTGCAAACACAAATTGAAGGCACTGAAAACCGCATCGCTATGGCCCGTCGCAATTTCAACGAGGCTGTCAACGGTTTCAACGCCTATATCCGCCGTTTCCCGACGAATCTTTTTGCCGGCATTTTCGGTTTTTCACCCAAAGGCTATTTCCAGGCAACACAAGGCGCGGAAAGAGCGCCGAACCTGGACGATAAATTTGGACAATAGACAAGAATGAGTATTTGAGGATACGAGTATTCGAGTATTTGACAACCAACTGATGCAAAATACTCGAATACTCGTATCCTCGAATACTCATATTAAAAACATCCAGGTTATGTTATTTACCAAAGAAGAAGAAAGCCGCATTTTGCAGACCATTCAGGTGGCAGAACGCGGGACCAGCGGCGAAATCCGCTTGTTTATTGAAGATTTCTGCCTGCGCGACCATCCGGTGGAACGCGCGGAAGAGGTATTTCAACTGTTCGGGATGTTCAATACCAAAAACCGGAATGCTGTACTGATTTATCTGGCTGAAAAGTCGCGGCACTTTGCCCTCTGGGGAGATGCCGGCATCCACGAACGGGTGGGATTCCAGTTTTGGGAAGATGAAAAACGGCTCCTGCGCGATCATTTGCAGCAAGACGACGCCGTCGGTGGCATTATCGAAGTTATTTCCCTGATCGGCAACCGCCTGCGCACACATTTCCCTTCCGACGAAAACCACGACGACAATGAACTTCCTGATGAAATTATCTATGGCGATTGACGGACGGAAGGCAGCAAACAGCCTCAGACGCGGTTTTTTTGCTGCCCTTGTTTTATTCCTGGCACAACTGCTGCCCGCACAAAGCGACAACGACGTGTTCCCGACGAAACCGGAACCCGCCGTGTATGTGCACGACTACTCCAACTGGCTGGCGCCCGGCGAAAAAGCCGCGCTGGAACAAAAACTGCGCACGTACTGGGATTCCACCAGTACCCAGATCGTGGTCATGATCCGGCCCGATCTCGGCGACTACGACAAGGCTTCCTACGCTTTTGAACTGGGCAACCGCTGGGGCATCGGCCGCAAAGACAAAAACAACGGCGTGGTCATGCTCATCAAATCGGAACCGCCCGATCGCGGCATTTTTATCGCAACGGGCTACGGAACGGAAGGCGCCTTGCCCGACATCACAGCGGGGCGTATTATCCGCAATACCATCGGGCCGTATTTCCGCCAACAACAATATTATCAGGGTATCGACGCGGGTCTGAATGACATCATTAAAGCCCTGGCCGGTGAATTTACAACCGACGAACCCGAAAAAGAACTCAGCGGAAGCGTACTGCTCGTGCTGCTGATTGTGTTTTTATGCCTGTTCGGTCTGATGGGTTATGTTTTTTACCGCGTCCGCAAAGGCCTCGGCACCATGTACACCAAAGACGGCCGGCTCGCGCGCCGCAATGACCGCAACAATGACGGCGGTTTGGGCGGCGGCTGGTGGATCGGCGGCGGCGGATTTGGCGGCGGCAGCAGCGGCGGCGGCGGCTGGGGCGGCGGAGGTGGCGGCGGCGATTTTGGCGGCGGTTCGTTTGGCGGCGGCGGAGCGGGAGGAGATTGGTAAAAGAGGTGAGAGAGTGAGAGGGTGAGAGAGTGAGAGAGTGAGAGAGAGTGAGAGAAGTGAGAGGGTGAGAGAAGTGAGAGGGTGAGAGAAGTGAGAGAGTGAGAGGGTGAGAGGGTGAGAGAGGTGAGAGGGTGAGAGTCATCCCATTTGGCGGCTCGTGTGGTTTGAGGTTGTGTTTTTCAGGCCTCAAATGCCTAGATAACAAGATAGTAATCTTCATTTAAAATACACGCTTCATTTTATGACTAATCTTGAATTCAACGAAAAATTCAGGGGCAGGACCCGTGATTTTGCAGTCAGGGTAATAAAGTTCCTGGGAATGGTGCCATTTAATTCGGCCACAAAAATTTTGTCCAACCAATTATGCAAATCTGCTACATCCGTCGGAGCCAACTTCAGGGCCTTCTGCCGGGGTCGTTCTAAAAATGAAAAATTTGCCAAAATTTGTATTGTCGTGGAAGAAGCAGATGAGATGATTTATTGGCTCGATTTATTCGACGCCGCCGATTACGGCAACAAAACTGAATTATCCTGGCTTTCCACAGAAGCCCTTGAAATTTTGAAAATCACTGCTAAAATAAAATCATCATTCTCCCCTTAACCACCCTCTCACATCTCTCACCCTCTCACATCTCTCACTCTCTCACTCTCTCACTTCTCTCACTTCTCACTTCTCACCTCTAAAAATGAGCGTCCAGCAAGCATCTATTTTCGTCGCCCCTTCTGACACCCACGGGCAAGGCGTTTTTGCAGCCCGCGACATAGAAGCAGGAGAAGTGATCGAAGTATGCCCGATCATATTGTTTCCGGTAGCGCAGTTAGCAAATGTCAGGCAGACGGTGCTGGATGACTACTATTTCGACTGGGGAGAAGAGGGCGAATGGTATGCCTTTTGCCT
>JALHMA010000465.1 GCA_022844265.1 Saprospiraceae bacterium | reverse complement strand
CGCGGCCAGGTGTCGCGCACAAATTCGGCAAATTCCAGCGTTTCGGATTTTTTACCCACATCTGCCTGAAAGGTATGGAGTTGTACCTCCGGAAAGCGCGTTGCCCATTCCGCCTGCATGGCCTGCAGGTCGGTTTCAGTGCGGGCGCATACGCACAGGTCGAAGCCCTGAGCGGCGAAAATTTCGGCAATGGCTCGGCCCAGACCTTTGGTGGCGCCGGTGATGACTGCGGTTTTGTGCATGTTTCGTTATTTGTTATTGGTTATTAGTTATCCGTTATCAGGCTTTCAGGCTGGAATAGTGAGCATACGCTCCATCCATTTCCCCAATGCCGAACCGGATAACCGACAACCAATTGCAAAAGTAGGCCGGATATTCCTGATCGAAGTGGAAGTACAGCGTATTTAGAATATCCTCGTGAAATTTTGAAAAAAAACCTCAACCTTTGAAGCTTCCGGCCACACAACCGGATATTTTTCAATTTGCCGGCGTATGGTACCGCCGAACCCCAGTTTGGAAACCATTGCCGAACAGGGTTCGGCGGCACCACCCTGATAACCAATAACAGATAACAGATAATTTTTATGCAAGTAAGTCCTTCCCGATACAATTACCTGGGCCATTTGGGCCGCTACCTGATCATGATGAAACATGCATTCGGGCGGCCTGAAAAATTTATCATGTACTGGAAAGAGACCATGCGCCAGATGAACGACATCGGTGTGGGTTCCCTCATCATCGTTTGTCTGATATCCATATTTATCGGCGCAGTGGCAGCGGTGCAGTTTGCTTATCAGCTCGACGGACAACTGGTGCCGCGTTATTACATCGGCTACATTGTGCGCGACCTGGCTTTGATCGAATTGTCGCCTACCATCACCTGCCTCGTGTTAGCGGGTAAGGTCGGTTCCAATATGGCTGCCGAAATCGGCGGTATGCGCCAGAAAGAACATATCGACGCCATGGAAGTGATGGGTGTCAATACTGCGGCATATCTGATTATGCCAAAAGTCATTGCTGCCCTGTTTGTTATCCCGCTGCTGGTGACGTTCTCCGCTTTTGTAGCCATTGTCGGCGGGTACCTGGCCAGCGTACCGACCGGGCTTATTACGGACTCTGAATACATCCAGGGCGTGCGCTCCTTCTTCGAACCGTACAACGTGTTTATGATGTACGTGAAGGCTTTTGTATTCGCATTTATCCTGACCTCGGTTTCCTGCTACCAGGGCTATTTCGTAACGGGCGGCAGTGTGGAACTGGGCAAAGCCAGCACCCGTGCAGTCGTTTTCAGCGATATACTTATTTTGCTGGCAGACTACCTGATTGCGGTATTGCTGACGGGTTGATTTTTTTGGATTTCAGGAACCTGACTTTTGAAAAAATGTGGCAGAATACTCATTTGGAAGGATGATTATCTTTAGGTTACTTTTGGTAATCAACAAGTCTATCAGGCAAAATAGTTGGATTAAATTCTTTGCAAATGCTTGATAATGAACACTGATAACCAATAACTAATAACGGATAACTGCATAACAAACAAGTCAAACAATTTCAACCTATCCTTCTTATGGCAAAAGAGAAACTTACACTCGAAGACCTTAAAGTTCAAAGCACTGTCACCTCGTTGAATGAGGAGCAAATGAACCAGTTGAAAGGTGGAATTGCCCCTGTGAGGGGTTTGCGCTTTACCTACCGCACCCGCTGGACGGCAGTGGATGTCCGCTCGGATACCCGGGAATCGATCACGATAGCGACGAGTACGCAACATAAATAGGAATCAGGCTTTACCGCCGGCCCGTTCTTTTTTCCACTTTTCCCGCACTGTTGCTGCAAACGTTTCTCCCTGTATCTTGCTTTCCAGCCAGGCTTCCAGATCGAACGTTTGCAGCAATGTCTGATAGCCCGACATCTCTGCCAGATCTTCTTTCATTTTTTGAAAACCGGATCGGATATCCTGCCGGCCAGGCGCTTTCATCATGTCGTGTATAAAATGTATAAAGCGCCGCTCCAGCTCCTGGTAGCGGTTTTTCTTTTGCATAAAACGTGTAGCCGAGCGCGTCAATGATTCGAGCAGCATCAGATTGCCCATTTCAAAATGCAGTACCAGGGCAAGGATGCGCGCAAGGCTTTGCAAATCCTCCCGCTCCACCGAACGGGGCTGGCTGAGCCACAGGTTGAGGTAATCCAGCGCTCCGTTGAAATCACCGCACCCGAAACAGATGGTGCAGTATTGAAAATAAAAACTGGCCGTCTCGTAATCCTGCGCACTGAAATGCGCCGCTTCCTGCTGACATTGTTCCATTTCACGCCGCGCTTCCTCAAATTCGCCGGTAAATGAACACAGTGCAAACAGGTTGCTATAATACTGGCGGTGAATTTTACGCCGGTCGTCTGCCGTAATAGGGTTCAGCCGGTGTAGTTTTTCCAGGTAAATGCGCACCTCATCATAACGCTGCAACAGCCCGCAGGAAAGAATCAGGTTGCTGAGTGTGGCAATGTAGTCGGCCAGGTTTTCTTTTAAAAAATGCGGCTGCGATTCCAGCAGGTGCATCAGTTTTTTTCCAGATTCATAAAACTGTTCGTATTGCGCTGTTGCGTAATAGTAAATATTCAGGGTTCGATAATAAGTGATCCGGGACTTGTGTGAGGTGGCGCGATCGGGATCGCTGAATGCATCGCCCTGCCCGATCAAGTCATGTAGCATTGCTGTACGGCGCTCGTTGCGATGGGGCGCTTCTCGCCTGAAGTTGGCAGTGTAGACCTGAAAAAAGGCTTTCTGGTATTCGGAAGTGTTGCGCAGGTGCTGCAAAGCCTGCTCTTCCTGGTACTGCAACTGTTCTAATTTTTTGTGCAAAAAATCAACATCCATCCGGGTGTAGGCCAGTTGTTTTTCCCAGCGAATGATATTCAACTGGCTGCCGAAATCTTCATATTGCCGGGCTATTTTAGCGGCTTTTTGCAACAAGTCCCGGCAATCGTCGTAGTGTCCTCGTTTGTACAATACCACTACGCTCTGCAACAGATCATTCAATTTGAATTGTACCGATTGTTGTTCATCAAAAGCCTGCAGACTCTTGAGCAGTATGTTGTAGAGATAAGATTTGAGTTCAGAGTATTTTTTTCCGCCCGGCGCCTGATGGTTGTAAATTTTAGATTTCAGGCTTGCTTCGTCAAAGGCGCTTTGGGCATCCATCAACTCGAATAACTGGAGGTATTTGCTGCTGCGCTCTGTTTTTCCATGAATGAAAATACGAAAATATCGCTTCTCTGCCGGAGAGAGCGAATGTATGAGGCGGTACAATTTGTCGGAAGGCGTTTTTGACATGTGTTGATTTAGCCCTCAAAAGTGTCAGATTTTTATCATTTCACCAAATGTATATTCCACCCTGGAAACCTGACTTATGGCAAAAAGTGGATTGCTGTACATGAACGAGTCAAATACTTTTGCAACACCCTTTTGAATACACAACCCCCTGTGTGCTGTACCTGATAAAAAATATGATTATGTCGAACGCTCTCTCTGTCCACCCACACACCACCGATGCTGCCGAACCACAGGGCAGCACCCAATCTGTTCCGATGCTGCGGGAGCATCGTTCCGAACGGGTTAGCAATAAAATAGTATTGCCCACCATGGAAGGCATGTGTTTTGAAAAAGTAAAACAAATCGCTTACCTCGAAGCAAGTGGTAATTATACGGTGCTTCACTTTACGGACGCCCGCCAGATACTGGTTTGCCGCACCCTGCGCGAAGTGGAATTACTATTGCCGGAATCGGCATTTACCCGTATACACCGCTCGCATACCGTCCATCTGAAACACCTGAAAAAATATGTACGCGGTAAAGGAGGCCATGTCGTCCTGCAAAATGGCGTATCACTCACGGTTTCTGCCGGACAGAAAGATTTTTTCCTCGAAGCGCTGCGGCATTACTTTGGGTGATTAGTTATCTGTTATCCGTTATCGGGCTTTCAGGCTGGAATCTGAAACTGTGTATCATCCATTTCCCTATGCCGAACCGGATAACGGATAACAGATAACTAATAACTAACCACCCAACCTTTTTGAAAAAGCACCCTGTCTTATCCCATTAAGCACAACCCCAGGCCAGACAAATAAACACAGTAAGGGTTTGGTTAACGCCGGACGCGGCAATTCGTGCTCCGGCGTTTTTATAAGTCCGAAGTCGTCAGTGCGAAGTCGTCAGTCCGTAGAGTGTACC
>JALHMA010000464.1 GCA_022844265.1 Saprospiraceae bacterium | reverse complement strand
TACGACCGTTTTATGGTGCGCCAGGAAGAAATCCGCCAGAGCCTGCGGATTATTACACAGGCTTATAAAAATTTGCCCGACGGTGCTTACCACGCCGACGTGCCGGATTTTTACCTGCCTGAAAAACCGGATGTGTATACCAAAATGGAAGCCCTCATTTACCACTTCAAGGTAGTGATGCAGGAAACACCCATTCCGGTAGGCGAAGTGTACCACAGTGTGGAAGGCGGCAACGGCGAACTGGGTTTTTACCTGATCAGCGATGGCGGTCGCAGTCCTTACCGGCTGCATTTCCGTCGCCCGTGTTTTATTTTTTACCAGGCGTACCCGGAAATGGTGCGCGGATCTATGCTTTCCGACGCCATTCTGACGATGAGTTCGATGAATGTCATCGCGGGAGAACTGGACGCATAAAAGAAAAACAAAAGGCAAAGGACAAAAGGCAATGATGGCTAATCTGGTTACAAATGATTTAGAAATAACTTGATTTACATTGCCCTTTTATTTAAGATTTGAAAGAAATTATCGCATACAAATGACTGCTGTTCACGCATCCAACGGTACGCCGTTCCAATATTCCGAATCCGCCCTTGCAGAAGTGCGCAGTTTCGCCACGAAATACCCCGAAGGCCGGGGCAAAAGCGCCATTATTCGCGCCCTGCACATCGCACAGGAAGAAAACCACGGCTGGCTGAGCGCATCCGCTATGGATCATGTGGCGGAAGTACTGGGTATTACGCCGATCGAAGTGTACGAAGTAGCCTCTTTTTACTCGATGTACAACCTCGAACCGGTGGGCAAATACGTACTGGAATTTTGCCATACCGGCCCATGTGCCATCGAAGGCGCGGAAAGCATCATTGAATACACCAAACAAAAATTGGGCATCGGAAAAAACCAGACGACGCCGGATGGATTGTTTACGATCAAACAAGTGGAATGCCTCGGCGCCTGCGGTTACGCCCCCATGATGCAGGTGGGCGAATTTTACCACGAGCACCTCGACGAGGCGAAAATCGACCAGTTTATTGAAGATTGCCGGGCTGGAAAGATTGATAAAGGCAGCTGGAAAATGCACTGATT
This sequence comes from Saprospiraceae bacterium, assembly GCA_022844265.1. GTDB lineage: Bacteria > Bacteroidota > Bacteroidia > Chitinophagales > Saprospiraceae > M3007. Next base: position 3,186 of record JALHMA010000464.1, on the reverse strand, counting down.
AAGTAGTTATCCGTTATTAGTTATTGGTTATCAGTGTTGAAAACCAAGCATTTACAAAAACTAATTCTGCTTGATTACTTATTAACTAATGCACATGACACTCAGACAGATATTTGCAATTTACATGTTGTTGCTGCTTGCGGTGGGATCTTCCTGCAACGGCGATGCAGCCACAAGCAAAAAGTCGGCTCCGGATAGCAACGCAGTTGCGCCAGGAAGTGATCAGTCAGCCTCCAGTGCAACACCGCCTGCTTCAAAACCGGAAGTTGTTTCACCTTCCGGGCAAAAAAAACATTTATCGATCGATACCAGCCGGAATGAAAATCAAGCGGTGTACGAAAAAGACAGAACCGGTAACATACCCGCTCCGGTTACAGAAAAAACCGCGAGCAGGCCTCCGGGTGTTGCAGGATACATTACAAGGGACGATGCGCCTTTACATAAAGAACCTGTTGCAAGCGCAGGAAAAGTCAGTACCCTGAAAAAAAATGAAATCGTCTACATCCTTGAAATGATCATGACTGACGAAAAAGGACAAGTGACAGAATATCCGACCTGGTATAGAATTGAGCGGAAAAACAAACAAAGGGGTTGGGTTTTGGCAAAATCGGTGGTAGCAGGCGGTGGCGGATGAAAAAGGGCAAAGAACAAAAGGCAATAAAGCAACCTGAAAAATACTCTGACAATGAAAACCGCTTATAATTTTATTTTAACGCTGTTGATAGCCTTTTCCTGGTCTGCATGTGGTAGCGACCCTTCTCCAAAAACCGGGGAAGAACTGGAAAGAGCAAAATCAGAACTGGAAGCAAAAAAGAAAGAACTTGCTGATAAACAAGAGATTGCAAAAATTGAAAAAGAATTGCAGGAACTCAATCAGCAGATTAAACAAGTGAAAAAGGGAGAAGATCAGGCATCCGGCAAAAGTGAGCAGGGAACTACAAGTGCAACACCGGCAGCAACGAATACCGGCCCGCAAAGCCGTATTATTGGAACCGGGGTCACCATGCGAAAAGACGCTTCGGTACAGTCTGATAAAGTAAGCAGTTTTAATGCCAACGAAGCAGTAACCGTACTCGAAACCAAAAATGTAGATAACGATAAAGAGGCTGTTCTAACCAAATCAATCACTCTTAGCGGCAACGGCTCGGAAATTAAACTTCCGAAAGGAAAAGCGGTGGTGATCGAGGAATACAAATCTGAATCAAACACTTACCTGGTTACCTATCAGGACCCTCAAAAAGGAAAAATGTCCGCAGATATTGACGCGAGCGCTATTGAAACGATCACGTATTCCACCTGGTACCGGGTGAAACGCAGCAATGGACAGACGGGATGGGTATTGGGTAAGTTTTTGCAAAACAATTGATTATGGGACAACTCTCGCAGAAGCAAATTGAAGAAATACTGGCCAAAAAGCCGGAAAAACGATATAATTACTTCATCAAAACGGTGTGTGAGGAGGAAGAAGTGTGGGGACTGGCGGATGATGAAGGCTGGCTCCTGCTGGAAGATGACGAGGACGATTCGGAGGTGCTGGCGGTGTTTCCATATCCTGAATTTGCGGAAATTTTCCGCGCTAACGGCGGATTTGACGAATTTAAAGTAGCCTCGCTGGATTTATATGAATTCGTGGACTGGCTGGACGATTTTGAAAAAGAAAAAATGAAAGTGGCTGTTTTTCCGACGCCTGATTTTCAGAGCGCCGTGATGACACCCCAAAGACTGAAAGAAGACTTTCAAACGGAATTTGACAAAGAAATTGAATGAGTTATGAGTTATGAGTTATGAGTTATGAGTGCAATCGCGCTCGGCAACTCATAACTCATAACTCATAACTCATAACTTAAAAAAGTTATGGGTCGCAAATTATTACTGGAACACGCCCACATAGCGGGCATTCACACGTACGATGTTTATCGCAAACACGGCGGCTACCGCTCCGTGGAAAAAGCGCTGAAAACGATGACACCCGAGGAGGTGGTGGAAGAAGTAAAAAAATCGGGACTGCGCGGCCGTGGCGGCGCGGGTTTCCCGACGGGTATGAAATGGTCGTTCCTGGCCAAGCCAGAAGGTGTGCCGCGCTACCTCGTCTGCAATGCCGACGAATCGGAACCCGGCACCTTTAAAGACCGCTACCTGATGGAGAAACTTCCCCACCTGCTCATCGAGGGGATGATTACTTCGTCGTACGCGCTGGGCGCCAATACGTCTTACATCTATATCCGCGGCGAATATTCCTGGATCGTATTTATCCTCGAAAAAGCCATCAAGGAAGCCTATGCGGCCGGCTGGCTGGGAAAAAATATCCTCGGAACGGGTTATGATTTCGACCTGTACGTGAATCCCGGCGCGGGTGCTTATATCTGCGGCGAAGAAACGGCCCTGCTGGAAAGCCTCGAAGGCAAACGCGGCAATCCGCGCATCAAACCGCCCTTCCCGGCGGTAAAAGGCCTGTGGCAAAGCCCGACGGTGGTCAACAACGTGGAAACCATCACAGCGGTGGTTCCGATTGTCAACGACGGCGGCGATGAATACGCCAAAATAGGCATCGGAAAAAGCACCGGCACCAAACTCATCAGCGCCAGCGGCAACATCAACAAACCCGGCGTATACGAAATCGAACTCGGCGTTTCGGTGGAAGAATTCCTCTACTCCGATGAATGGTGCGGCGGCATGAAACGTGGCAAACGCCTCAAAGCCTGTGTGCCCGGCGGTTCGTCGGTGCCGATTTTACCGCATTTCCTGGTAACCAAAACGGCAGCGGGCGAAAACCGCCTGATGACTTATGAAAGCCTGGCCGACGGCGGTTTCGCGACCGGCTCCATGCTGGGTTCAGGAGGCTTTATCGTGTACGACGAAGACCAGTGTATCGTGCGCAACACCTTCAATTTCAGCCGTTTTTATCACCACGAGTCCTGCGGACAGTGTTCGCCCTGCCGCGAAGGCACCGGCTGGATGGAAAAAGTGCTATGGCGTATGGAAAACGGTCAGGGCAAAATGAGCGACATCGACATGCTGGCGGACATCGCCAAAAAAATAGAAGGCAACACCATTTGTCCGCTGGGCGATGCGGCGGCCTGGCCGGTCAGTGCGGCCATCCGGCATTTCCGGGAGGAGTTTGAGTGGCACGTGAACGAGCCGAAGTTGTGTATGGAAAGGAATTATGGATTGGTGGGGGAACCGGTG
>JALHMA010000463.1 GCA_022844265.1 Saprospiraceae bacterium | reverse complement strand
ACACCCATGCACACCTTACCCGCAAGCCGGCGGCTCAAACTGGCCCGGCTCCACGGCCGGCCCGAGATATTCCATTCCATCCAGGGAGAAGGTAAAAGCATCGGTATACCCTCCGTATTCGTGCGTACTTCCCTGTGTAATTTACATTGCATCTGGTGCGATACAGATTACACCTGGAACTGGGTGGGCACCCGTTTTCCGCATGTCAACGACGTGGTGCCGGGTTATCAAAAGTTTCAAAAAAAGGAATGGATTGCCGAATGTGATACGGCTGCCGTAGCGGAACAAGTGCATGCCTACGGATGTAAAAATGTGATACTGACCGGCGGCGAACCCATGTTGCAACAACCGGCGCTGCTGGAATTGATGCAAATACTGCGGTCAAAATCAGCAGATTATCGTTTTGAAATCGAAACAAACGGCACCCTGATTCCCGGCGCCGACTTTCATGCCGCTATGGATCAGTACAATGTGTCGCCCAAACTGGAGAACAGCAACAACCCCCGCAAACTGCGCGAAAAACCGGCGGCCTATCATTTTTTCAGTCGGGACCCGAAAGCCGGTTTCAAGTTTGTACTGGCTGCCGCAGCCGACCTTGCCGAAGTGCTGCAATTGGTTGAAACATACAAAATTCCCGCTGAAAAAATATGGCTGATGCCCGAAGCCACACAACGCGAAACCCTCCAGGAAAAGCGCGAATGGCTGGTTGAAATCTGTAAAACGTATGGGTTCCGGTATTCTGACCGGCTGCATGTGCAGATATGGGGGAGTAAGAAGGGGGTTTGAGCGCCCACTGAAAAGGAGCCACATCACGGTGTAATCTGTGAGATGGCTCCTAAATTCTCATGGTTTTGGACGCTTATTAGCCGTCTGAAAGGTGGGTTTTGGTGGAGTTGCCTTTGAATAGGACAACAAGGTGATGCTTGTTTTTTATTAGTCAGGGCATTATTTACACAAACGCCTTATTCGGGGACACCGTAGCCGGTATTTTCCACACAAAAAAATACGCAGGTACATTTGAAAAGGACAATAACAATACTTTCCCGAGCATCACATGCTCGAGCGCTCAACTTCCCGTATAGTTAATTTTTATGTGATTCTTTTCCCGGTTGATGTCCTGTCAGGAAACGTTTATGTAAAAAAACAAGAACATCAGAATTGAATTTACGACCTTTCTTTTTCAAGAAATCAAACCAATGCGAAGTGCCATTCCTTTCTCTATTTGGATATTCTTTACAGGGTGTTTTTTGACAAGCCCGGTGAACGGCTTTGCTCAACACGACTATAAAAAAGAGCCACTTTTTGCATTAAAAAAAGAATGTGAGACGCCCGGGATGACTTTTCCCCGGGGTTTTTCAAATGGAGATATTTGGTTTGGGAGTTATAATAATGGAATATTCAGGTGGGATAACGGTTATTTGAACCCGGTTTTTAATGAAAAAAACGGACTGCCGGACAATCAGGTCTGGATTTTTACGGACAAAGACAGCGTGATTTGGTTTCGCACCGGAAACGGAAAGCAAGGCCACATTGCAAATAATAAGGTTGTAACGGACCGTACTGGTAAGGGTTGTGCCAGTATTCTTTCTGCGGGAAACCTGGTTTTTATTTTAAACGACTCTTTATTTTTACCGAAAACAAAGGAATCCTGGACGTTTTTGGGGCCATTTACCCAAAAATCTCACCTGGCTACAAATATCAGCGCAGACCCTTCTATTTTCTTTACAAAAGTCGATCCCCAAAAAAAACAAATGCCGCTGTTCTACAAGCAGCCCATACATGGCGTCCCGCAGCCGTTGACGTTTCCGGTTTTAACGGAATACCTGGATCATCAAACCTATCTGTATGCTGTGCTGGAGTCGGGTGAAATGCTTTTCAGGGATGCGAAACAGGGTAAAATGGTGCTTGTCAAAGAAGGGCAGGTTGTGTGGGAGCACAGCCCCGAAGTGAGGTGGGTGTTTCCTGATTCGGATGACCGGAATATTTACCTCATTGAACAGTGCGACAAAAAGCGATTGAACCGGAAATACCGGATTTGGGAATGGCAAAAGGATCACTTTGTGCTGTATTCTTTTATTTCGCCCGAACCGCTCATTTTTTCAGGCATTGCAAAAGATATGGCGGGCAATCTCTGGATCGGAACGGACAAACAATTATTCAGGCTGTTTACGAATACGAAAGTTTTTTCAGGGGACGACAGTATGCCCGACAATATCTGGTCGGTGGGTGAAGACAAGAAAGGGCGGTTGTTTTTGGGTTCTTACGGCGAAAATATGGTGGTACTGGAAGACGGCAAACTTCGCCCGCCGCCACCGCCGCTTCAACATTTTACCAACTGGATGATGGGCGCCGAACAGGTAAACGGGCAGTTGTGGATCCCGATTGAGGCTGGAAATGGTATTGCCAGGATTTATGACAACTTTACCGCGGATACCATCTTGTCGGGCAATACCTTTTATTTCCTGCGTCAAAACCCCGATAAAAGCGTCACTGCGGGTTCCAACGGCAAAGGTTTGTTTTACCTGCCTCCCGGCGCTGACCCGGAGCGGTTACGCAACTGGATGAGAATCGATTCCACCAAGGGTATGTCACTGCCGCACGTTTCCTGTGTGGTTCAGGACACCTTTCAAAGAATTTTTGGCGGCCATTTCAGGCGCGGTCTCTTTTGTTATGATCCTAAAAAAGATACGGCCTACACCTGGGAAAGAACAGATTCAAAACAGGATTATGGGGTTACTTCTCTTGAAAGAGACCGTTGGGGCAACATCTGGTTCGGTACAACCGGCGGCTTAAGATTTTACGGGCCTACCCTCGCGCCATTCGATCCTGCCCGCGATCTCAAGCCTGTACTTTGCCGGTTTTTTGATGGTCAGTTGGTCACTGCCGTCAGGTTGAAAAATCGGGATACGTTACTTGTCGGCTCTGAAAAACTACTCTTCGCGCTCGATCTCAACTATTTTTATACGCATGGCGCAGCATTAGCCGGAGCGGATGCAGAAAAAGGAATAGCGCTGAACGCCTTCAATAGCGGACTATCAGCCGGCGCCGGACAAAATGGCATTTTTCCGCTCCGTGATGGAAGCATAATGGTGGCTTCCGAAAAATCGCTGACGTGTTTTCCTGTGTTGTCGTTTCCTTCCATAGCGGAAGAGCAGTATTTGAGCATTGAAAAAATCCTTTTCCTCGATAAAGAACACGACGAAACAACGATCGTTCCGGGCCAGGCGATCCGCTTTCCTTTTAACCGCCGTATGGCGCGTTTTATCCTGCGAAGTTGGTCGAATCTGAATTGTCCTCCGGATTCTATTCGCCTGGTTATCAACGGGAAAGTTGAAAAAACCCATCCTTTTGTCATAGGCGCCCCACAACAATTCGAGTATCGGTTTGATCTGCCCATTTTGAACTATTCCGTTCAGTTTCAAGCGATGCGTTACGGAGAGGTTTTAACCACTGTAGATGCGGACATTCGCGCCAATTTAGGCTGGGCCGAAGTTTTTGCCATTGCACTGTTTTTCGGATTTTCCTTTTATCTGTACTTCGCCGTACAAAAAAAGAAATGGCAAGAAGAAATGGATCAGACCGGATTGGAAAAAGCCATTTTGAATGAACGAAATATTCAATCCAGTCTGGAACTGGAGAAACAAAGGCTTCAAATTACCGCTTTTGTCAATCAATTAAATCCGCACTTTCTGAAAAACATCCTGCACCCGATTCAGGGCAGGGTGTTCAGGCATGACAAGCAATTGGCCAATTTATTAGGCGATTTAGGCGGAATACTGGATATTATTGTCCAATCCGGCAAGAAACAGTCGCCGGGCATACACACCCTGGAGGATGAGTTGAAACTTTCTCAAAAATACCTGAGCATTCAACAGAACCTTTTTTCCCCGGATAAAATCACCTTTTCCATGCCTGAAAAAGCCTTGCAGGAAAAGTTCGGGTATCTTAAATTGCCCGTCATGGCTGTACAGATGTTTGTCGAGAATGCCATGTTGCATGGAATAGAACACCTGATGGAAGGCGGAATCGTGCACATTGGCATGGAGGAATTTGATGAATTTATTCGGATTACAGTGGACGATAACGGGGTCGGTTTGGAAGCTTCCCGGCACATCGAACGAAATAAAGGTACGGAGCACACTTCGCTTGGAATTCCTATGATGCAAGGGCTGTTCGATGCCTTTAACCGGTACAATGATCAGAAACTGTCCTTTAGATTATTAAAAAAACACAGACTGAATAAGGGGCAAGGTGTGATTGTCCAGATTGATATTCCTAAAAAATTCAGGTATGG
>JALHMA010000462.1 GCA_022844265.1 Saprospiraceae bacterium | reverse complement strand
TCAGGTTGCCGTTCAGCAGGCTGTTGGGCAACGTTGCGGCGTAGGTTCGGATGCTGAAACCGTTGTGCGATTCGCTGACGATCAGGGAGTCATTGGCTTTTATGCTGACATCGTGTTGGTCGAGGTTGTACGCGCTTCGGAGTGTGAGCGTTGCGGGCGGCCCGCTCAATTGCATATCCGGCAATGCTTGCGTCACGGTACCATTGGAGATGTTCATTCCCCATCCGTCGCCATCGTACCAGGAATAGGTAATTTTGTCACTTATCGCTCTTTTAAAATACTGGTTGTCGTACACGCGCTGTGCGTCGTACCAGCACCACTCGGTTTTGGCGGGCAGGTTGCTTAAGTTGTTAGCAGAGGCGGCAATTCTTTCCGCAGCGGAGCCGTCGTTCCAGGTCAGGTAATAAATAATGGTATCGTTAAAAATGCTGTATTGCTCATTGAGTAATTGCTGGGCGGGATTGTCCGTCAGGTAGCGGTCGACGGCGCCTTTGTTGCGTTCGCCCCAGAACTCCATAAAATCGGAATCCGACATCTGGTTTTCCGTAGACGTATATATAGGTACTTGCACGCCCTGCCGGTAGAGCCGCAAGGCCGATGCGGGAACCGATCCGGACGGGAGGCCGCCCGCCAGGAGTTGCTGGTACGGCATCCGGTACACCCCGTCCGCTGCTATTTTAATCCGCAGGTACGGGTTTTGGTACCTGATCCACTCGTTGCCATACAGCGTGTCCGCCCCGTTTACCATTTGCGCCTGGGAAAAAAGGGGGAAACAAGCCATGACAATAAAAAACCAAATGACGCGCATGTTGTTTTTTTTAGCAAAAATACTATGTTGTAAACAAGTTGGTGTTAATTCAGCAGGGAATGGCAAACATTCCCCTGCATGAAAGTACTACATTTGCATTTTTATTGATAATTTCTCGAAATACAAGGCGTGAACAAAGATCAAAAGATATATGTGGCCGGACGCCGCGGGATGGTTGGATCTGCTATTGTCAGGAGGCTTCAGCAGGCAGGTTTTCATCATTTTGCCGTATCAGATTCCCAAACCCTGGACCTTCGAAATCAGGAAGCGACACGAGCCTTTTTTGAACACGAGCGACCCGAATTTGTTTTCCTGGCCGCCGCAAAAGTGGGTGGTATTTTAGCCAATAATACCTATCGGGCCGATTTCCTGTACGATAACCTGATGATCGAAGCCAATGTGATCGAAGCGGCGTACCGAACCGGCGTGCAAAAACTGATGTTCCTTGGTTCTTCCTGCATTTATCCGAAAATGGCGCCACAACCGTTGAAGGAAGACGCCCTGCTGACCGGTCTGCTCGAACCCACCAACGAACCCTACGCCATCGCCAAAATAGCGGGCATCAAACTCTGCGACGCCTACCGCGCCCAGCATGGATGTAATTTTATTTCGGTGATGCCCACTAATTTATACGGTCCCAACGACAATTTTCACCCGGAAAACAGCCACGTTTTGCCCGCTATGATCCGCCGCTTTCACGAGGCCAAAATAGCCGGAGCGCCTTCCGTTACCATCTGGGGAACGGGCACGCCGCGCCGCGAGTTTTTGCACGTCGACGACCTGGCGGACGCCTGTTTTTACCTGATGCAGCACTACGACGAGCCCGGCCTGGTCAATATCGGGGTCGGGACGGATATTTCCATTCTCGAACTGGCGCAACTTGTTCAGCGCATTGTGGGTTATACGGGAACCATCGAACACGACCTGAGCAAACCCGACGGCACGCCGCGCAAATTGATGGATGTCAGTAAATTACACGGCTTCGGATGGCAGGCAAAGATCGAACTGGAAGAGGGGATTCGGGCGGTGTACGAGGCGTATGCTTCCTTGCGTGTTTAGTGTTTGGTGTTTGGTGTTTGGTGTTTGGGGCGCTTCGCCCGAACTACTCACCAAACTTTAGGGTAATGTCGTTGAATTAGCGAAGAGGTGTCATTTGCGACGCAGGAGCAAGTGACACCTCGTAGCGGAGACTTACTGGAAAACGGCTGTTCCGAGATGTCACTTGCTCCTGCGTCGCAAATGACACCTCTTCACTATCCACACTATACACGAAACACCAAGATACCATAAAAATGCCAAAGACGAAGCGCCCTAAACACGAAACACCAAATACCAAACACGGGCTTGGGCGAAGCAGCCCTAAACACGAAACACTAAAAACGAAACACGAAACATGCATACCTACGTAGCAATCATGGCCGGGGGCGTCGGCAGCCGATTCTGGCCCGGCAGCCGGGAAGCGCGGCCCAAACAATTTCTTGATATGCTGGGCACCGGCAAAAGCCTGTTGCGCCTCACTTTTGAACGTTTTTTGCCGATTTGTCCGGCGGCACACATTTTTGTGGTGACCAATGCCGCCTACAAAGACCTGGTGATGGAGCAGATACCCGAGCTCGACGACAACCAGGTGATCTGCGAGCCGAGCCGGAACAATACGGCGCCCTGCGTGGCGTATACGGCATTCAAACTGTCGGCGCTCGACCCCGATGCCAACCTTGTGATTACACCTGCCGACCATATCGTACTGAAGGAGCAGGTATTTTTGGATAAAATACAAGAGGCGCTGGATTTTGCAGAACGGCAGGATGCACTGGTTACGCTCGGCATAGAGCCTTCCAGGCCGGATACGGGGTACGGGTACATTCATTTTGGTGAAGCAGCCGGAGCCAATGTGCGCAAGGTGTTGCGTTTCACCGAAAAACCAAGCCTCGACATTGCCCTTCAATTCCTGGAATCGGGCGAGTACCTCTGGAATGCAGGCATCTTCGTCTGGAGCGTCCGGTCTGTATTGTCGGCTTTTGAACAACACTCGCCGGAGATTTATCAGATTTTCCAACAGGGCGAATCTGTATACAACACGGAAGAAGAAGCGGACTTTATCAGCAGGTTTTACCCGGGCACGCCCAATATTTCGGTGGATTTCGCCATCATGGAAAAAGCGTCGAATGTGTACACCATCCCTGCTGAATTTGGCTGGTCTGACCTCGGCACCTGGGCCAGTTTGTATGAAGAATGCCCCAAAGACCCGCAAAATAATGTTGTACAAGGCAATGTCCTCGCGCTGGATTCCAGCAACAGCCTGATTCGGGCGCCGGAAGGCAAACTCGTCGTCGTAAAAGATATAGACGATTATATCATCGTCGATACGGCAGATGTGCTGCTGATCTATCCCAAATCAAAAGAACAGGAAATCAAACAGGTCACCGCGCTGGTCAAAAGCCGAACGGGTGAGCAATTTCTTTAAAAGACAAGGAATCCCGCTTAACAGACAGAATGGCCCTTTACTTTTTGATTTTGCCCTTTGCCTTGAAAACTCAGTACTCTCACGGAGTAATCACCAATGCCGTATCAGGGTAAATCCTGATTTTATATTTTTTTTTCATGTTAAAACTTGTGTATTCCAAACATTAAGTATATTCGCCACTGTTATTGAATGATCCTTTTAATCCACGATGATTACAACTATCCCAAGCTGATAATCTTCTTACACACTAATCAACAGCAGCGGCATGAGTCGACTTTCCTCTATTTCCGTCAGCCCCGAAATACAAGATGGTGCACCCGTTTTTAGCGGTACGCGCATCCGAATTGAAACATTCTATGACTTTTTACGCATCGGCGTAAGCGTTAATGAATTTTTAGACGAGTTTCCCTCCATTACGCGCGACCAGGCGCTGGAGGTGTACGACTTAGTAAAACAACAGTACACACCCGATCAAATTGCCGCGCTGGTTGATAATAACGGCCCACACACCAATATTACATCCGGCAGATTAGCGGCTGCATAAGCTGAATTGTACACATCCTATCCATGGTACAAACACTAAAAACCCGAATTTTTTCAACAGGAAAAATTCGGGTTTTTTGCTTTCAAAGACCCCGATTTTGAAAATACTGTTGCTTGCCAATACTGCTTGGAATCTTTGGAACTTTCGCAGTTCGCTCATAGAATTGCTGTTAAAAGAAAAATATTCCGTCGTTTGCGCAGCGCCTGAAGACGGGTACGAGGACAAACTTTCCGCCCTGAAAGGGGTCAGGTTTATTCCTTTGCATTACCTCACCCGCAAAGGGTTGTCTATCTCGGATAATCTGCACAGTATCCTCGAACTGATTCGTTTAATGCGCCGTGAACGACCCGATCTAGTTATCTGCTACACCGTAAAACTCAATATTTTCGGCAGTATTTCCGCGCGTTTATTCAGGATTCCTGTTATTGCAAGTGTGGAAGGACAAGGTTACGCAGCCACGGCTTCTGCCCCTTTTCGCTTTTT
>JALHMA010000461.1 GCA_022844265.1 Saprospiraceae bacterium | reverse complement strand
ACACAATAAGGAATGCCTTACATTTCTACAGATGGCCCACTACCACCACTAATAACGGATAACCGATAACTAATAACTTTTTTCCTACTAATTAATTGGCAAAACAATACATTCGCCCAATCAAATTTTAAACCACCGTCTTCGCATGAAAAAAACAACTGTACTCGTCCTTGCCGCACTGCTGCTGGCAGTGAACAGCTGCCGCAAGCAGGAAACTGCCGTTCCCGTTGAGCAAATCGTTGCTCCCGATCCAGGTTCGCTGGATGATTTTATTCACGTCAAACTGGAAGAAAAAGGAGAATTCCTCTGGTCCTGGGCTTCTGATGCGCAGATATGGACTGCGCTTTCCAATTCAGATTTTGTGCTTTCCGTCGGGTACCAGCCCGCCGGTTTTACCAACATTAATGAAAAAATACATCAGCTCGATCTGCAGTCTTCCGAATGGAAAGCCGCCCGCAAAGCCGTCATGCAAATCGCGCTCGATTCGGAACGCGCGCTGAATCCTGCCTTGCGCGAATCCGATCTGCTGGCATTTGAAGAAAACCCTTACCTGCCGGTTTTTAACATTTATGTAAAAAATCCGGCAACCGTGACCGCGCTGCGCAATGTCGCTATGCTGCGTTATGCAGAACCGATTGGTTATGAGCCCTATATGACGGTTGCAAAAGAGCGCTCCGACTCGGGTTGCGGCAGCAATGCGCCCCAGACGGGACTGGTGGCCGGCTCGGATTATACCGTTATTGCGCCCAATTGTAAACAATCGTGGAACTACGCTTACCACAATATCGCGCAGGCCTGGAACAATGGCAATACCGGCGCCGGCGCTACCGTCATGATTATCGACAGCGGTGTCAGTAGTACGCAGGACAACCTCGGATCGGCCTTCAACCAGGGCAGTTCCAGCGGCCGAACCATCACCAAATATTACACGCTTCCGGGCGCTACTTCCGTCAACGACCCCTGCGGCCACGGCACTTCCATGCTGGGCGCATGCGGTGCACCCCGCGGCACCGATGGCAATGCCGTCGGTGTAGCCTACAATGCCAACCTGGTTTCCGTACGCGCTGCAGAAGATGTGTTGCTCAATACCAGCAGCGAAACGGTGGGCGTATCCAACGCTTTCACATTGGCCGGCAATACCGCCAGTGTGAAAATTGTCAGCATGAGCATGGGCCGCCTGACTTCTGTCAGCCAGATCAGTGATGCCATTATTTATGCCTATAACAACGGAAAACTCATTTTCTGTGCAGCAGGTACTTCCTACTCCTGGACAGCCTGGTTTGCAGGTGTCATTTTCCCTGCTACTATGTCTCAAGCGGTGGCTGTGACGGGTATCCAAACTAATTTGACCAGTCGTTGCAGCGCCTGCCACAGCGGCAGTAAAGTTGAGTTTGTAGTGGTGATGGAAAAAAACGGCGACGATCACCCCCTTTCTTTAGCCGATTATAGCAACGATCCTTCCACCGTAGGCGGATCTTCCGTTTCCACCGCAACCACTGCCGGTATCGCAGCCCTTGTCTGGGGGAAATATCCTTCCTGGACGCGCCTGCAGGTATTAAATCGCTTGAAAGCCAGCGCCAACTATTACCCGAGCCGACATAGCCAGTTTGGTTGGGGACGGATCAATGCGCAAGTGGCAACGCAGTAAGAGAAGTGAGAGGGTGAGAGGGTGAGAGAGTGAGAGGGTGAGAGACGTCCCGCTTGGCGTCCCGATGGTTTTGACATGGGCTTTTCAGGCTCTGTAATTCGTGAGTGGCATACCGTTAGAAGATGGAACTCAATAATTCTTTAACGGTATGCCACTCACGAATTACAGAGCCTGAAAAGCCCATGTCAAAACCATCGGGACGCCAAGCGGGACGTCTCTCACTCTCTCACCCTCTCACTTCTAATTAGCTGGAGTGATCCGCCACAATCACCCATTTTCCCTTTATTTTTTTCCATAAAAGCGTGTAATGACCGCTCAGGTCGCCTGCTTTGCGGGCCAGGCGCCATTTGCCGATGACAAAGGCGCTGCGTTTGGAAAGTTGTTCTACCGACAAAATGGTAAACTTCAGTTTGCCCATTGCATCCGAATCCGGGTATCCTTTTTTATAATTGTCGAGCGTTTGTTGCCAGCCGTAGGTGAGTCCGCTGGAACCGATAAAGCGCAGGCTGTCCGAACGCCAGTACCCTTCCATAAAGGCTTCGAGATCGCCGCGGTTCCAGGCCAGTTCCTGGGCCGCCATGATGTCGCGAATGCTGCGATCGGCAGCGTTTTGGGCTGTGATTGCTTGGGTTAAAAAGCAAATAAAGAAAATAAAAAGTGTCTTTTGCATGGTGTTGCAGAGTAAGGATTTATGTGGATTTTTCCCTTCTTAGAGTAATGGAACACGGATTGAAACGATTGGACACGGATTTTGCCCGCCGTAGAGGGATTGGAACACGGATGAAACGGATTTTTGCGGATTAAAACGGATTTTGCCCTCGTAGAGTAATGGCAACACGGATCACACGGATGACACTGATTAACGCGGATTTTCCCGCTTTAGAGTTGACACTGATCAAATAATATTCACTCTTAAAAAAAGCAGGTCAACTCTAAAGCGGGAAAATCCGCGTTAATCAGTGTCATCCGTGTGATCCGTGTTGTCATTACTCTACGAGGGCAAAATCCGTTTTAATCCGCAAAAATCCGTTTCATCCGTGTTCCAATCCCTCTACGGCGGGCAAAATCCGTGTCCAATCGTTTCATCCGTGTTCCCATCCCACTTGGTACGCGCAAGCGCATCAATGCCGGAAATGCCGGAAACCCGTCATCACCATGGCCATTCCCCGCTCATTGCAGGCATTCACGGAATCCTGGTCTTTCATGGAGCCGCCCGGCTGGATCACCGCTGTAATTCCCACTTCATGCGCGATTTCCACACAATCGGGGAAGGGGAAAAATGCGTCGGAGGCCATCACTGCGCCATTCAGATCGAAGCCAAAGGATTGGGCTTTGGCAATCGCCTGGCGCAGCGCATCGACCCGGCTCGGCTGGCCACAACCCATACCGATCAACTGGCGCTCTTTGACCAGGGCGATAGCGTTCGATTTCAGGTGTTTGGCGCATTTGGCCGCGAAAATCAGTTCGCCCACTTCTTTGGGCGTTGGAACACGAGCGGTAACCGTTTTCAGGTCGGCTTCGGTTTCTGTTTTCAGGTCGGTATCCTGTTCCACCACGCCGTTCAGCAGACTGCGGAAAGAGCGTTTCTGGCTTTCGTAACTTTTGATTTTCAATAAGATACGCTGTTCTTTCTTTTTCAGCAATTCCAGCGCATCGGGCGCAAAATCGGGCGCGATCAATACTTCGTAAAACAGTTTATTGATCTCCTGTGCAGTGGCCAGATCGACTGTCGTATTGCAGATAAAAATGCCGCCGAAAGCCGAAGTGGAGTCGCAGGCCAGAGCCGCCTGCCAGGCTTCCAGCAAGGTGTGGCGCCGGGCGACGCCGCAGGCATTGGTGTGTTTGAGAATAGCGAAACAGGGTTTTCCGACCTGGAATTCGCGCATCAGTTGCACCGCCGCATCGATGTCGACGAGGTTGTTGTAGGAAATGGCTTTGCCGCTCAGTTTGTCGAACACCTTTTCAAAATCGCCGAAAAACACGCCGCTCTGGTGCGGGTTTTCGCCGTAGCGCAGGATGTCGGAGCGGTGTATGGAGTATTTGAAAGCGATATCCGTGGTGCCCTCGTTGAACCAGTTAAAAATGGCGATGTCGTAATTGGAAGTCACCTTAAAAGCCCGGCGCGCCAGTTCGCGGCGGTCGTCACCGGTCAACTCGCCTTCCTGTTCATCCAGCAGATCAAGGAATAACTTGTATTCTTCTTTACTGGCCACCACAGCCACGTCCTGCCAGTTTTTGGCGGCGGCGCGGATGAGCGATACGCCGCCGATGTCGATCTTCTCAATGATTTCCTTTTCGTCGTTGCTTTTGGCTACGGTATCTTCAAAAGGGTACAAATCCACGATGACACAGTCGATTTCAGGGATATTGTACTCTTTGAGTTGCGCCAGATGCTCCGGCTCGCGGCGCGCCAGCAGTCCGCCGAACACGGCAGGGTGCAGGGTTTTGACCCGCCCGTCGAGGATGCTCGGGAAGCCGGTCAGCGTTTCCACTGCCGTTACCGGAATATCGAGTTTCTGAATGTACGATTGGGTGCCGCCTGTGCTGTACAATTGCACACCCAGGGCATGCAGTCGACGGATCAGGGGTTCGAGGCCGTCTTTGGAATAAACGGAAATCAGTGCGGAGCGAAGCCGCAGGTTGGAGATGGACAT
>JALHMA010000460.1:298-4329 GCA_022844265.1 Saprospiraceae bacterium | reverse complement strand
GCGTGCAGGTGGGCGGCAATTTTTTTGCGCAATAAAAATTTGGGATCGCCGACGAGGTCGCGCATTTCGATAAAATTGCGCTGGGCGAGTTCCGCAATAGCGTCGCCGTCGGCAGCGCGGGCGTTGGCAAAAACGGGGATGATTTGGGACCAGTCGCCGTTGAACTGGTCGTGCAGGCCGTCAAGGATGGTACAATCTTCAAAACCGGCGTTCATGCCCTGTCCGTAAAACGGCACAATCGCGTGTGCCGAGTCGCCCAGCAGCAGGATGCGGTTTTGCCATTGCCAGGGCCTGCATTTAACAGTAACCAAAGAGGAGGTGGGATTTTCCCGAAAATCCTTTGTCAAAGTAGGCATCAATGCCAGGCTATCCGGGAAATAACACCCGAAAAACGCGAGCACCGCTTCGTCGGACTGCAAATTTTCAAACGAAACATCCCCTTCAAAAGGCAGAAACAGCGTGCAGGTAAAACTGAAATCGGCATTCGGCAGGGCGATCATCATAAAATTGCCACGCGGCCAGATGTGCAGCGCTTTCGGATCCAGCCGGTAACCACCGTCGGCAGCGGGCGGGATGGACAGTTCTTTGTAGCCGTGTTCGAGGTAAAACTGTGTGTACTGGAAACGATCCGTTTTTTGCAGGCTGTACCGCACAGCGGAAAAAGCGCCGTCGGTAGCAAAGATCAGCGGCGCATCCACCAATTTCGTTTCGCCGCTGCGCATATCTTCAAACGTGATAAAAGGCAGGTCCAGATCGACCTCCACGCAGCGGTGTTCAAAGAAAAATTCCACGTTGGGAAAACTGTCGGCTATTTCCAGTAGTTCGAGGTTCAGGCCTCCACGCGACACCGAATAAATGGCCTCTGCCTCTTTTCCGTACGGCTGAAAGGTCAGTTCGCCGCTGATGGCGTGCATCATGCGACCCGGCATTGGCAGGGCTGTTTTTTCGATTTTATCGCGGATTCCGGCCATTTCGATGGCTTTCCAGCCGCGTTCGCTCATGGCGAGGTTGATAGAGCGGCCGCCCCGGTAACCGGCAGCGCGCATATCGGGCCGGCGTTCGTATACCTGTACGTTGTAGCCGCGCCGGGCCATAAATACGGCCCACAGGGAGCCGACAAGTCCGGCGCCGACGATGATTACTTTGGAAGGGTGGTTCATGTGTAGTTATCTGTTATTCGTCGAGTTTCAAATCAAAACGCCGCATCAACTCATCCACCATAGGATTGGCGGTTTTGAGTTTTTCGAGTTTTTCTTTGGCTGTCAAGGCACGCTGTGGACGTGCGACCAGCTGTTCCTGCGCTTTCGTTTCATCGATGGCCAGTTCGATTTTCAGGGACATATCGTGCAGGCGGCGGCGCAGGGTATCGAGCAGGCGCAGGGTTTCGCCCTGCACGTGGTTGCGGTCGGTAATACTTTTAACCGTAACCAGCAAAATATGCCCGTTGAGTTGCAGGTCAGCGCCGGTGAGCGCCATCCGCAAAAGATTGGATTCGATTGAATTGGCGTAAGCGGCCCACTCCGTTTGAATATTTTCGAGGGAAAGACGGCTTTGCAGGCTGGCTTTGTGGGCTTCCTCCACTTCTACAGCCTGGTCGTATGCGTCGAGGCGCAGCGGGATACTTTCCGCTTTTTTGACACCCTGCCGGATACCGGAAGCCAGGGCAATCATTTCATTCCGATCCAGCGGCATGGCATTTCCGTTGCCTGTTTTGGGCGGCGGTGGCGCCGGAATGGCCGCTGGCGTGGCATTGGAGGCGTTTGTAACTGCCTGTACGCGGTCTTTCGTCAGGTCAGTCGTTTTTTTTTCCTGTACTGCGGCAGGTACGGCGCGGTGGATATAGCACATTTTCAGCAGCGCCATTTCAACGTGCAGCCGTTTGTGGCGGGCCATTTTGAAGTTAATATCGCAGTCGTTGCAGAGGTTCAGGGCCGTCAGCAGGAAGGTAGCGGGCGTGAGCGTGGCCTGTTTCCGGTAGCGTTCGCGGAGCGATTCGCCCACTTCCAGCAAGGCCAGAGTAGAAGCGTCTTTACAAACGAGGATGTTGCGCAAGTGTTCGGCGAGACCGCTTATAAAAATATCCGGCTCAAATCCTTTGCGTAAAATCTGGTCGAACAAATTCAGGATCACCGCGGCATCTTCAGCCAGCAAAGCGTCCGTTATTTGAAAATAATAGTCGTAATCGAGCACATTCAGGTTTTCGATCACATCGCTGTACCGGATTTTTTTACCCGAAAAACTGGTAATGCGGTCGAAAATAGACAAGGCATCGCGCAGCGCGCCGTCCGCCTTTTGTCCGATGATGTGCAGGGCGTCCTCTTCGGCCTCGATGCCCTCTTTCTCACAAATACCTTTCAAATGCAGGGCCATATCCGCTACCGTAATGCGCCGGAAATCAAAAATCTGGCAGCGGGAAAGGATGGTCGGAATGATTTTATGCTTTTCCGTTGTGGCAAGGATAAAAATGGCATAAGGCGGCGGCTCTTCCAGCGTTTTCAAAAACGCATTAAAGGCCTGGTTGGAGAGCATGTGCACCTCGTCGATGATAAACACCTTGTAACGGCCTTGCTGGGGCTGAAAACGCACCTGTTCCGTGAGCGCCCGTATATGTTCCACCGAATTGTTGGAGGCGGCGTCCAGTTCAATGATATTGAACGAGGCATTTTCGTTGAAAGATTTGCAGGAAGCACAGGTATCGCAGGCTTCGTAGTCTTTCGTGCGGTTTTCGCAGTTGAGTATCTTGGCTAAAATACGCGCACAGGTCGTTTTGCCCACCCCGCGCGGTCCCGTAAACAGGAAGGCATGTGCGACATGGTCGGTAGCCAATGCGTTTTTGAGGGTGCCTGCAACGTGTTGTTGCCCCACAACGTCTTGAAAGCGCTGTGGACGATACTTCCGGGCCGAAACAATAAAGTTGCTCATCTACTGACAAAAGTACATCAAATCGTAGGAGAATGGCAAAGTTTGCGGCCCGGAAGTTATCCACAGCATCAAATCATTTTTAACGCGCGATACTGAGTCGCAGCGCGCCCGTTCGCACGCCGTCTGTCAGCCGCAATATATAGATGCCCTGCGGCAAATCCTGTACGTCAATCAGCGCCTGGAATGCCCCATTGCCCGGTGTAAAGTCCATCCGGCGCAAAGAGCGGCCGGTCAGGTCAAATACTTCTCCGCGCAGCGCAGCAGGCGCTTGTTGCATGTTCAATTGGAACAACCCGGTTCCGGGATTGGGCGAAACGCTCAAGCCCCAGGCAGATGCGAGGTCGATGGTATGTACACTGTTCAGGAAAAATTCGATCGAATCCGTGCAGCCTTTGATGTCTCTGGCAAAGACGGTGTAATTACCATCTTGCAATCCCGGGAATACCGGCGATGCCTGCCAGTTGGAGCCGTCGAGGCTGTATTCGAAACTGAAAGTACCGCCCGTTGCGCTGACAAAAATCGTATCACCCTGGTTGGAAGCGCTTACTGCTATCTGCTCCGGCTCCGTCACGGTAGCGCTTGTGATATTCGAAAACCCGCCCGCATCGGTAATGGTGATGCTGTATTCGCCCGGTGGCAGATCGCTGAAAGCTGCCAGCAGCGCGCAATTGCCGGTGCTGCCCGCGTAACTGCCAAGTGCCGGCGTGATGACAGCGCTTAGCGGCGCAATACCGCCATCCACACAAATGCCAATGACACCGTCGCTGTCGCCATTGCAGGAAACCGGGCCGGCTGTCACTAAAGTCAGGGCTATTGTGTTGCCCAATGCTGTGGCCTCTGCACTTGCGGTACAACCATTTGCATCCATTACTACAAAGGTATAGTCGCCTCCCGCCAGATCAACAAATACAAAGGTGTCCGATGCTATTATTCCATTGATTGTCAGGGAATAAGGCGGCGTTCCACCGGAAGGAACGATGCTAATATCGTTGATGTCTACTGTTGAAGATACCAGCAACTGGCCGGGTTCATTCAGGACTACTTCATTGGTCGTTGTTGTCACATTACCCGCATCGCGTACGGTGACGGTGTAGGCGCCCGCCACAAGT
>JALHMA010000460.1:0-288 GCA_022844265.1 Saprospiraceae bacterium | reverse complement strand
AGGAGATGCCTGAAAATCAATACCGTTCAGGCTGTATGCAAAAGGCGGCTGGTTTCCTGCTGCATTTGCAGTAATACTGCCGTCACTGCCTCCAAAACAGGAAATCTGCGTATTCGCTTCGAGCAAAGCCAGCAGGCTGTTATTGGCTACGATCACCTGTGCCGTTGCGCTGCAGTTGTTGGCATCGCGAACGATCAGGGTATAAATTCCGTCTTCCACCTGCTCAAAAACATTACCTGACTGGATATTCTGCCCGTCGAGGCTGTATTCCAGGGCGCCGGTTCCTCC
>JALHMA010000459.1 GCA_022844265.1 Saprospiraceae bacterium | reverse complement strand
CTGTAATGCAGATGGCATTTTCAACGACGATCAATATGAATATGATACCATCGGGTTTCCTTTTCTGGCAAAACTGGGGCGGGCGGTTTATCAGTATGAGTTGAAACGGGAGCGCAGTGTGAAACCTGATCTGGAGAAGTTTCGGAAGGCAGTGGAATGAATTGTTCCGTTTTGCCTTTGGTTGATGCCCGGGTTAGCCCAGCACCTCAAATACCACTACCGGTTTTGCCTTGTTTTTCAGCGCCACTTCCCCGATTTTTTGAAACTGAAACCGATCGTCCGTTTTTTCAAAAGTCGATTGATTGATGAGAATCTGTCCGGGTTTGGCCGCCGACTGGAGCCGTTGGGCGGTATTAACTACGTCGCCGATGACGGTATAATCGAACCTGCGCAGGGTAGCCGAGCCGATGTTGCCGGACACCACTTCGCCGGTATTGATGCCGATGGATACTTTTGGGAAAAACGTTTGCGCTTCTGACAGGGGGTCTTCAATAGACTGAATATGGGCATTGACAGACTGGGCTGCCCGAATGGCCCGGCCGAGGTGGTCGGCATCTTTGAAAACAGCCAGCACAGCATCGCCCATAAACTTGTCCACATTACCGCCTTCGGCGATGATGGCTTTCACGATGATGTCGAAATACTTGTTGAGCAACTGGATGACCACATCGGGCGGTTCGCGCTCCGAAATAGCCGTAAACCCGGAAATATCAATAAAGACGATCGTCGCTTCAATGGTTTCGCTCACCAACAGGGAGGATTCAAACTCCTGACTGATCATAAACCGCAACACACTGTTGTCCACGTACATTTTCAGGATATTGTTTTCCTGCACCGCCCGGATGGTATCCCTGATTTGCTGACAGGATTGCAGCGTTTTCAGCAAGGTGCTTTTAAAGTCCTGAAAATCAATGGGTTTGCAGATAAAATCGAAGGCGCCCCGGTTCATCGCGACCCGGATATTATCCATATCGCTGTATGCGGAGATAATAACAGTTTTGAGCAGGGGGCTGGATTCTGCAATTTTGTCCAGGAGCGTCAGCCCATCCATTTCGGGCATATTGATGTCGCTGAACACCATTTCGGTATCGGGGTTATCTCCGAGTTTCACCAGGGCATCCCTGCCATTTTTTGCAAACACAAATTCGTACTCCTGCTCGCGGATTTCGCGGCGGAATTTCTGGCGGATAAGTTGACCAATATCGTCTTCGTCATCCACGACCAATATTTTATGTTTAGCGCTCATACGAGGTTGGATAATTTTTGCTTGAGTGCGCTGAAATCCAGCGGTTTATTCAAAAAGTCATTGGCGCCCAGCCGCATGGCTTCTCCCTGTTTTTCAGGATCGCCGTAGGCCGTGATCATAAAAATGAGCGGCGGCGGCTCCGGCGATTTTTCCCGGATTCGGCGCAGGAGTTCCAGTCCGCTCATGCCGGGCATATTGATATCGGATAAAATCAGGATGGCCTCCGAGGAGTGCTCTTGCAGGTATGTAAGCGCTTCTTCACCCGAATAACAAAACGAGAAAGCAAGCGTAGCCTCCCGGATTTCGCGGCGAAAACGCTGCTCAAATAAAGTTTTGATGTCTTGCTCGTCGTCTACGACTAAGATTTTCATATTTCAGGTATTTAAGTGCCGGGTAAAAATCAGTTTTTAATACATTCACCCAAAAACCTTTAACATCGCCTGTTGGAACACCCTGATGTCTTCCAGTTTGCCAGTGCTCACGCGGCACCAGTCGTTGAGCGGCGCAAACGGGCGCCCCACTTCAACGCCCTGCTCCCGCATATCGCGCATGACGCCGCTGATGTCTCTGCCGGTTTTGAAAAATACAAAATTGGCGTGGCTGCGTACATAGGGCATTTTCAGTGCGTCGAGGGTTTGGTAAATCAGGTCTTTACCTTCCGCGTTCATTTTCAGGCTGAATTGATAAAATTCCCGGTCGTCCAGCGCAGCATTGGCCGCGTTTAGCGCCAGTATGTTGGGCGAATCAATTTGTGCAGCATCGATGCGACGAATGAGGTCGGGGCGCGCGACGAGGTAACCGATGCGGATACCCGCCAAGCCATATACTTTTGAGAATGTGCGCGATACGATGACATTGGCGCCTTTTTTCACCAGTTCAACCATGCTCGGATAGCCGGGTTCGGTCACATAATCGAAATAGGCTTCGTCTGAAAAAACAACCGTTTTGCCGGATACTGTTTCACAAAAATCGCGCAGCCGGGCAGCGGGCAAAATGCTGCCGGTCGGGTTGTTCGGATTGCAGACGAAAACAAGCCGGGTATTGGAAGTGGTGCGGCGTTCCATCTCGTCGATATCGAGCGTCAGGTTTTCGTCGGTCAGGGTTGGTACCCGGTTGACATAACCGCCAAATGTTTCGGAATAACGCAACATCGCTTCAAAAGTAGGTGATCCGGCGATGGTTTCTCCGTCGTGCAAACCCAACGCCAGCGAGGTAATTTTAAGCCCCTCTGTGGAACCTACCGTGAGCAGCACATGGTCGGGACTGACACCTTCTTTGGCGGCCACTTTTTGCCTTACTTCGTCGGCTGCAACCCAGGGATATCGACAAATTTTGTCAAAAGCGCCGGTAATGGCCTGACGCACGGCGGAAGAGGGGCCGTACGGATTTTCATTGGAATTCAACTTGACACTGATGCCGGGCGGCAGGTGCTGCAGGGTTGGGGTTGGAGATTCAAAAGGCAGGGTTTTTCCGCTCACACCTGTAAAAGGCAGGGAGCCGGTAAGCAAGCCTGCAGCTTTAAGCCACTGGCGACGGGAAAGGTTGGACATGATCGTATGGTTTCGTTGGCTATAAAGGTAAAAAACTCAGAAGGTATTATAAATAAAAAACGTCGCCCTCGGCAGCAATTCCTGTTTTAAAAGAGAAGTGGTTATTTTCCATGGCTTTCTGTTGCAGCTGCTGGAGGCGTTCATCGGAATGGGAAGGGTCGTGGTGGAAAAACAACATTTTTTTTACGGCTGCCAGCTCTGCGAATTTCAAAGCATCGCTCATGGTGCTGTGCCCCCAACCGACGCGGGGCCGGTATTCTTCCTCGGTATATTGCGCATCGTGCAGCAGCAAATCGGCTCCCTGCGCCAGGGCGTAACCGGAAGTCCAGGCCGGTTCCGACGGAAAATGGGCAGAACCCAGGGCCGGTTCATGATCGGGCATGTAGGCAAAAACAGATTTTTCGTTTTCTACCCGAAAGCCCAGTGTCGGTCCCGGATGGCAGATGTAAGAGGATTTTATATGAAAAGGCCCAATGTCAAAAGCGCTTTCATTTATTTCAATCAAATTGGGTGGAGAGAGAAGGTCCTGTAAACGGATCGGGAACAGCGGCGGCGACAGGTATCGCTGTAAACGTTTCAACAAATTTTCTTTATGCCCCGTCGGGCCATAAATGTTCACGTGTATTGCCGGATTGTAAAGCGGGAGAAAAAAACCGAGTCCTATGATGTGATCCAGGTGTAAATGGGTGAGCAGGATGTCGACCCGGGATATCCCTGGCGGAAAATGATTGCCCAGGCGGCGGATACCCGAACCGGCGTCCAGAATGAGAAAGGCATCGCCCTGTTCTACCGAAACACAGGAGGTATTCCCGCCAAAATGGTTGTTTTCGGGGCTTGGCGCGGGCAGTGAGCCGCGGGTACCCCAAATGGTGATCTTCATGGTGTTGTGGTCTTCCAGAAAATGGCGACCGCTCCCAGAAAACGGTCGGGACGACCGATGATCGGAAAAGCGGTGACCGATATTTTATTTTTTTCACCGGTCAGGCTTTCAATCCAGAATACTCCGGATGCCGGTTGCCGGTTTGTCAGTGTTATGACCAAAGGCAGGGATTCCGGCGGAAGGATGTTTCCGTCGAGATCCAGCGGTTTAAAAACA
This sequence comes from Saprospiraceae bacterium, assembly GCA_022844265.1. Taxonomy (GTDB): domain Bacteria; phylum Bacteroidota; class Bacteroidia; order Chitinophagales; family Saprospiraceae; genus M3007. The sequence goes on along the minus strand of JALHMA010000459.1, from coordinate 479 downwards.
GTTGACCATTCTTCGACGGACACCTGTCCGGTTTCGTCATACCGCTTGCCGAGTAGCTCTTCCGCCGGTTCGTTGTAAAAAAGCAGATTTCCTTCCGGATCGGTCAGGAATACGGGCACCGTTAGGAAGTCGGCCAATTGTCGGCACAATATAATTTCTATGTGGTTGGTCGTCATTCTGAAGATTGAGTGTTACAAATGTACAGTTTTGTTCCTGTAAAACTTATTTGCCCGGCAGTTTTACCACAAACGCCGTCCCTTCCCCTTCCACACTCTCCACCTCCAGCGTCCCCCCATGCCCCTTCACCACAATATCATACGCCAGCGAAAGCCCCAGTCCTGTACCCTTCCCAGTCGGTTTGGTGGTGAAAAACGGCTGGAATATTTTGGCTTTTACTTCATCAGGAATGCCTGTTCCGTTGTCTTTTATTTTTATAATGATTTGATTATCTGTCTTTTGGGTGGAAATGGTGACGGTCG
>JALHMA010000458.1 GCA_022844265.1 Saprospiraceae bacterium | reverse complement strand
CCGAACCTCTTGGGGAGTGATAAAATTTTCTCCTTTAATTATCGGGCAAGGTCAGCAACAGAACTATGTATATCCAACAATGGCGAATGAGTACACAACATTTTATTGGGGAGGGAGCAGTTTTTCTCCACATGACACCGCCCCGTTTAGCGATTCTCTTTATTTTACCGTAGGAGACACCTTGGATTATACTATCCACTTTTGATCTTAATATCTGTTGAGCAACTGGTTTTTTCGTGCCAAATTATTGTTGCCAAACGCAACGAGAAAATTTGACAACTTTGTCAAATTTAGCACTTGACCAAAGATTTATTTGCCACTTCTGGGCTATGTTCCCCAAGCCTATCCTAAAAACTATGTGAACTATGTGATAAATCTATGTGCCTATGTGGTAAAAAATGTCGAGCTCGGCAAATAGAGCACTTTATCAAAGTCCGTTCCGCCTAATCACCTCCCGGTACCAAAGCGCCGAAGCCTTCGGTATCCTGTTCAACGACCCTTCCTCCACATGGGTAATGCCGAATTTTTTGGAATACCCGGATGCCCATTCAAAATTATCGAGCAAAGACCAGATGAAGTAACCTTTCATGTTGACGCCATTTCCGATGGCTTCGTGAATAGCGGCTAAGTATCCTTCAAAAAAAGCAACCCTGTCCCGGTCGTTCACCTGTCCATCGACAGGCGCCGGATCGAAAGCGCAGCCATTTTCCGTGATGTAAATGGGCGGGTTGTCATACCGCGCGGCGATCCATTCCAGCAGTTTGCGGCAGCCCCAGGGCACGATGGCCCATTGCATATCCGTCATTTTCCAGTCGGGCGACACGCTCAGGCTGACATCCTGGTCTTCCGAAAGACCACCGTTGCCGTACACGCTGCCGCCCTCCGCGCCGTGGGTGGCGTCGGCAGCGTACATGGTGGTGTAATGGTTGAGGCCGAAAAAATCGGAAGAGCCTCGGAGCAGTTGTTTTTCTGCTTCGGAAAAAGCAGGCAGCCGGTCGCCTAAGCGCTCCTTCATAGAGGCTGGATAATCTCCTTTGTAAACGGGATCGGCAAACCAGGCCAGGAAAAATTCGAGCGCCCTTTCGGCGGCGGCCACGTCGGCGGCGCTGTCGGTCAGCGGTTCGCGCCAGTCGCAGTTGTTGGTGATGCCGATGTTCCCGCCCTGCGCGGTTTGATACTGTTTTCGATATACCTCCACGGCTTTTGCGTGTGCTTTGAGCAAATTATGCCCGGCGCGATAAGGCAGGTCGGCAGATTTTATTCCGGGGGCAAACACGCCGTGTCCGTAGCCCAGAATAGCAACTACCCAGGCTTCATTGATGGTAATCCAGTTTTTCACCCGGTCGCCGAAATGCCGGAAGCAGACTTCGGCATACGCGGCGAATACATCCGAAATGTCATCGCCTATCCAGCCGTCCAGTTCAAACTGGAGTGCAGCGGGTAAATCCCAATGGTACAGGGTGATCCAGGGTTCTATACCCGCTTCCAGCAGCGCATCGATGAGTTGATTGTAAAAATCGATACCTGCCTGGTTGACGGCGCCCCGACCCGCAGGCATGATCCTGGACCATGAAATAGAAAACCGGTAGGCTTTCAGTCCGAGCGATTGCATCAGCGCCACATCTTCCCGGAAGCGGTGGTAGTGGTCGCAGGCCATATTCCCGTTGTCGTTGCCCTGTATTTTGCCCGGTATCATACAGAATACATCCCAGATGGAAGGGCCTTTGCCGTCTGCATTCCAGCCTCCTTCGATTTGATAGGAGGAAGTGGCGCTCCCCCAGACGAAGGAATCGGGAAATTTTTTGTTCATGTGCTTAGATTGAAAAAAGCCCCGGCGGGGCGGTAATGTTTGTAGTTGCGTCAGTAGCGATCATTCATTGCTAGCCCCAGCGGGGCGGTAATAGTTGTGAAATATTATCGCCCCGCTGGGGCTCGTGTTTTGGTGTGCATTTGGGCTACAAACCTTACCGCCCCGCTGGGGCTGATATTAACGCGGTTTGAGATGTCACCTGCTCTTACCTGGCAGATGACACCTCAAACCGCGCGCAAGAACGCGTTTTCCCTTTTCAATTCAAAAAGAATATTGTCCTGAAATTGTTGGCCATTGTAGTATTTTCCCCATTATTATTTGGGTATTAAAATAAATAATAGGCAATTGTAGAAGTATTTACAGTTTTTCTTTTGGTTGAAAAAATTCGGCGTTTACCTTTACCGCCTTTCAGAACAAAACGAAACGAATTACACCTACCCGTTAACGACAAGACTCCTATGTTCCTTCTTTCTACCATTGACCTGGTGATTATCCTGATGTATTTCGCGATGATGGTCATGCTGGGCTATTACATGCGAAATCAGGCCAGAAAAAGTAAAGACGCCTACCTGATGGGCGGCAAAAGCCTTCCCTGGTACATGCTCGGCCTGAGCGACGCGAGCGACATGTTCGACATCAGCGGAACGATGCTGTTGGTGAGTATGGCTTTTTTATACGGCTTTAAAAGCGTCTGGATTCCCTGGATGTGGCCGGTTTTCAACCAGATATTTCTGATGGTATTTCTGAGCCGCTGGCTGCGGCGAAGCAATGCCACGACCGGCGCTGAGTGGCTGGGCACCCGTTTCGGACGCACAGACAGGGGCGTAGCGCAAAGCCACGTGATTGTGGTGGTGTTTGCCCTGCTGCTGTGCATCGGTTACATGGCGTACGCTTTTGTCGGCGTGGGTGAGTTTCTGCAAATTTTCCTGCCTTACGAACGCATCAGTGGCATGTTCCCGTTTCTGAGCCACGGAGAAGCGGCTTTTGCACCCGGTTCAGCCGAGTTCAATGCGGCATTGCAGGTTTCCAAACACAACACGGCGCAATTCTACGGCGTACTGATTTGTCTCGTTGCGACCTTTTACAGCATCATCGGCGGGATGCACGGGATTGTACTAGCAGATTTTATCAAATATATGATTATGATCGTTTGCTCCCTTTGTGTGGGCAGCATTGCCATGTACCACCTCGGCGGCAGTAGCGCGGGTGTGCTGAACAATGTTCCCAATGGCTGGGATTCACCGTTTTTCGGGACAAATCTGGGGCTTGACTGGAGCAATATGATTGACGATGCCGCCGTGAAGCTGCAACAGGACGGCTATGAATTGTTCTCGGCCATCGTGGGTATGATGCTCATCAGCGGTATTATGAAAAGCCTGGCCGGTCCGGCGCCCAATTACGATTGCCAGAAAATTCTGAGCACCCGCAGCCCGGAAGAAGCCAGTAAAATGAGCGGATTCATTTCCGTTATCCTGATGCCGATCCGCTATTTTATGACAATGGGTTTGTGTGTGCTCGGCATCCTGTATTACCGCGAACTCAACCTGCACACCGGCCCGGACGGCGTGACGAATTTTGAAAGTATCATGCCTGCCGTCATCAGCAAATTCCTGCCGGTGGGCCTGATCGGGCTGGTCGTGGCCGGTTTTCTCGGGGCCTTTATGAGCAATTTCAGCGGCACCCTCAACGCCGCACAAGCCTACATGGTGAATGATATTTACCTGAAATATATCGAGCCGGAAGCCCCGCGCAAAAAAATCATCACCATGAGCTACCTCAGCGGCATCATCATGGTGACATTCGGTATCGGACTGGGCCTGGTGATCAAGGATGTGAATATGATTTTCAACATTATCACAGCCGGTTTGTACGGCGGTTTTGTGTGCGCCAATGTGCTGAAATGGTATTGGTGGCGCTTCAATGCAACGGGTTATTTTTACGGTATGCTGGCCGGAATCGTCGTCAGCGCGATTCCTCCGGCGCTGTCTGTTAGCGGCATTACCAACTATTTTGACGGAACCCGCATGTTGTATTTCTTCCCGGTATTTATCGTTATACAGTTAATAGCCTGTATAGCAGGCACTTATGCCGGACCGGCTACGAACACGGCCACCTTGCTGAACTTTTATAAAACCGTGCGCCCCTGGGGCTTCTGGAAACCTATACATGAGATGGCTGTTGCGGAAGACGCCGGTTTTGAAAGGAACAAAAACCTCGGTATCAATATCCTGAACGTATTTATGGGTATGAGCGGCCAGATTCTGCTGATGCTGCTGCCTATGTATCTGATCCTGTCCCAGTGGACCGGACTGGGTATTGTGCTGGCCCTGCTGGTGGTGGTGTTCGCCGTGATGAAACGCACGTGGTGGAACAGGCTGGCGGATTTTTAGAGGTGAGAAGTGAGAGGGTGAGAGAATGAGAGGGTGAGAGGCGTCCTGCTTGGCATTTAGTTGTATTTTGAGCCTGGGTGTTTCAGGCCTCTAATTGTGAATCGTGTTTGGTGTGTGGTGTTTAGTGTTTCGGGGGCTTCGCGCTTGGCATTTAGTGAAAATTTGACCAAAATATCAACTAATGCCAAGCGCGAAGCCCCC
>JALHMA010000457.1 GCA_022844265.1 Saprospiraceae bacterium | reverse complement strand
AAGTCTCTCACCACTCACTACTCACCACTCACTACTCACCACTCACTACTCACCACTCACGGTTCCAGGCCTGAAAAACCATACCCAAAACCATCGAGCCACCAAGAGGGAAGTCTCTCACCCTCTCACCCTCTCACCCTCTCACTTCTCACCTCTCACTCTCTTGCAAGCCCCCTAATCTGCCTCGCCTTCCCCACTTGTTCAATCCCTTTTTGCAGGCTGGCGGCATCGGCAATTTCCCGAAAAGAGAAATATTGCAATGCACCGCCGAGCAGGATCATCAGGAAAAAGAGGTACAACAAAATGCCGGCCACACAGGTTGTGGTGACCGTACTGAATATGGCCATCGATTCCCCGCCTGACGGCGCCAGCCAACTGAACAATTGCAAGGTCATCTGCCAGATGGGTGTGTCGAGGAACAGGAAAAACAACAGGGTGAGGTTCACCGTCATCAGGCCGAGCAGGAAAGCAGGCCCCCACTGCATGAGGCGAAACATCCGAACCAGGGCGATGGCAGGATTAAGGTTTTCAAAATAAATTACCGCCGCCCATACTGCCAGCAGCGGATAGGCCACCATAGCGAGCATCCAGGCCAAAGCACCGTTTTCCGCGCGCAGAAACAGGATAAAAAGGGGCATCAGCAAGGCCAATGGCAGCGCCGACAACCACACCCGCCAACGGGGAAACAGGGGCCGCTCCGATGTATCCATTTCCAGTTCCAAAGCCCGAAAAGCGGCAACACCCAGCAGGGACAATAGTATGATCTGTACATAATAGAGCATCGGCACCGGCGCATCTCCAAAAAAATCGCCCGAACCGGATAATACGCCCAGCGGTATTTCTGAAAAGGAAAAGGTCTGACTGGTTTTTTCCGTGGACAATCCAAAGGCCCAGGCCATAAACAAGGCAGTGACGCCCAGCAAAACGCCTAAAGTCATTTTTGGATGCCTGAACAGGACCGAAAAGGTATCGGACAGTACTTCTCCCGCATTTTTGACGGCGTTGAAATTAATGGCCTGCATCCGGTCTGGCGGCAGTTCTTTATCATGCACCGGTTGCCGGAACGCGCCCGTCCGGGTTTTGTGCCAGGGCAACCAGACAAAATACCAGAGTATAAAAAAGAGGGAAGTCAGGATAAAAAGCCCGCGGATGAAATCGGGCGTTTCCGTAAATCGGGTAAAAAAACCTTCAAAAATAGCCGCCAAAACGATGATGGGTACGATGCCGACAAATATTTTCAAGCCGCGCCGCATGGTGATCTGGAAAGCCTGCGAGCGGCGGTATGTGCCGGGAAAAAGGAGCCCCGATCCCGCTACCAAACCGGCGGCCCCGGCAATGATAATGGCGCTGATTTCCAGGGTGCCGTGAATCCAGATGGTCAAAAAAGATGGCCAGAAAACGCCTTGTTCGATAAAAAAATACTGAAAAGCGCCCACCATGATACCATTATACAACATGATAAATACCGTGCCGATGGAAGCCAACACACCGAATACTGCCGTTCGCAGGGCCACAAAAAGGTTGTTGGCAGCGATACCGATACTCATGCCCAATGGGCCGGATTCTTTGTACACGGCCATCGGGTCGCCCTTTTCGATATTTTGAAGGGTCATGTCTACATACTGATCGCCAAGGATGACCCTGGCAAAATCAGGATTAATTATACTGGACACCACGCCGATGGTAAAAGCCAGGGCGAAAATGGCAAACGACAACCACAAGGCTTTGCGTGAAGTCCACATCAACTGGGGCAATTCATCCGTCCAGAACAGGCGCAGGCGTTCCGCCGGGAAACGTTTACCGCGGTAGATATTGTGAAAAATGCGCTGCGCCAACGTATTGAGGTACATCCGAACGGAGCGGTTCGGATAAAAAGTGCGGGCATAGCTCAGGTCGTCGGTGATCTGCACAAACAGATCGTTGAGTTTGTCGGGGTCGCGGCGATCTTCCCGGAGCATTTGCTCAAAGTCGGCCCACTTTTCCTTGTTCTGCTCTATGAATTTGGTCTCCCTCACAGTTGGTTATCAGTTATCTGTTATTAGTTATCAGGGTGGTAAGGTTTGGTATGGTAAAAAAGTGGAGCGTAAAATTATGTTCAAAAATGGGATTGTTCAAGAGTACGCCAGACATTATTAGATAAGTAACGCTCAAAAAACAACTCATGCTTTTGACTAACCCCCGCGCTTTAGCCGGGGGAAATGAACGGGATAAACACGGATGGGTTTTAACCCAAAATGAGTGATCTGGGGTTAAAACCCCGTTGATCTTGGTTTCTTCGATTCCCCCGGCTAAAGCGCGGGGGTTAGTCAAAAGCATAAGTTGTTTTTTGAGCATTAGAAAGCAACAAAATACGATCGAAATGCCGGCTAATTATGTAGAAATGCCAAACCTTACCACCCTGATAACTAATAACGGATAACTAACCTAAAAATCAGTTCCCAGAGCCAAATGCAACCTCGGTTTTTGCACCACCCGCGTTTCAATGCCCCAGCCGTAATCGGCCCGAAGGTACATACCAAAAATCATAGCGCGCGCGCCGACGCCGTAACCGGCCACCAGCGGATCGCGGAAGTAATTGACTTTCATAATAACGATCGGATCCTGGCCGTCCGGGCCTTCCGTCAGCGTCACGGTATTGATCGGATTGTCGCCGCCGTACGGATTACCGCCCTGCCAGGCCGAACCGACATCAAAAAAGCCGGTGATCTGGAAGTTGCGCCAGAAGTTGCCCATGACCGGTTTTTTAGAAAAATATTTAAAAATGGGAATGCGCAGTTCGGTATTTATCAGCGCAAATGAATTGCCGTTGCGAATATTGATCGGAAATCCGCGCAGGTTGGTGGCCAGCGCTTCGAAAGCAAAATTACCATCCTGCGGAATCGGAATATTATTGTTGAAAGTGGAAAACAACCCGTTGTCCACACCGCCCAGGAAATAAAGCATACGTTCCGAACCAAACGATGTAGCGGCGGCGAAGCGGACGGCCAGCACCGAACGCCGGTCGAGCATCTGGTAGTGTCGGGCATCGACGCTGAGTACCGTCATAAACCCTTTGTTGAACTTCAGGCTCCAGTTCGGATCGATGTTAAAAGCGAGTCGTTTGACGGTTTCCACGGATACTTTGGCGCGTGTGCCGGTTTTCAGGTTCATGTCCACATCCACCGTATTGTCATACACGGCGGAGAGGCGCAAGGCTCCGCGTTGTTCGCGGTTGGTCGGCGATTCCAGGGTGATGATGTCCGTGCTCAGGCTGTCCACTTTGTCCTGGCGGAGCGTAGCGGTGGCGCGGAGGCTGAAAAAGGCATCGAAAGGGTAGCGCAATTCATATTGGCCGAGGAAGACTTTGTTTCGGATTTGTACCTGCTGCGGTGGCCGGGTGCCGCCAAAATCATTATTGAAGGCATTTACTTCCGACTTCCGGTACAAGGCAATGCGCCGGTCGATGCGGTGTTTTTTATTGTCAAACCAGATATAGTATTCCGCGCCATTGAATGTAGTAGGTAAACGGAAACCCGCTTCCAGCACGTAATTTTCCAGCAAATCCTTAAAATTCGCTTTCATTAAAATGCCCAGCGGCGGATTGCGAATGCCGGCCTGCGTACCTGCAAAACTTTCCAGCCCTTCAAACAACAGGTTGTTGTCAAAATTGGTAGACACATAATCCGTTCTGAATTTCAGGCGGTACGGTATGATCTGCGAAGGATAAAATCGGATAACGCTGTTGTTTTTGCCAAATTCCACCAGGGAACCGGTACGGACGGGCCGCCGCGGGGCAGGTTGCATCGAATCGGCGCTCATCTGGAAGTTGATAACCTGCGGCTCTTCCATTTGCGCCAATCGCGGCGTCTCCGGTTTGGCAGCCGGACTGTTCAGCGGCGGTGCAGCCAGGTAATCGGGCACCTGGAACAACCAGCCGGGCTGCACCAGCCGGGTGGTGTCATTCAACTCGCGAAAAGTCATACTTTCCGTATCCTCCAGCGGCACTTTCGACTTGTCCGGGATTTGAGAACTCGATTCTTCTATGTTCGGTTGGGGCGGAATGGCTTGTCCGGCTTCGCGCAACTGCAACTCCCTGTATCGCGTGATGCGTACCGGAGCCGTAGCCTGCGGGGTAATGGTTCGGGTAAAAAACTGGGTGCGTCCCGCTCTTGCGATGGTTTCCACATAACGGCCGGTGCGGGCCGAAATATGCTGCTCCAGGATATTGCGGTCGTAATTGGTCTGGTTCCAACTGCGGGGGCGTTTTTTAAAAACCGGCGAAAAACGGATGCTGTCCAACTGGGTGGAATCTACATTTTTCAGCACCGTATCCAGGGGCGCCAGCAGGTGCAGTATCCGCCCAAAAGGCCATTCACCCGGATTTTGGGTGTCCAGGGTTTTTATTTCCGCGCCGTCTTTCAGGTACACAAC
>JALHMA010000456.1 GCA_022844265.1 Saprospiraceae bacterium | reverse complement strand
ATCACCATTATCACGGTGCTGATCGGGCTGTTTAACAGCCGGGAAGTGGTGAACAAGCCGCCGCTGGAGGTTTTAAGAGCCGAATCTTAAAAGTCCGTTGTAAGTGCGAAGTCGACAGTGCGAAGTGCGAAGTCCATAGAGTACACCGTTTCATGCTTGGGTTTCTCAAATGTGAAACGGCGTACTCTATGGACTTCGCACTTCGCACTGATGACTTCGGACTTGCAACGGACTTCGGACTTTTAACGCTTAATGCTTATATACTCCTTCACAACTATAAAGATAAAAAAACCGAGTAGGATGATCATCATAATTAATATAGAATACTCTCTGCCATTTACCAACTTCAATTTGTCGTATTTACTATAATATCTGCATTCAAACGTCTTGAGTTTTCCGCTTATTAACGCATTGCACATATCCCTGAATACATCTAAACGGTACTGTTTCCCATTGTACATCACCTCGGCATAACACGTTCTTGTCTTACAGACTGTACTTCCCGGGACAACACTTACCATTACGTCATTGCCCGATTTTGCTATTTGGTAATCAATAATAGCGTCGCGTAATGCAAGGACGCCCACTGCAAGCACACAAAAGGCTATGAGAAAGAAAATCGGCTTTTTCATGGAAAAATCAATGGTTTTAGCGTGTGCGAGGCTGAAAGGAAGAACAACAGTGTATTTATTTTTTTTTCGAGATTGAATTTTGGCGCTTGGGCAATACGTATTCCTTCACAAAAAAAAAGGTAAGACCGCCGCACATGATAGTCATCATAATTATTACAGTAAACTCCGTGCCACTTACAAGCCTCAGTTTGTCGTATTTGCTAGAATACTTGCATTCGATTGTCTTGAGTTCCCCGCTTTGTATTTGGTAGCACATATAACTAAACACTTTTAAGTCGTACTGCTTACCCTTGTATCTCACCTTGGCGTAAGATCTTTTTGTTCCACAGACGATACTTCCCGGGACAACACTTACCGTTACATCATCGCCTGATGTTGCTATTTGATACTCAATTATAGATTGGCGCATAGAAAAGGCGCTCAAAGCGAGTATACAAAAGACCATGAAATAGACAATCATCTTGCTCATTGAAAAATCAATTGTTTTAGCGTGTCTTCAATAAACATCGTGCGATGCCAGGTGAGTATTTGAAATGCAGCCATTGAGTAGTTATTTGACAATAAATATACAGACTTCGCACTGACGACTTAGCATCCACAATGACAAACATGAAACGGCACACTCTACGGACTTCGCACTTCGCACTGATGACTTCGGACTTTTAACGCTATGAGGCGCCGTTCCATGCTTTGAAGACATTGGTTAGGTACGGTTGAAAAACCTACTACAATTTAACCAATCGTACAGGAGCAGCCCCGTCCAGTTGCAGCCAAAACAAACCCGCCGGAATTCCCGCAAGATCAAGTTGAACCGGTTCTCCGGAACCGAGCTCTACCGTCCAGCTCCGCAACAGACGCCCGGAACCTTCAAATAAAAGTAAACGACCCGTTCCGGTTGAAAAAGGCAGGCGAACCTCGACGATTTCACTACCGATAACATTGGAAGAAACCGTGATAACATTTGCAGGATCAGATTTCACCATGGCAATGGGCGAAAACTTCGATTCCCCGTTTAAGTCCAGCTGATTCAGGCGGTAATAATTCAGGCCTGTAACAGGGTGCTTATCTGTAAAAGTATATGCCTGTTTTTCACTGGAAGAGCCGTTTCGACTGTACACGACACCGAGGGCCGACCACTGCGCTCCATCAACCGAACGTTCTATTTCAAAGCGGTCGTTGTTGTGTTCATAAGCGGTTTCCCATTGGAGTTGCACTGTCCCTTTTTGGAGCGCGGCCCGGAAATCGAGCAGTTCCACCGGTAGCGGGGCGGCGCTGGGAGCAGTGGCCAAAGTATTGATTCTGAGCCTGTTGTAACTGCCGTCGCGTACTTGCTCGAAAGAAATCCCGTCGTTTTGAATCTGAAAGAGCGCTGTTCGCCCCGGCGTATAAGTTGCCGCCAAATCGGACACAACAATATAGCAACGCACACCAGCGACGCCTACCGGCAGGTTGAGATTGTCGCTGCCCCATTCTTCGTTGGTGGTGCTATTGCCACCGTAATCCCCAAATAAGGTCTGGAAAGATTCTGTGCCGCTGTACGTTTCAGATCCGGTAATAGCCTCGTAATATACACGGATACCGCCGTTTGGAATGTCCGAACCCTCCTGGGCCGTACCGGTATTCGTGATCCATAGCCGGTCGAGCGTCAGAGCACTGCCACCGGAGTTGATGGTAAATGAACCGACCAGGTTTTGGGCGCCTGTCGGGTTATCGGTGACTTCGTCGTCGAAGGCTCCGCCGTAGGCATTATCGACATCAATCAATTGGAAGGAGCGTTCATTATAATTGCCAATCCAGTTGAAGATGCAATCCTTGAATTGGACAGATACATAAACAATGGCGCCGGCGCTCCAATTGAGATGATTACTGCTCACATAATCCGAAGTGTTAAATGCCCGCGGAATACAGGCCGCGTTCTCATCCGCATAGTAGATATACTCGGCGCCAGTCCACCAGCGGGCAGCCAATCCCCTTGCGTTAAAGGTGTTAGAACTAAGTCGGGCATAGGTCGTCGCATTGATTTCGAGATAACCATATTGGCCCAAACCCTCTGTCGGTACGATAAAAGGTTGCTGGGCGCTTAATTCAATAAGTAATCCGATACTCAAAAAAAGAAGGATGGATACAAATCGTGTTTTCATGATCATAAAATTGTTACGAATGCGAATAATTTGGATATAAAGAACAGCAATAGTCAAAGGTATTAGATAGCAGCGTAGTCAAAAGACCGTCCAAATGTATTATTTATATCTCAATCATTTTGCCCGCTTCGCACTTCGCACTTTATACGGCGCACGCTACGCACTTCGCACTTCGCACTATCGACTTCGCACTTATCTTTGCCCCATGCAAGCCAAAAAGTCATACGGACAACATTTTCTCAAAGACGACGACATAGCAGCCCGCATCGCCGATAGCCTGCTGCTGGCAGCGGAAACAGGTAATGTGCTCGAAGTCGGCCCGGGCATGGGTATGCTGACCAAGCACCTGCTCGCTAAAAAAGATTTCCAGACCTGGGCGGTGGAGGCCGACCGCGACATGGTGGAGTACCTGCAAAAACATTATCCCGATTTTGCCAAACGCCTGATATTCAAGGACTTTCTGGAGTTCGACCCGGTAGCGACATTCGGCGAAACGCCTTTTTGCCTGATCGGCAATTTCCCGTACAACATTTCTTCCCAGATCGTATTTAAACTGCTCGATTACCGCGCGCAGATTCCAGAGATGGTTGGCATGTTTCAAAAGGAGGTAGCGGACCGGATCGTAGCGCCGCCGGGTTCCCGGACGTATGGCATCACGAGCGTGATTTCGCAGGCTTTTTATACGCCGGAATACCTGTTTACAGTGGAGCCGGAAGCCTTTAATCCGCCGCCCAAGGTCATGTCTGCGGTGATTCGCCTGAGCCGGAAGGCTGTTTTTGAACTCGACTGCGACGAAAAACTGTTCCGGCATGTGGTGAAAACGGCTTTTAACCAGCGCCGGAAAATGCTGCGCAATACGCTCAAACCCTTTTTGCCCGCAGAACAACTGATGGAAGATCCGTTTTTCCAGAAAAGACCGGAAGAACTGAGTTGGGAACAATACCGCGACCTGACGCTGATGATCAAATCACCGGATTTGTTATGAAAGAACAGCCCACTTATTACGACCTGGTGTATGCGGTGGCGCGGCAAATTCCCCGCGGCCGCGTGACCAACTACGGCGCCATCGCCGATTTCCTGGCGCTCGGCTCCTCGCGCATGGTGGGCTGGGCGCTCAACAATTGCCAGTTCGGCGACCAGGTTCCGGCACACCGCGTGCTCAACCGGAAGGGAGAACTGAGCGGCAGACACCATTTCAATCCGCCCGGACTGATGCAACAACTCCTTGAATCAGAAGGGATTGTGGTAGAAGGTGACCGGGTGGTCGATTTTGAACGGCTATTCTGGAGCCCCACGCTGGAATTGGGGATGGAGTGGGAAGCGTTTTAAATGATGAATGATAAGTGATGAATGATGAATATTCACCATTTGAACATTCGCTTGACATATTCAAATGGGATTGATTGATTAAGTACTTGCACTTATTCCAGCCTGAAAATCCAAACATTCATCATCCATCATTCATCATTTATAATTCATCATTCAATCAAAGATGATCGTCTTATTCCCATGCACAAATACCTTTTCCTCGAACACCATTTTGAGGGCGCGCGCGAGTGATATTTTTTCCACATCTTTTCCCGACTGAATCATGTCGCGCACCGAATACGTGTGGTCGACCGGAATAACATTTTGCACGATAATGGGACCTTCGTCGAGGTCGTTGTTGAC
>JALHMA010000455.1 GCA_022844265.1 Saprospiraceae bacterium | reverse complement strand
AATGATGAATGATGAATGATGAATGATGAATGATGAATGATGAAAAAATACTAATTTATTGAAAATCAATATCTTAAAATAAAAAACAAAGTTCACTTTACCGGCCGAGTCAAAAATTCATCGTTCATCATTCATCATTCATCATTAGTTTTGCGCTTCTTTTTCACAAACCGCCCCCTCCGTTCGTATGGAGCACGGGCACCCGCCTTTCGTTTGGGTGGGCTAAAACAATTTTATTCCATGATTAACATCACTTTTCCCGACGGCAACATTCGTCAGTATGCCGCCGGAACCACTGCCCTCGATGTGGCCAAGTCCATCAGCGAGGGCCTCGCCCGCGTTGTCCTGGCCGCTTCGGTCAACGGTGAAGTCCGCGACCTTTCCCGGCCCATCGACGCTGACGCGCGCATCGTATTTCACAAATGGGAGGACAAAGAAGGTAAACAAACCTACTGGCACTCCTCGGCGCACCTGCTGGCTGAAGCGCTGGAAAATTTGTTTCCCGGCACCAAATTCGGCATCGGCCCCGCCATCGACAATGGTTTTTACTACGACGTGGACACAGGCGACCGGGTGCTTACGCCCGCTGATTTTGCCAAAATCGAGCAGAAAATGCTGGAACTGGCGCGTACCAAAAGTGAATACAAACGCACGGAGGTGTCCAAAGCCGATGCGATCAAGTATTTCACCGAAAAAAATGACGAATACAAACTCGAACTGATCGAGGGCCTCGAAGACGGCCAGATCACGTTTTACCAGCAGGGCAATTTTACCGATCTGTGCAAAGGCCCGCACATTCCGAACACGGAAAACATCAAAGCCGTAAAGGTGCTCAACCTCGCCGGTGCGTACTGGCGCGGCGACATCGAACGCAAACAACTGACCCGCATCTACGCCATCACCTTCCCGAAACAAAAGGAACTGGAAGAATACCTGGTGATGATCGAAGAAGCCAAAAAGCGCGACCACCGCAAACTCGGTCAGGAACTGGAACTTTTCATGTTCAGCGAAAAAGTGGGCGCAGGTCTGCCCCTGTGGCTGCCGAAAGGCACTGCTTTGCGCCAGCGCCTGGAGGATTTCCTGAAAAAAGAACAGATCAAACGCGGTTACCAGCCCGTCATCACGCCGCATATCGGCTCTAAAAAACTCTACGTCACTAGCGGACACTGGGAAAAATACGGCGCGGATTCGTTCCAGCCCATTCGCACCCCGCAGGAAGGCGAAGAGTTTTTGCTCAAACCCATGAACTGCCCGCACCACTGCGAAATTTACGGCCACCGCCCGCGCTCTTACCGCGAACTGCCGGTTCGTTTTGCAGAATTCGGTACCGTATACCGCTACGAAATGTCGGGCGAGCTGCATGGCCTGACCCGCGTTCGCGGCTTTACGCAGGACGATGCGCATATTTTCTGCACAGAAGAGCAACTGAAAGAAGAATTCCTCGCGGTGCTGGACTTGACGCAATTCGTGCTGGCCAAATTAGGTTTCGATAAATTTACCGCCCAGATCAGCCTGCGCGACCCGGAAAATAAAGCCAAATACATCGGTACCGACGAAAACTGGGCAAAATCCGAACAAGCCATCATCGACGCAGCGAAGGAAGCCGGTTTGAATACCATTACTGCCTACGGCGAAGCGGCTTTTTACGGCCCAAAACTCGACTTTATGGTACGCGACGCGCTCGGCCGCTCCTGGCAACTCGGCACCATCCAGGTGGATTACAACCTGCCGGAACGTTTCGACCTGACCTACATCGGCGCGGACAACCAGCCGCACCGCCCGGTGATGATCCACCGCGCACCGTTCGGTTCCATGGAGCGCTTCACGGGCGTACTGATCGAACACTGCGCCGGCAAATTCCCGCTCTGGCTCAGCCCCGAGCAGTTTGCCATCCTGCCGGTGTCGGACAAGTTTGTGGAATACGCCTACCAGGTCAAACAACAGTTAGAAGCCGACGACCTGCGCGGCATCGTGGACGACCGCAACGAGACCATCGGACGAAAAATCCGCGACAACGAAATGAAACGTATTCCGTTCCTGCTCATCGTCGGCGAAAAGGAAGTGGAAGCGGGCACCATCAGCGTGCGCAAGCAGGGTGAAGGCGACCAGGGCGTTTTGTCAGTAGAGGCGTTTGCCGAATTGGTGAAAGGGATGCTGTAACACCGAACCTTGTTCGGTGGAATGATAAGCGAGGCCCGACGGAGCGATCCGTCGGGCCTCGGTGTTTTGTACCGGCTGCTTTATCTGCCGAAGGCGCCAAGCGCGGCATCCGGCAGATAAAGGTATGGCGGCCGCCGACTATTCTTGTACATCAAAATCATTCTTTTGCCAAATTAAACCGCCCGCCGCTAAAGGTATATTTTCGGTCGCCCATTTCAAATACCTCGCCTTCCATGGCTTTTCCTTTCAAATCAAGGTCCATCTGAGAGGTATGTACAGAGCCGCCCGTGATGGCAGCAATACTGAGATAATCGGAATGTACCTGTTCGCCATTGCCGCCGCAGACCACTATGTGAACAGGTTTTTTGACAGATCCGATCAATTTATAATCTTTTACCGGCGCGAAGTTATCGACGATCATCACCAATGAAGAGCAATCCGGGCATTTCTCCTGCGCATAGATGGCCGCCTCGATATTGTTTTCAGGGCTATCGCCGCCGTTGCCTGCTCTGGCTGCACGTTGCGCCGTTTCCTGAATTTCGGACAACTTGTTCGATTGAACGTGGTAAATCCCACCCGTTTTACCGATGACTTTTTTGGAATTGTCTATGCCGTTTCCGTCGTTGAAAAAGACATAATTTTCCACGCCTTTCGATGCATATAATTCATGCCAGACCAGAATCTGGGTCACGTAATCTGACATACTGCCGGTAACATCCTGAATCACAACCACTTTTTCTTTTTTCCACTCCTCCCAATTTCGGTCCATCGCATCGATGACGGTGGTGTCGGCCCTTCGATCAATTTTTAGGGTTTTATCTATCAGCTCACCGGAACAGGCATTCACTTTATATTTCCGGTCATAATAGGCCGTATCGTAGGCATAGCCGAGGTCGATGGTTTTGCATTTCCGCTCGGCTTTCCGTCCAAAGGATTTTTTATCATACCGGACGCCCGCGCGCGCTTTTTTCTTGTTTTTAGGTATGTAATAGCCCGTGTATTCGCACTCTCTTTTGGTGATGGCGCGCATACTTACATTCATATCGCGGATCAACGTATCACGGGTACCGCAGGGCTTGGACTTGGAAGTATTTTTGGTAAAATCCTGCTTAACCGGCGCCAGTTTCCCTTGAGCATCCGGCGCGGCCTTTCCGCGTTGAATGTGTACGACAAAACCGTGGAAAAGTTGTTCACTTTCTTCCAGAGACCGGCAGGCCGTCTGGCGCAGGAGCGACCACTTAATAGATTCATTTTCAAATAGTTCAGCGGCCACTCGTTGAAGATTGGTGAGCCGTTCGCGATTAAGCGCCAGTTGGTTGAAACCTTTGCTGCGCGAAAACGACGAAAATACCATTTCTACTTCCGTGATATTTTCCGCTTTGAAACGTTTCAACACATCCATATTGAGAAATTCTGATGTACCGTACTCAACATGTAGAAAAATACAGTTTTTGCATGTTGTGGTGTCATAAGCCGGCAGGTCGGTCACAGGTTGATCGAGCAGCGATTCTACGGTGGTTTGCGCTGTGGCGTGTGAAAAGAGGAGCATCCCCGCCAGGATGCAGGGTAAAAGCAGGGGGTTTGCGTTTGTCATGTCCGGGAAAGTTGGTTTAGTGAAAAGTTTAACTGGATCAAAAATAATGATCCCGGTCGGACTGGACAAACATTAGTTAAATTTTTAATTTACAACCCTGTATTTGCCTAACTTTTCTCTTTCAAGTATTTTTCCAAAGTTTTCTTGTTTTGTAAAAAAAAAATACCAAACATGCGAGCAATTGCAATTCCCCTTCTTTTTGGAATTTGTTTCTTTTTCACTACCCAACCTTACGTTTTCGCCCAAAATCTGCTCGCCAACCCTGACTTTGAAGATGAAAATATTTGCACCGAATTTATAGCCCGCTGTGCCCCGGAAGCATGGCTGGAAGTGAATTACGGTCGGATATTTTATTTACAAAACGACAAAGGCAGCAAAGTGGCCATTCGGTTGTCCAACGATCCGGGAATGCGGACGTTTCTGTTTACCGAATTGTTGTGTCCTTTGATTGCAGGAGAAACGTACCGCATATCGTTCGATTTAAACCTGCGCGGGACAGAATTCAGATCCTTCGGGATTTTTTTATCGGCGGAAAATCTGACGGGCCGGTTCAACCAGAAAACCGTACAACCTACACTCACGTTTACCGAAACAAACAGCCTGAAAAAAATAAAAAAGATGGACTGGATTCCGTTTGCGGGCACTTTTCAGGCTTCGGGCGAAGAGCGTTTTTTATACATCGGCTACTTCGATGCAGGTCAGCAGCAGGGCAAAC
>JALHMA010000454.1 GCA_022844265.1 Saprospiraceae bacterium | reverse complement strand
TACATTTTCACCGACACAAAAAAAAGTGGCTTTGGCATCAAATGAACGCAGCATTTCCAGCACCCAGGGCGTGACAACCGGAATAGGGCCGTCGTCGAAAGTCAGGTACAACACCCGTTCTTCCGTCGGAATACGCCACGTATAGCCGGGCAAGAGGCGTTGAACAAAAGCGGGTGTTTTGGCTAAATACATGAGGTGATGGTGTGAAGGTTTTGCCAATTAACGACATGATGGTTCCGCAAAAGAAGAAAACAGTTACTTTTGCTGCAAGTATATTCAAAGCGCGACGGCTGTCATTTCGGTCGCCGCGCATTTTTTTCTCCCATGACGACGAATCCGGACTACAAGGTAATGAAGCAATATCTTTGTGGTTCAGATTTTTTATAGTTTAATATATATGTCTGTTCGCGTAAGATTCGCTCCATCACCTACCGGCGCACTGCACATTGGCGGTGTACGTACTGCATTGTACAATTATCTCTTTGCCAAACAGCAAGGGGGCGCCTTCATCCTTCGAATTGAAGATACCGACCGAACCCGTTATGTGCCGGGCGCCGAGCAATATATTATCGAAACCTTGAAGTGGGTAGGTCTGCTGCCCGACGAAGGCGTAGGTTTTGGCGGCGACAAAGGCCCTTACCGCCAAAGTGATCGCAAGGAAATATACCATCATTATGCCCGTGAGCTGGTACAACGCGGACATGCCTATTACGCTTTCGATACCCCCGAAGAATTGGCGCTCCGCAAACAGGCAGAAGAAAACTTTACCTACAATCAGCAGACCCGCGGCGGTTTATCCAACAGCCTGACCCTTTCGGAGACGGAAGTGGAAAGCCGCCTGAAAGCGGGAACACCTTTTGTGATTCGCCTGAGAGTGGAACCCGGGCGCGCAATTCACGTCCAGGACCTGATTCGGGGCGAAGTGGTTTTTCAGAGCGGCGAATTAGATGACAAAGTGCTGCTGAAAGCAGACGGGATGCCCACGTATCACTTAGCCAATATTGTGGACGACCACCTGATGGAGATCACGCACGTCATTCGGGGGGAAGAATGGCTGCCCAGTACGGCGCATCATGTGTTGTTGTATGAGGGTTTCGGCTGGACGGATACGATGCCGGTTTTTTCGCATTTGCCGCTCATTTTAAAACCCGTCGGCAATGGCAAATTGAGCAAGCGCGACGGCGCCAAGTTCGGCATGCCGGTATTCCCTTTGGAATGGGAAGGCGCTACACCGGAAGAAAGTTTTAGCGGCTTCCGCGATACCGGTTTTTTGCCAGAAGCTGCGATCAACTTCCTCGCTTTATTGGGCTGGCACCCGGGTGGAGAGCAGGAAATATTTTCTTTGCAAGACCTGATACAGGCCTTCTCCATAGATCAGATCAGCAAAAGTGGCGCCCGATTCGATTACGAAAAAGCAAAATGGTTCAACCAGAAATATATTCAGGCAGCCAATAACGAAGTGTTGGCCTCTTACATACGGCCGTTGGTAAATAGTAAAGGGTATGAGGCAACGGATGAATACCTGGAGCAAGTGGCAGCCTTGATGAAGGAACGGGTGACCTTTCTGCCGGATTTCGTCGAGACAGGGTATTATTTATTCGAGCCGGTACGGGAATACGATAAAGAAACGTTGCAGAAGAAATGGACGCCACCCATCGCAGAAATTTTTAATGAATTAACGGGAATGGTGGCTACTTTTGAACCTTTTAACGGCCCTGCACTGGAAGAAGCCGTCAAACATTTTATACATGAAAAAGCGGTGAAACCGGGCGACATCCTGCCCCTCCTCCGCATAGCGCTGGCCGGCACCATGAAAGGACCTGCCGTGTTTGATATGGCTGTGGCTTTGGGGCGCAAGGAGACTGTGCGGCGTTTGCAGGCACTTTCCGAATTAGGTTAATACTCATCTGAAAACAATTGATCGACCCATGCCCAAACAGAAAAAAACAACCCGATCATCCCCAACCGGAAAGTCTGAAAAGCAGGACAAAACATTAAAAAACATCGAGATCAGGGTAAATACACTTGGTCAGATTGAACGGGATTTCAATATTGATGACATTAATGCATTTTTGGATAAGAACGTACCTGACAAGAAGTTTGAAGAATAGTTTTTTTAATCTGATCAACCGAAAATATCCCTTTGACACTTGGATTGGTGTTCCCAGATCGATCCGGTAAATGAACTCGTCCGTATGGCAAACCGGTTACGCAAAACTTTGCGGGCAATACCTTATATCTGTGGTATTTGTTTATGCCTTCTTCCCGCCCAACTTCTGGTAGCCCAGAGTAGTTTTTTTAATGTGCCCCCATTAACCGTGGTACCCATTCCGGTGGGCGCCAACTGTACGGTAACCCTTCAAGGCAACCTCACTCCACCTGTGGTAACGTCCACTTCAGGCGCCAATATTACCGTTTCCATGTTTGATGAAGCCGCCTCAGGCTTCACGCTGAATGACGTATGGGTGTTGGGACAAGGCCCCATTGTAAAGTGGCGTGTAGAAGATGATCAGGGTCATTCATTTACATTCAATTATGTGGTAGCTAATATAGTTGATACTACCCCTCCTGTATTTGATCTGTCCAACATAGACAACACCCTGACTGTCGGTTCGATTGTGGCGCTGCCTCCCCAGGTGCCGATACCGGCAACGGATAATTGTACGCTCCCTGCAAATTTGGTTCAAACCTTTTCCGAAACAACCCGGCCGGACACCTGCCTCGCCGGTATGATGACCCGAACCTGGAGGGTAACGGACCAATCCGGTAATAGTACTGTTTTTACACAAACGATTACCATTTTGCAGGATAACCTGGCGCCAACGATTATGGCGCCTTTCCCGGTGAACGGTTCTGCACCCTGCGAAGCCCTGCCCGGCGCCTACCAGAGTTGGCTGGCGGCACAAACACTTGCCTTTCAGGCAAATGATGCTTCCGGTATCCGTTCCCTGACCAATAATGCCCCTGCTAATTATCCGCCCGCTTGTCCGGTTCCGGTGAGTGTTACCTTCACGGCGACGGATCATTGTTCCCTTGTGGCATTTCGTACCGCAACATTTACTACTTCCGATACGGAAGACCCCGTTGTGCTGGTGGCGCCTCAAGACACGGTAGCCTATTGCGCTCCCGACAGCAGCCAGCTGGACAAACTCAGCGAATGGATTGATACGTATGCTTATTCCCAGATCATTGATTCCTGTTCGGGCGTCAATTACCGTATCGAAATCAATAATACCGAAGTAGATTCTGCACAGGTCGTCGCTGCATTTTTGGCGTCCTACGCAAATGGATGTGGCACACAAGTCATTGGAGGTCAATCTTATAACAAGGTTCGCGCTTCTGTCACCATCGACCTTTTTGTCGAAGACGCCTGTGGCAATGAAACCCTTGCCGGTCAGGCAACTTTTGCTGCGATCGATACGCTGCCGCCGGTTATTACCGGGGTGAATACCACGGAGGAATGCGGTTCCACTGCCAACGACAACGTAGCGCTGCAAACCTGGATCAATGCGCATGGAAATACCACCGTCACCGACGAATGTTCCGCGACATCCTGGTTCAATTTTTCCTACCTGAGTTCCACCGGACAATCCGGAAACGGTTTTTTCAACAACGGCCCGTACCCGCAGGTGCAAGCCCACAACTGCAACTGGTGGGTGGATGTCACCTTCCGTGCGTTCGACGGTTGTGGCAACCTGGGTTTAAAAACCTTGCGCTTTCAAATCGAGGACAATACAATTCCTGTCATTGCGGGTTATCCCGATACGGTGATACTGGCCTGCCCCAACCCCGTTCCAAGTCTTTCCCCACAGTTTGTATCGGACAACTGCGATACCAGTATGGTCATCAGTAACACTATTGTTCAGTCCGATTCGCTGTGTGATGGCTCTTATACCATGACCGTGACCTGGTCGGCTACGGATGATTGTGGCAATGTGGGAACCGCCGTACAGACCGTGCTGGTGCGCGACACCATTGGGCCGGTTTTTAGCCTTATTCCTACTGATAAAACGTTCCGCTGCGACACGTTTGCCCTGCCTGCCGTACCGGTGCAGGGTGTAAATATCAATGCGACGGATAATTGCAGCCCGGTGACGAGTATCACAACACAGATGATTTCGGGGCAAAATCCCGATCCACAAACCTGCGGGCATTATTCTTACCAGATTACAAGGATTTTTACGGCGACAGATGAATGTGGAAATACGCGTACTGCCACACAGGTTTTATCCATTGTAGATAGCCTTGGACCTGTTTTTGCAGGTTTTCTGGATACAACGGGCGTTTGTGACGTGGCGCCGGTTTTGCCCATTCCGATAGCGACCGATGCTTGCAGCGGCGTAACCGCAACGCCGGATACCCTGAGCGTTGTCCAGACACCTGGCGCTTGCGCAGATGCTTACACGCTGACCATTACCTGGGTTGCCAGTGATGTATGTGGCAATACCAGTACTTTCGCCCAGGACATTGCCATTTTCGATACGGTGCGGCCGGTGCT
>JALHMA010000453.1 GCA_022844265.1 Saprospiraceae bacterium | reverse complement strand
GAGTCATCCTTCGCTGCGCTGCTAATGAACCGCTCGTTTTAGTGAGGCGGTGACTGACAGTCACCGCCTCACTAAAATCAACCCTCAACCTAAACTTAAACACCGTTACCATGAAACATCTCTCATTGCTTGTCTTGTTTGTTTCAACGGGACTCCAAGCGCAAACCATCCAACCCGATTTGCAGGATCGCAGTCTCTGGGATCTATGGGGCCGCAACGTGGAATTTCTCCGGGACAACGAAAAAAAGGGTGTGACCTTTCTGGAAGAAGAACCGGTGGGGTTGATGGTTTTGAAAAACTACGATTTTTCCAACGGCGTCATCGAGTTCGACGTACGGGGCAGGGACGTACTCCAGCGCTGCTTCGTGGGTTTCGCCTTCCATATTCAAAACGACAGCACCTACGACGCGGTGTATTTCAGGCCTTTTAATTTCCACAACGCGGATAGCGTTCGCCGCACACGCACCGTGCAGTATATCTCTCTGCCCGACTACACCTGGCGCAGACTACGGGCGGAACATCCGGCGCAATTCGAGAAAAAGGTCATGCCTGTGCCCGCAAGCGCCGAAGTATGGTTTCATGCAAAAATTGTGGTTGACCACAAAAATGTCAGTGTTTTTGTAGACAACTCCAGCGAACCAAGTATGGTGGTGCAAAAAATGACCGGCACAACACATGGCCGCCTGGGGCTGTGGGTGGGCGATCCTACGGAAGGGGATTTTGCTAATTTAAAGATTACGTCGGCTAAAAAATAGTCCGCTAACATCCCGAAAGTTTGAAACTTTCGGCAAGTTTTGCACCAACTGGCCTTTTTCGCCTAAGTGAAAAACCGTACATAAAAGCACCATGCAGCACAACTACCTCGCCCTCGCCCTTCGCAACCTCCGGAAAAACGGCAAGTACACGTTCATTAACCTCGTCGGTATGACGGTAGGTATGGCTTGTTGTTTCCTGATTCTCACTTACCTGCGTTACGAACGGGGCTTCGACACCTTTTTCCCGAAAGGCGACCGCCTGTACCGCGTCAATTACCGCGCGGATTTTGGAGAAGAACCCATGAATCTTAACCAGGTACCGGCGCCCATAGGTCCGGCCATGCCCGATTATTTCCCGCAGGTGGAGGCGACGGTACGGCTTTTCCCCCGCAGCATCAGCGTACGCGAACCGCAAAGCGACCGGCAGTTTGAAATGGAGAACACGTTATTTGCAGACAGCACGGTACAGGATGTGCTCGGGCTGCACTACCTCTACGGCGACCCGGAAACGGCGCTCGATGCACCTTTTTCGATGGTACTCACCGACGAAACGGCGCTGCGCCTGTTCGGCACGGAACAGGTGATTGGGCGCCAGGTACGTGTAGCCAACGAAGCGATGTTTACCGTAAGCGGTGTAGTCCGGCGCTTGCCGCATCAGTCGCACCTGGAGTTCGACATGCTGCTGCCTTTCCGGAATATTCCGGATACCGAGCCTGCCTCCGCCCGCGACAACGTACGCAATGCCATGACTGCCAACTGGTTAGCCTCCTACACTTTCACTTATGTGATTTTGAAAAAAGGTACTTCACCGGAGGCTGTGAACACCATGTTTCCCGCTTTTATAAAAAAACACGGCCATGCGGAGTTTGTAGACAAACAAACGTTCAGCCTGTTCCCGGTGCGCGACATCCACCAGTACAGCGCCATTCCCGACGAGATTATGGCTACGGCCAATCCGACCTACCTGCGCATTTTCGGCATCGTCGGGTTCCTGATCTTGCTCATCGCCGTGATCAATTTCGTGAATCTTTCCACGGCCGTTTACCTCGATCGTACGAAAGAAGTGGCGGTGCGGAAAGCGCTGGGCGCCAGTCGCTCCGCGCTGGTCGGACAGTTTCTGAGCGAAACCATGCTGCTGAGTTTTCTGGCATTTTTACCCGCCATGGGTCTTCTTTTTGTGCTGATCCCGATGTTCAATGCACAAAACGACAAGTACATCACTTTTAACCTGATGCAGGACTGGCAACTCACGCTTTCGTTCGTGGGTATTTTTCTGCTGACGGGTTTGCTGGCGGGCGCGTATCCGGCTTTGTTTGCCAGCCGCTTCCAGCCGGGAGAGGTGTTTCAAAAAAACAGCGCCACCGGTGCAAGCGGCGGCGGGCAATGGCTGCGCAAATCGCTGATTACCATACAATTTGCGGTCAGTATCGCCCTGCTGTGCGGCACGCTGATCATGCTGTCGCAATTGCGTTTCTGGCAGAATATGCCGCTGGGTTTTGATGCGGAACAAATCATTTCGGTGCCGCTGTCCAGCGCCAACCTCAATACGGTTTTTTCGCCCGGCGACTCTACCATACGCCGCCGCATGAATGCTTTCGACGAACTGGCGCTTCAAAATCCGGGTGTGAGCGAGGTCACCATCGCCTCTTCCATGCCGGGTTTCCAGGCGCCGTTTTTTCCGATCAGCACCGACAAGATCCGGCTGGAAGACAATGTTTTTCTGGCCAGTATTTCCGTGGATTACGATTTCCCGGAAACGTTTAAACTGAAAATGCTGGCCGGTCGCGAGTTCGACAAATCGTACGGTACCGACCACATAAACAGTTTCGTATTGAATGAAATGGCGGTCAGAACCCTCGGCTGGGCCACACCCGAGGAGGCCATTGGTCAAAATGTCACGAGCGGCGGCAAGCAGGGCAAGGTGATCGGCGTGGTCAATAATTTCAACACTTCGGGTTTGCAAACGGCGCTTAATCCCGTCATCCTGGACGTAGCGCCCGGCAAATTCACGGCATTCGCAGTCCGGCTGAAAGGGAAAAACCCGCAGGCAGTGATCGCCGATATCGAAAAGGCCTGGAAGGAGTTTTTCCCGGAAAAGGCATTCGATTACACGTACCTGAACGATGACTTGCAGGAAAGTTACGTGCAGGAAGCGCGGATGATGCAACTGAGTGCCGACTTTGCGGGCCTTACGATCCTGCTGGCTTGTTTCGGCCTGTTCGGGCTGGTGGATTTCACCGTCCGCCAGCGCCGTAAGGAAATCGGGGTGCGGAAGGTACTGGGCGCTTCAGTGGTATCGGTGGTCGGGCTGCTGAGCAAGGATTTTCTGCAACTGGTCCTGATCGCGTTGGTCATCGCCACACCGGTAGCCTACTGGGCTATGAGCCACTGGCTCGCCGATTTTGCCTATCGTATTGATATTCAATGGTATGTTTTCGTGCTGGCGGGGGCACTGGCGGCGGTTGTGGCGTTTCTGACAGTGGCGGGACAGACGGTGAAAGCGGCGGTGGCGAATCCGGTGAAGTCGTTGAGAAGCGAGTAACGCCGAACCCTGTTCGGCGTGGAAAGTGTACGCCGAACAGGGTTCGGCGTTACCTCAATTGTTCCAACACCGCCTCCCGATACGCCCTACCAATCGGCACCTCCACACCCCCGATCTCCACATCCATCGCCGTAAACGCCGTAATTTTATTACGGGCGACGGCAAAAGACTTGTGTACCCGGATAAACCGGTTGGCGGGAAGGCTTGCAAAAAAATTGCCGATGGAAACCTTGGTCATGATCTTCTGCGCGGGTAGCACAATGCGCGTATAGTCTTTGATGCCTTCCACATAAAGAATATCGTCGAGCAGGACGCGGATGGTTTTGCGGTCGGCCTTGACATAAATGCAGGCTTCCTCCTGGTCACCGGGCGGGGCAGCGACGGGCGGCGCGTGTTTTTCCAGAAATTTTTCGATGGCCTGCAAAAACCGCACGAAGGGAATGGGTTTCACAAGGTAATCGAGCACGTTCAGGTTGAATCCTTCCACGGCGTATTCCCGGTAGGCAGTGGTGAGAATGATGGCGGGTTTGTTTTGAAGTGCGGCGATGAGTTCCATGCCGCTGATTTCCGGCATTTCGATGTCGATAAAAAGCAGTTCGGGTTGCAGCGTTTTGATTTGGGCCAGCGCTTCAACGGGATGGGTGGATGTACCACAGACCTCGAACGCACTGAATTTCGCCAAATGCTGCTCGATAACCTTGATCGCCAGCGGCTCGTCGTCGACGATGAAACACCTAATTTTTTTCATCCCGCATATTGATTTCAAGCCTTGCGCTGTGGGCGTCGGGCAGGTTATGGATGCTCAGTTGATGGCGGCCCGGATAAAGCAGCGCCAGGCGCTGCCGGATGTTTTGCAGGCCGAGGCCACCGCTGTGTTTTTTGTTTTCCAGCACGTTTTTTTTGCTGTTCCAGATTTGGAAAACCAGGTTCCGGTCGTCGGCTTGCAGGTCGATGTTGACCCGGAACAGGCCGTCTTTACCTGGGCCGCCGTGTTTGAAACAATTTTCCGCAAAGGGCAGCAACAGCAGCGGCGCCACCTGCAGGTTATCGTTTTGCACGGAAATATTCGTTTCGATACGCAGGTGATCCCCGTAGCGCAGTTGTTCCAGCCCGATGTAATTGTTCAGCAATTGCACTTCTTTCGATATGGGCACCTTGTCCAGATTGGCCCGGTAAACCAGGTAATCCAGCAGTTCGGTGAGTTTCAG
>JALHMA010000452.1 GCA_022844265.1 Saprospiraceae bacterium | reverse complement strand
CGCCCCATGCGCCGAACACTCCCAACTGTCGAACAATTTGTGCAGGGCATCCGGTCGGGCGACCGGGTACTGCTGGGACAGGCTATTACATTGGTGGAAAGCACCCGCCCGGAGCACAGTGCCCTGGCACAACAGGTCATTGCACGGCTGCTGGCATCCGAAGCCGGGCGGCAGCAAAGCCTGCGGATCGGCATTACCGGCGCGCCCGGCGTTGGCAAAAGCACCCTGATTGAAGCGCTTGGTTTGTACCTGACGGAACGGGGGAAAAAGGTCGCCGTATTGGCCATCGATCCTTCCAGCGCCATCAGCAAAGGCAGCATTCTGGGCGATAAAACACGGATGGAACGTTTGTCGACCGACGAGCGGGCCTTCATCCGGCCTTCGCCTTCCGGCGATTCGCTGGGCGGCGTCGCCCGTAAAACCCGCGAAACCATTCTCCTGGTCGAAGCCGCCGGATATGACACGGTGCTCATCGAAACGGTGGGCGTCGGGCAGTCTGAAATTGCCGTACATAGCATGACGGATCTTTTCCTGCTGCTGTTGCTGCCCGGCGCAGGCGACGAATTGCAGGGCATCAAGCGGGGTATCGTCGAAATGGCCGACCTGCTGGCAGTCAACAAAGCCGATGGCGACCGCTTGAAATCAGCCAACCAGGCACGCGCGCATTACCTCAACGCTACCCACCTGCTACCCGCCAAATCCAGTGGCTGGTCGCCGCAGGTGCTGGCCTGCAGCGCCGAACAAGGCAGCGGCATTGCCGAACTGTGGGCAGCCATCCAGGCTTTTCAGACACATGTCACAGCCAATGGTTTTTTAGAACAAAACAGACAGGAGCAAGCCCGCTACTGGCTAAAGGAATCCCTGGAGAATGGGTTAAAAGACCTTTTTTACCAGCACCCCGCTGTCCGGGAAAAATATGCCGCACTGGAAAAACAAGTGCTGGAAGGCCGTGTTTCTCCTTTTGCTGCTGCCCGGGAGATTCTGGAGGTTTTTATGCCGGTTGTGCCCGACGTGACAGGATTGGAGAACGGATGAAACGGATGAAAACGGATTTTAACGAATTTATCGATTTGTTGTAATGTAGAAATCAGTTCAAATCCGTTTTCATCCGTTTCATCCGTTCTCCAATCCTGTAACCTCGGGTACACTTCATAACACAAACGCAATCCATGCACACACAAAATCCCCCTATTTCTTTCCAAAAACTAGGCGTAGCCGACCTCGAGCTCCTGCAATACGTTGGCAGGGCCAGTTATGAACCTTATTACCGGCATATCTGGCTGGAAAACGGACTGGAATGGTATATGGATTTGTGTTTCGGAGCGGATATTTTACGGCGGGAATTAGCAGACCCGAACATCGAATATTGGCTGGGGTATGACCCCTCGCAACAGATTGCAGGGTTTATGAAGATAATTTTACATAGATCCATGCCGCAGGAAGGAGAATCCAACGCACTTTTTTTGGAAAAAATTTACCTGATGCCCGATTTTTTTGGAAAAGGTATCGGTCAAATATTTATGGAAATGCTGCAGGAAAAGGCGATTCAACTTCATCGTAAAGCATTGTGGCTCAATGCAATGGCAACTGGCCCGGTATCTGCCTACCAAAAAGCGGGGTTTGAAATTGTCGGAAAGACACGATTCGAATACGAGCTTTTAAAACCCGAAGAACGGAATGGCCTTGTTTTGTGTAAAAAAATCTGAAAAAGAATTGCGAATTTGAATTCTTTGCTTTTACCTTTGCAACACATAAATGAAGCGTGTTTTGATGGCCCGGCGGCGCGTATGAGCGCTGCTGGGTTTTTTTATTTCCCAACGCTGGCAGCTAATTCTCCTTCCCAGGCGTTAACGCGCATGAACTCCCTTCCAACAATACCCGGAGTTATTTCATTACTACCCTGTTCAAGACGGTGGCTTTTCCTATTTTTGCGCCGCTTTTGAAAGTCTGTCAGAAAAATCACTTTTAGCGTTGGGCCATATTTGGCATCACAATCATTACACACATGAGCAACCGCGACAACCTGCTGGGGGTTTTTTCATCCATTTACCGATGGAGAAAAGCCATTCGGAATATTTGTCTTATCACGCTTATCGGGAGTATCGTTATCACACTGTTACTGGATAATTACTACAAAGCGACGACGATTTTTTACCCCGCCAGCCCCGAATTGGCCAATCCCGAACTTATTTTCGGCTATACCAGCAAAGTCACAGAGTACTTCGGTTCCGACCGCGACCTGGATCGCCTGGTAGAGATTTCCGTCAGCAATGAAGTGGTAGATTATATGGTGTCAAAATTCGGGTTGTACGACCATTACGATATCGATTCGACCTCGAAAGAAGGCCCGCATAAGGTCCGCAAGCGCTTCCGCAAGTTGTATTCAGTACTGAAAAACAGAAACGACGCCATCGAATTAAGCATTGAAGATACGGATCCGCAATTGGCAACAGCCATGGCCAATGCCGCACGGGATAAAATCAACGCCATCGGTCAGCGCCTCATCAAAAGCAGTCAGGCCACCCTGCTAGCTACTTTTGAAGATAATATGACGCGCAAAAAAACGGAACTGACTATCCTGGGAGACAGTTTGAATACGCTGAAAAAGTTCTATAATATCTACGATGCCGGATCGCAGGGCGGGCAATTGGCCGAAAACCTGACCAAGGCAGAATCCGAAATTATCCGGGGCAAAGCCAGGCTGGAAATACTGGAAAACAACCCGCTGATACCGCAGGATACTATCCAATACATCAAAGCCGATGTACGCGCTTACGAACGTGAACTTTCCCGCCTCACTTCACCCAGCGTGAAAGACGACCGCCTCAACCTGGAGCGTTTTAATGAGGGGCTACCAAAAGTGTCTATCCTGGCCGACCTGCACTTTCAGGGCCGCAAGCAACTCAGTTACGACCTGGAGCGCTACAACCAGATTATGGCCGCTTACAAAACAGATATTCCTGCCCTGCAATTGGTGGAGACTGCCGAAACGCCGCGTATTAAAAGTCGGCCGGGCCGAACTATCATCGTGCTGGCTTCGGTGGTAGCCGCTTTCTTCTTCAGCATCCTGGGCGCGCTGATCGCCGATGCATACAAGGATATTAACTGGCGGGAAGTCAGGGGGGAGGTTTAAAGGTAAAATTATTGGGATATTGAGATATTGAGATATTGGGATATTGGGATATTGGGATATTCTGCTGATAATCAATAACATAATATCTCAATATCTCAATATCCCAATATCTCAATATCCTAATTATTGATTATGCTACATCGACTCTCCACCATCCTGGGCATTCCCCGCGACCACCCGCAGCACCTGCTGTTTGGGGGGCTGGCGGTACTGGGCGTCCTGCTGATCTGGCTGGGGATTGGGTTGCAGGCCTGGTGGCTGCTTGGCGTCCCGCTGGTTTTGGCTGTGCTTTGGCTGGCCGCCGTCGACTTCCGAAAGGTATTTTTCCTGATGCTGGCCTGCATACCGCTTTCCATCGAACGGGAGTTGCCCGGCGGTTTTGCGACCGACCTGCCTTCCGAGCCGCTGATGTGGGTACTCACCCTCTGCGGGGTCGGCTGGCTGCTGCAAAACCTGCGTTCGATCGACGTGCGTTTCATCCGGCACCCACTTACGATTGCGTTGCTGGTGCATTTGTGCTGGATTGCCATTAGTGTCGTCACTTCCCAGGATTTATTCGTTTCCTTCAAATACCTGCTCGCCAAAGGCTGGTACGTCATTGTTTTTTATGGTCTGGCCGCCCATTTCCTGAATACAGAGCGCGATTTCAAAGCGTTTTTCTGGTGGTTTCTGCTGCCCTTGTTGTTTGCCGTCATGACGGTATTTGTCCGCCACGCCGCCATCGATTTCTCCTTCCAGGACGTGGCCTACGTGATGGGGCCATTTTTCCGCAACCACGTGATGTACGCCTGCCTGCTGGCTATTTTCCTGCCTTTTATCTGGTATGCCACCTACTGGTACAAACGCTGGAGCGGTACCTGGTGGTTTTTGGTGGGTAGTATCGCTTTTCTGCTGGTCGCTATCAATTTCGCTTACACCCGCGCGGCGTATGTGGCCCTCGCTGCCGCCATCGGCATTTACTGGATCATGCGCTGGCGGCTGATGAAAATGGCGCTGCTGGGCGTCGCCGTGGTATTCAGCATTTTTATCAGTTTTGTCGGCACGCGCGACAACTGGCTCGAATTTGCGCCCGACTACGAACGCGCTATCACCCACACGCGTTTTGAAAACCTGTTGGAAGCCACCACGAAACTCGAAGACATCTCGACCATGGAACGCGTGTACCGATGGGTGGCCGCCACTTACATGATTAAGGAAAAGCCCCTGACGGGTTTCGGACCGGGCAACTTTTACTTTTTTTACGAAAAATACACGGTTTCGAGTTTCAAAACCTACGTGAGCGACAACCCCGAGCGCTCCGGCATCCACAACTACTACCTGATGACCGCCGTGGAACAGGGCCTGCCCGGCATGGTCATTTTTATCGTTTTTTCGGTGCTGGTCAT
>JALHMA010000451.1 GCA_022844265.1 Saprospiraceae bacterium | reverse complement strand
ATGGGTTTTTCAGGCCTGTAATTGTGAGTAGTGAGTAGTCAGTAGTGAGTGGCATCTCGTTATAAGAATTATTGAGTTCCTTCTTCTAACGAGATGCCACTCACTACTGACTACTCACTACTCACAATTACAGGCCTGAAACACCCATACTAAAACCATAACAGCAGCCAAACGGGATGTTTCTCACCCTCTCACCGTCTCACTTCTCACCTTTCTTTCCAAGAGTGCTTTTTTGTAATCCTTCGGAAATACCTTGACAAAATTGCTGAGTTGATTATCCAGGTCTTTTAATACAAATGCGGCGACAGTACTTCCGGTAAACCGGACGTGCTGTTCGAGCATTTTTCTCAATAATCTTATATCGCCGGCGTCGAGCGGATCCAGGTCGATCATTTCCGCATTGCATTGACCGGCAAACGTTTTTTGTGTATCCCACACAAATGCAATGCCGCCGCTCATACCTGCGCCGAAATTGCGCCCGGTCTGACCGAGAATGACCACTTTGCCGCCGGTCATGTATTCGCATCCGTGATCGCCGATGCCTTCCACCACCACCCGGGCGCCGGAATTGCGCACACAAAAGCGTTCGCCCGCTTTACCCCGGATGTAAGCCTCGCCGGAAGTCGCGCCGTAAAAAGCGACGTTGCCGATGATGCTGTTTTCTTCCGGCACAAAACCGGAACTGCGATCCGGGTAAATAATCAGTTTGGCGCCGCTCAGTCCTTTGCCGAAGTAGTCATTGGCATCACCTTCCAGTTCCATTGTTACGCCGCTGGTATTAAATGCCGCAAAACTCTGGCCCGCCGTTCCGGTAAACTTGAAATGAATGGTATCATCGGGAAGCCCTGCGGCCCGGTAGCGTTTGGTGATTTCATTGGACAACAAGGTGCCGAGCGCCCGGTCGGTATTGATGACGTTGAATTCGGCGCGAACCGGCTTCTGGTGTTCAAGCGCCGGTTTGGCCACTTCCAGCAGTTTCCAGTCAAGTATGTCTTTCAATCCGTGATCCTGCGATTCCTGACAATAGAGTCCGGTGTTGTCGCTGTCGGGTTCTTTGTATAAAACAGGGGAAAGATCGAGGCGCTGGTGTTTCCAGTGTGTGATGTCCGGGCGCATTTCGAGGCAATCCACCTGTCCGATCATCTCATTGACCGTGCGGAAACCCAGTTCTGCCATGATTTCGCGCAGTTCCTGCGTCAGGAATTTGAAAAAAGTAACCACCTGGTCGGGATCGCCGGCGAACCGTTTGCGCAATTCCGGGTCTTGTGTGGCGATGCCCACAGGGCATGTATTCAGGTGGCATTTGCGCATGAGGATACAACCTTCCACCACGAGCGCTGCCGTGGCGACACCCCATTCTTCTGCACCGAGCAGGGCGGCAACTGCAATGTCGCGACCTGTTTTCAGTTGGCCGTCGGTTTGTACCGTCACCCGGCTGCGGAGCCGGTTTTTCACGAGTGTCTGATGGGTTTCGGCCAGGCCGAGTTCCCAGGGCAAACCTGCATGTTTGATCGAACTGAGGGGCGAAGCGCCCGTGCCGCCATCGTATCCCGCAATCAGAATAACATCGGCTTTGGCTTTGGCTACCCCGGCAGCAATGGTGCCGACGCCCGCTTTGGACACCAATTTTACATTGATCCGGGCCGCGCGGTTGGCGTTTTTCAGGTCAAAAATCAGTTGCGCCAGGTCTTCAATCGAATAAATATCGTGGTGGGGCGGGGGAGAGATCAGCCCCACGCCCGGCGTGGAATGCCGCACTTTCCCGATCCACTCATCTACTTTATGGCCGGGTAATTGGCCGCCTTCGCCGGGTTTTGCGCCCTGCGCCATTTTGATTTGTAATTCGTCGGCTTCGCTGAGGTACATACTGGTTACGCCGAAACGCCCCGAAGCCACCTGTTTGATGGCGCTGCGCATGGAGTCGCCGGGCTGGAGATTATGGTGGCTGGCTGTCAGCGATTCGCCGGCGGTTTCGAGCGCTTCGAGGGACTCGTAACGGCGCTCGTCTTCGCCACCTTCGCCGGTATTGCTTTTGCCGCCGAGCCGGTTCATGGCGATGGCCAGCGTCGTGTGCGCTTCCCAGGAAATGGAGCCGAATGACATGGCTCCGGTGGCAAAGCGCCGGTAGATGTTTTCTGCGGGTTCAACCTCGTCGATGGAGATGGCAGGCCTGTTGCGCTTGAACTGGAACAGACTCCGCAGGGTGCAGGCTTTTTCACCCAGGTCATTGACGGTCCTGGAATATTTTTTGAAAGTGTTGTAATCGTTCGATTTAGTGGAGTGTTGCAGCAGGTGAATGCTTTGCGGATTGAACAGGTGGTACTCGCCTTTGCGTTTCCAGGAATACAGGCCGCCAACGGGCAGCCGGTCGACCGGAATTGATTTTTTGCTGAAAGCGAGGTTGTGTTTGGCCAGCGTTTCACGGGCTATTTCATCCAAACCAAGTCCTTCAATGCGCGACACAGCGCCACTGAAATACTTGTCCACCACGGAATGATTCAGGCCGATAATTTCAAAAATCTGGGCGCCCTGATAGGATTGCAGGGTAGAAATGCCCATTTTGGAAAAGATCTTCAACAGCCCGTCATTGACCGATTTGATATAGTTTTTTTCCAGTTTATAGGAATCCAGCGTGGTGTCGAGGTCGCCGCGTTGTTTCATATCGCGGATGGTTGAAAGCGCCAGGTACGGGTTGATCGCCGTAGCGCCGAAGCCCAGCAGACAGGCAAAATGATGCGCTTCCCATACATCGCCTGCTTCGACGACGATACCCACTTTGCCCCGGTGTCCTTTGCGGATCAGGTGGTGGTGCACCGCCGAGGTAAACAACAGCGACGGCACGGCGGCGTGTTCCGAGTCGATGGATCGGTCGGACAATACCAGTACTTCAAAGCCGTCTTCCACGGCGTCTTCAGCATAGCGGCAGATGCGGTCGAGCGCTTTTTGCAGCGAACCAGGGCGCCCGTCGGCCCGAAAATACATTTGTAGTGTTTTTGCCTGAAAATTGCCGGTATCGATGCTGCGCAGTTTTTCCAGTTCATAATCCGATAACACCGGCTGCTGCAGGGCTACGGTGTGGCAGGTGAGCGGGTCGCCTTCCGACAGCAGGTTGCCGATATTGCCCAAAAAAGTGTTGAGCGACATCACCAGCCGCTCCCGGATCGGGTCGATCGGCGGGTTGGTCACTTGTGCGAACAGTTGTTTGAAATAACTCGACAAGTGCTGGGGCTGGTCGCTGAGCGCCGCCAGGGGCACGTCGGTACCCATCGAACCGATCGGCTCTTTCCCGTCCAAAGCCATGGGAGCGATGATCGTTTGCAGATCTTCCGTCGAGTAGCCGAATGCTTTCTGGTATTTGAATACCTGGGCAGATTCAAGCGGTGCGAACGTTACACGCGGCTCCGGCAATTCCTGCAACCTGATTTTGTGTTTGTTGAGCCATTCTGCATAAGGCTTCTGGGTGCAAATATGCTGTTTCAGTTCCTCATCGCTGATGATACGGCCCTGCGAGAGATCGACGACAAACATTTTGCCCGGTTGCAAACGCCCGTTTTCCTTAATCAGTTTCGGATCGACCGGCAAAGCCCCCGTTTCGGAAGCCATGATGACGCGGTCGTCGGTGGTCACACAATAACGCGAAGGGCGCAGGCCGTTGCGGTCGAGCGTGGCGCCAATGATATTGCCATCGGTGAAAGAAATGGACGCGGGGCCATCCCAGGGTTCCTGGAAGGAGGCGTGAAACTCATAAAATGCTTTTTTGACCGGATCCATTTGTTCGTTGCCATCCCAGGCTTCCGGTATGAGCATCATCATCACATGCGGCAGCGAACGTCCGCTCAGCGTGAGCAGTTCGATGATGTTGTCCAGACAGGCGGAGTCTGACTGGCCGCCCGTAATGATGGGCAGCAACATTTCCATTTCCGCTTTGCTGAAATAGGGCGAAGTCCAACTTTTTTCGCTGGTTTTCAGCCAGTTCAGGTTGCCTTGCACGGTGTTGATTTCGCCGTTGTGGGCAATAAAGCGGAACGGTTGCGCCAGTTTCCAGGAGGGAAAAGTATTGGTGGCGAAACGGGAGTGTACCAGCCCGAAAGCGCTCACCAGGTGCGGGTTGGACAGATCGGGGAAATAGCCGCGCACTTGCAAACTGGTCAGTTGGCCTTTGTATACCACTGTTTTGTGCGACATGGAAGCGATATAAAAACCGATTTCGTCCTTACGTACGGTGCTGTGAATCAGGTGGGTAGCATAATTGCGCAGCACAAAAAGTTTGCGCTCAAATTCGTCAGGTTGCGCAATGCTGTCGGGGCAGGCGATAAACACCTGTTCCATTTCAGGCTCCACCGAAAGCGCCGTCAGGCCGATACCTTCCGTATTGACCGGCACTTTACGCCAGCTGATTACAGGCATACCCAAATGGTCGGCGGCACGGATAAAAATGTCGCGGCATTCTTCACGCAAACGGGTTTCTTTTGGAAAAAAAACCACACCCACACCATAACGACCGAATGGAGGCAACTGGAT
>JALHMA010000450.1 GCA_022844265.1 Saprospiraceae bacterium | reverse complement strand
CTATAATTTCATTATTTGAGGCTGCAACTTTAACAAAAACGGCCTCTCCTAAAGTATTTATTATTTTCATTTTTTTATTATCAATTTCACCTGATATTGAAATTGATGAGGAGGCTGGATTTGGGTAGAATAAAAAAGGACTTTGACGTATTACTTGTGCCGTTCCTGTACTGACAGATAAATTAATATCGTCCACTGTCAGATATGAGCACCAAGCGTCATTTATACATCCACCCACTCCAAATTTAAATTTTGATGGTTGAATAACGATTATTATGCTATCCGGAATAAGGTTTTCTTGACTATAAAGAATAGGACAATCAAATACTGTAAAATTGTTCACTGCTGCCAAATCAATTTTCCCGCTACCTATTGTATCAATTATTTGATTGATAGAATTGAACTTGGTTAAATATACGGAGATTTGTGCCGTATCTGTTATCCCAATGGATAAAATACTCTCTGAATATTTATAGAAACCATTTAAAGAAGTAGGATTTATATCACACTTATTTTTGAATTTTGCTATATCGTAAGTGTAATTGTACCAACGAGAAAGCGTCAACGCGGATGAACCTGATTGTGCAATACTATCTTTGTAAGTGCCGAATAAACTTATTATTGGATTTGGGACTTGGTCACCATTTTTATCACAATGCAGCCAGTCATTTAATATCCATTTTTGGGAACTTAAACTCGCATCGGTATTGAAAGTCCAATTTTCAAAAGAACTGTTGAGTAGTTGCCCTGAGCAAATATTGCTTAGCGTTAGAAGGATGAAAAATATTATTTTTTTCATTTTATTATTTTTTTCTTGTTTCCGACTGTGGCACTGCCGATGTAGCCGCGCTTAGTCGGCTATTAAAGGTAGTGCATAGATAGTGGCGTTATGGTTTATTTATTTTCAATCATGCTTTGGCTCACTAAATTGGAAATAATCACTTACAGTTTGGTCTAAAACCGTTGAAATTAGTTTAAAATTAGGTTCTGTTGCTTCAAGGTTTATGTATTTGTCTATGATGCTTCTGTGCCGATATATTACAAAAGTGTTTTTTACCGAAGGGTTTATTTTATTCAAATTTACCTCGCTTTGCGTATCCGTCATTGATGGAACATATGTCAATGCTATACTTTTCAATCCAAGTTCTTTCCCTATGTTTTCCAATTCTTCTTGCCGTTTTTGTTTTGAATAACCTGTATCATTACCATATACAAAGTATGCTTTAAGGTATTTATTTCTTTTTATACTTTCTTGCTCTAAAAATTTAAGCCACTTTTTTATGTCTGCCCAATCTGGATTATTGCCTACAAAATATACAATTCCATGATAACGGCCATATTTGCAAACAGGACAAGTTCTTGTTCCTTTATCTGGCCCCCAAGCATGAAAAGGGATAAAAGAAGGATTATCTTCTCCAATTTGAAGTCCCGAAGTGTTTATTACAGAACTTGTTATCTTTCTCGGATAATTTGGAATATTCACTCCTAAAATGATATTGTGTTCGGCAACCCAAAGGCCGTTTGCGTCAACCAACCTTAAAATTCCGCTTCCTCCACGATTTTCAAGTGCTTTTCGTTTCTCTCCCGTTAATAGCCTGTCATCATCAAAAACAAAGGCATCAATGTAGTATTCCTTTATTTCATTTGGCTCTTTGATGGTTACGTGAATGTGAGCGGGTTCGTCATTGGTTGGATATGTGCCTGGTCTTACTGTGTAGATAAAATATTTACCTGCTGCGTCTGTTTTAACCCAGCCACGAATGTATCCGTGTGTCTGCCCAAGTTCATTTGGGGGCATACTTCGCTTTTCTTCTGGCTTATGTAAATATCTTCCTTCTGTATTTGTATGATAATAGTATAAGAGAACATCAGGGGCTGGTGTTTTACCGTCTTGTTGATAGACCATTCCAGTCAGTAGAATTTTTTGCCCTTT
Organism: Saprospiraceae bacterium; assembly: GCA_022844265.1. GTDB lineage: Bacteria > Bacteroidota > Bacteroidia > Chitinophagales > Saprospiraceae > M3007. The sequence continues at coordinate 2,599 of JALHMA010000450.1, read as the reverse complement.
CTGCTTCCAACCAGAACTGGTGTCAGTCGGGCTTATATTCTTTGGAATTCCGTAATAGGTAAATTCGCTATTTTCAAAAGTCTCCCCAACAAGTTGAGTCGTGTCAATTTTGTCGGATTGTTGCGTTTGGCTACTCACTTTTGTCTGCCCTCTACATGACTCCAATGACAGAGAAATGAATATCAAATACATTAGCCATGCTTTCATATTATTTTATTTATTTTTAGTTGCCGCTATCTGCGTCTATTCGTCACTTCCCCCTATATAACCCCCTATTGCGTGAAAACCCGCTTTGTCAACCCCTGTCCCACACCTTCCAATTGCGTAAAACCAGCCGGATAAGTTGACTTTACGCAACTCCCGGAACCATTGGAGTACATAGCGGTTGCGTGTATCCAACCAATCTGGTTAGATACACGCAACGGGCGTGCTGAAAAGGATAGGGAAAATTTAGGTTCATCCGGTATTTAATTGAGTTTGCAATAATACTGGTTTAACCCAAATTTACCAAAATATCCTGCGGATTTTTTTATCTTACACCAATTTTTTATGGTAATATGGCATGTGTTTCCTTGCGAAAAATATTCGCCCTCATCGGCCTGGATGGCGTGCCCGGCAGCCTTCAAGCGTTACGCTGGCGCACCTGCCCGATCACTTGAAGTTGTTGCACCACTTCCTCCATCCGGATGATCGGCGCCGCCCCGCGCAGGAGTACGTCGGCCATGTTGTCGAACAGGGCCTGCCAGTTTCCCGGCTGACTCTCCATTATTTCTTGCCGGTTTACATCGCCTGCTTCCGTGTATAAAGTACCGTAGAGCGCAGCGGGTTCCTTGCCAAATCCGGGCATACCCGGCAACAGGCCCGCTCTTAATTGATCTTCCTGCTGGTCAATACCGTATTTGACGAACGAAGCCTCCGTGCCGTGCAGCACATAACGGGGAGCGGGTTCCCGCACCATCAGGCTGGCATGAAGATAGGCTTTCATCGTTCCGTAGTCGAGCCAGATGTCGAACGCATCGTCGATATCCGATCCGACCCGTTGGGCATACGTCTCGCCCTGCACGGCCTGTGGGGCGCCAAACAGGGCGATGCACTGATCAATCAGGTGCGCGCCCAGGTCGTACAGGATCCCATTGGACGCGGCCGGTATCTCCTTCCATTTTTTGGGGTTCAACAGCGGCTTGAAGCGGTTGAAATGCGCTTCATAACGAAGCAAGCCGCCCAGTCTGCCGCCGGCCAGCAGTTGTTGGATAGTTAAAAAATCGCTGTCGAAACGCCGATTCTGGAAAGCGAATACATGCCTGCCTTGCTTTTGGGCCAGGGCAATCAGTTCCTCCGCTTCGGCGGCGGTAGCCGTGAAGGGTTTTTCCACCAGCACGTGTTTGCCCGCCAGCAGGCACTGCCGGGCATAGTCAAAATGCGTTTCATTGGGCGAGCAGATGCTCACCAGATCGATGGAAGCATCCGCAAGTACCTCGGCTATCGAGCCGGCCCGGCCGGCTTGTGGGTACAGCGCTTGCCAGTCTTGTTTACTGGTCATCACCGTTTTCAGGCAGAAATCAGTACTCTTCTCGAAAAAAGGGGCTTGCAGGTAACGGCCGGACAAGCCAAAACCGATGAGCGCAACGTTTAGGTTTTTCATTGTTGTTTTTTTTTAATACCGAGCGCGGCGCTTGGGCGTTTGTGAGAGAGAAGCGGGAACACCTGGCAAGGCGGAAACCTTTTGTTATAGTCAACCCAAAGTGGTTTTGAACGAGGAGGAGTCTTAATTCTTTGATTACCAATGCTTTCTCAACTTTTAACATTCTCAACCACTCAACTTTCAGTATAGCAGCATAGTCTTTCTTATGTCGGAAGGTTCGTGTTATTTCCAGAATGTTTCACTACTTTATATAACATTATAAAATTTACTATAGCCATTAATAACATTGGAATCCTTCTATAAATGAAATCGGTTGATATAAGCCGGTCAATTAATTCTAAAGAAAATCGCTTATCCAGTTCAACTTGAATAGGGATTTGAATAACTATAGTTGAAATAAGGGCTATAAGATTAAAAAGTAATGCCAACCAAACTAACCACTTGGGTATAACCATCGGTCGAAACCAAAACAATAGAATTTGTGGAATGAAGGATAGGAAAAAGAAAATAACAAATAGCGGTATAATGAGCGAACTATCAATTTGATGGAATTCAGGAAATTCATTTGCGCCTACCGCACGCCATGTCCGGTAAGCAACCAGCGAATTTACGATACCGCCACCAAAAACATAGAAAGTCAGCAGAATATAAACTGAGAATACAATAGTTGAAATTTTGTTCTTATTTGTCATGTTAGAAGGTTGTTTTTCTGTAGTTCGACTATATTTTCTCCAAAAACACCACCACTGGCGGCGGCGACCAAATCGGAATGTCCGATGCCGTCAAAACCGGATAGCCGGAACTGACTCCACCAATGTAAGCCACGGCCTCCTGAAGGACCACCCGCCCGATTCGGTGGTGACGGATGACGTAGCTGCACAAAATACAGGGTTCGTGGGTGGTATAAAGCGTAGCCGCCGAGAGGTCCTTCCCGTGTGTTTTCACTGCTTCCCGAAC
>JALHMA010000449.1 GCA_022844265.1 Saprospiraceae bacterium | reverse complement strand
TCCAGCAGGATTACGAAAGCAGAAGGTTACAGCCTGACGAACGAGCGTCTGGACGTAGCGTTCCGTTTCAGGTCCCCTGGGTCCCCTGCGGGGATGACAACTGTCGGTGTAGGCTTCGAATTGTATCAGAACCAGCCGAACCCGTTTGTGAACAAAACCTTCATCGGTTTCCATTTGCCGGAAGGCGCAATGGCAACACTTCGCATCTATGATGAAACGGGCCGGGAGGTATTTACACAACAGGGTGATTTTGCAAAAGGGTACAACATGTTTGTGATTGATCGTCCACAAATCAACACAACAGGCGTGCTATATTATGCTGTAGGAACAAAGAAAGATCATGCAATAAGGAAGATGATACTATCAAATTAAACAGGATTGAAAAGGTGTTGTAATAATACCTTTTGACAAGTCATGATGCGCGGCCTGGGAAGAAGATCCCGGGTCGCGCATTTTTTTTATAATTAACTAACGTGGGCCACAATGGTTCGGTAAACCTTTCCTGCCCTTCTGTACTTAGTAACCGCGGTAATGCTAATGTGACCTCTGATCTCAAATATAGTCTACAAATTACGCTTCTGCCAAAGCCAGGTGTTTTTAACCCTGTATCATTGCCTTTTATAATCTAATTATTAAATGACCTCAAGTAGGAGAACCACTTTTTATGAAAGTAATTCGCGAGTTGATTTTCTTTCTGAATCAAAAAAATATAAACCCTTTTGGCAAGACAGAAGCAAAGACTAAGGTTTTTGCTCTCTATACTGGCATACTGAAAGGGAGTTATAAAGAAGATGAGGATGCGATTGCCGGGCTGTATAATTGTACCGGCGGTGAAGCTAATTACAGGAAATTAAAATTTGACCTGCGGGAGCGTTTGCTGTCCTTGGTACTGGACATAGATGTCAGCAAAGGCGATTTTTCGGATTACCAGATGGCCTATTTCTATTGCCACCGCCGCTGGATTACCTTTCGCACCCTGGTTGAATTCAACGCCGACCATGCGGCATTGTCGATTGCTTCAAAACTATTGCGCGAAGTCATCAGATTCGATTTCACTTTAATGGTAATGGATATCACCGCTTATATGAGGATACAATATGGACTGCGCGAGCCAAATGGCAAAAAGTTTAATGCCCACAACAGGGTATTCGAGCAATATAGCGCCTTGTTCCATGCAGAAAACCAGGCTGAAGGCATGTATGCTACCCTGATGGTAAAATTGGTAAACGGCCGTCCTTCTCAAAAAGACCTGCTGCAACAAGCGGATCAATACCTGGCGGAGCTTGCGCCCATGGCAGCGTCCATGGAGTCCTACCGGCTCCAGCTTTATTATTATTTGATTGGCATAATGAAAGCCACCAATACGGGCGATCACAAGCAGGCACTCTCCATTTGCAAGCAGGCGATTGTGTTTTTTGACAACAGGCCCTACCAGGCAAGGGTTCCGCTCCAGATTTTTTACTACCAGCGGTTATTGGTGGACATCCAACTTAAGCAGTTTGAAGATGGGGAGTTGGCCGCTTCTTATTGCATGCGTTTTGTTGAGCCTGGAACTTTTAACTGGTTCAAATTTAAAGATTTATACCTGAAGCTGACCTTGCATTCCGGGGGGTTTGATCAAAGTTATGCTGTGTTGGAGGAGGCGCTAAATCACCCGCAGTTTGAGTCGCTGCCGGAAAATGCCAAAGAGATATGGCATATATATGAAGCGTATGTGCTCTGGCTGTGCCAAATGGGCAATATTCCTTCAGTAACAGCGGCGAAAAAATTCAAAATATATAAGTTCCTCAATGAAACCTCTATCTTTTCAAAAGATAAGAAAGGGATGAACATTGCAATTTTGATCATCAAGTTTCTCTGGATGTTGCAGGAAGGCAGGCTAAACCAATTGCTGGATGAAGTAAGTGTTTTGGAACAATATTGCTACAGGCATCTTCGGGGTAAAGATGAGAAACGCAGTTATGCCTTCATAAAATTACTGCTGTTGATTCCGATGAACAGGTTTGATATGCAAGCCGTGAAAGGCAAAGCATCCCCATACCTGAAACATATTTTTAACGATGCGGAGAAGGATGGGCAAGTGCTGAACGACCTGGAAATTATTCCATATGAGACCCTTTGGCAAATGCTACTTGTGCCCCATCCGGCAGTCAATTCATGAAAAATAATTTCTTTTTCGCGCAGCATTTAGGTCGCGTGTTCAAAAAAAATAAACCGCTTTTGAAGTAACAAAAATGTAATAAAGGTGGCTCTATTGATGAAATTTAAAATATTGATAATCAAATATTTAGATCAAAAGTTTCCCTTAATATTGGATTATTTCAAGTAACTTTTTAATGTTTCTAGTTTTGGGTACTTGGTCTTTTGATTAGATATTTGCAATGAATTATTGCTTTTAATCCTTTAATCCTCTGTGAAAAGTTTATGTTTCTGCTCTTTGGCTCAGTTTTTGATGCCATGTGCCGATGCCTGTTTCTTCTAAAGCAGGATCCGCAATCTTCCCAGACATAAATTTTTGAATTCCCAATCCGACACAAACTGTCTAATCAGACCGTATTTAATTTCGGTTGATTCACGGCTGTTTGCCTTGTCGTCTTTGCCTCTGCATCCTGATTTTATTGGGGTATGGGGGCTTTGGGCTTTATGGTCGATCACATGCTTTTTTATTTTAATTTTTTTAAAGCATTGATTAATAACAGGTTGTGAATTTTTGCAGCCGAAAAAATGAAATGCTACTGGGGGATGACCCTAACACCGGTGTCCTAAGGATTTTTTTTGTCCGGGATACCTTTGCAACATAAAATAAATTTTATACTCATTTACTATGGGCTTCAAAACTTTACAAAACCAGACCATTGGCAATTTTTTCCAGGTACCTGCCATTACCGCTGAATCTCGCTTCCCAAAGAGCCGGCCTGGCGCCAGGCTGCTTCGGGTTGCGCTGCTTCCACTTTTATTCTATGGCATTGTAGCGCCTTTGAATGCCCAGAACTGCTCGGTGAACGCCGGCGTCGCAGCTACTTTTTGTCCGGATATGCAAATACCCCTGATTGGTGGGGTAGCTGGAACCTTCGAGCCAGGTTCCTTCCTTTGGACACAGGTTGGAGGCCCATCCGTGATCATTGATGATCCTACCTTGCCAACCAGTTATGTCACGGGATACGCAGGAGGCGAGGTATATACCTTTCGCGCATCCTTAACCTGTGAGGATGGTTCACTGGTGTCTCAAGATGTGATATATACTACAAAAGCGGTCACGCCCGCTGTGGCTGGTATGGATATTTCGGCATGCCCGGGCACTTACCCCTTATCGGCAAATAATGCTGGCCCCTTTGAATTGGCAGCCTGGGCTGTAATTGGCGTTAACAATGGGGTGACGATCACAGACCCACTTGATCCAAACAGTACCATTGTATTGGCCAATGGAGCCGGCGGGCAGACTACGGTTCGCTGGACTATTACGAACGACAATGGATGTCAATCCTCTGATAACATAATCGTAACCAATTGCGGCGGCGTAAACCCAATGAGTGCCGGTCCTGATCAGACGCTTGGAAATTGTTATTCCCTGACGACCATGACTTGTCTTAACGCTACTCCGGCAGGTTTTTGCGGGATGGGTATGTGGAGTGTGATCAGTGGTCCCAATGTACCAACCATTGCCAATACTTCGGATCCTAATACCTGTATCTCCAATCTGATCGAAGGATGTTATTTATTGCGCTGGGAAGTGGAAAATGCAACCTGCATGATCAATGGAGAAGATGAGGTAATGATTTGTGTACCTCCCCCCACACAGGATATTACCCCGGCTACAGCGGCAAGTCAGCTCTTTTGTGATAACAGAAGTTCAACGGTACTCTACGGCAGTATCCCTGGTTACACAGACGAGATTGTTCAGTGGGTTCAAACAGGAGGCCCTTCAGTGACTATTGTAAGCCCAACCACGCCAATAACAGAAGTGACAGGCTTGGATGGCATGAGCACCTATTCTTTTTCTTATACGATCACAAATCCATTAACAATGTGCTCCAGTTCAACAAGTGTAACCATCACTTTTGATGAACCGGGGTCTATTGTAGATATTACGACTGACGATCCAATTGTAAAAATGTGCGATGACAAGTCCGTTACCTTAACCTATACGGATTCTGGCCCCGGCGCAGTTCAATGGCGTATTGCCGCCAGTCCAAGTGGGATTCTCACCGATTGGGCAATCGCCGGGTCTTCTCCTTTTACCATTCTGGAATTGTACGGACCTGGAAATCCGGTTCCGTTTGGCGTTTATGTCATTGAAATGCGGAAAGATTCGCCCGTTGGCGGTGGATGTAGCAATTCCGGTGGCGATCAGGTGACCGTTGCGTTTTCTACAGCGATCACCGGATCCAATGCTGGCACGGACCAGGACCTGCCTTGTAGTATTTATACCACCATGTTGATCGGAAATGTTCCGTTTGATGGTGCGGGTACCTGGTCGCAGGTAGGAGGACCTGCAATGGCCACGATTGTCAGCCCGACTACAAATAATTCAAC
>JALHMA010000448.1 GCA_022844265.1 Saprospiraceae bacterium | reverse complement strand
TTTGAGTTCGATGCTGCCGGGCGTGACCCTGGCCACCGCGCGCAGCGAATGCACCTGCACGCCGCTTTTGTCATTGCCGGTCAGCGCGTCGGCCTGTACAAAAAGTGTATCGTTTTGAAAAGAAAATGCGGGCAGTTCGGCATTCAGTTGGGTCAGTGCCATGTCGCCGGCGTTGAAGTGGCCGGGGGTAGGGGCGACCGCCGGATCGCGATAAGCCACCATGCTGTTTTCTACCTGAATACCTTCCGACTGAATAGCCAGCACATCATTGGCCGACTGGAGTTGCAGGTGGTCGAGTACGGTTTTTTCCAGAAAAGCATCGAGGGCCATTTCTGTTGTGGAATAAACAATACGCGAGCGGGTGATATCGCCGTCTTTCAGCAGCAAGCCGAACGGTGCAGCGGGTTTGCCATCGTCAACGGATTTTTTCTTTTGAACCAGCCGGATGTCGGAATCTGCCAGGCTCAATCCGTCCAGTTCAAAAAACAGGTTCTCCAGATCGGCTTTGACAATCACGGTTTTGGCGGAGCCGATATTGGCTTGCGTGGTGCTTTCCGTGTCTTCGTCTATGAGCAGAAAACGGACACTGCTGAGATCCAGTTCTGTTAAGTCGAATTTTACTTTCCAGGGAGATGCGGTGGTATCGGTAGGTTCCGCCACAGGCGCGTCCGATGCGAAGGCCCGCATGATAAAATCAAAATTATAGATGCTGTCTTTTTGATGGAGGTAGACCCCGGCATTTTCCAGCGTGATCTTTTTTAACTCGATGGTTTGGTCAAGCAGTTTCCACATATCTACGGACACGACCAAACTGCCGACACGTGCCAGGGTATCGCCCTGCTGATCTTCCAGCAAAAAATCTTCCAGGGAAACCCTGTACGGGAAACGTATCCGGATGGCCCCTATTTCTACGCGGGTGCCGAGTTTTTCCTGCAAAAAGGATTCCGCTTTACGGGTAATCTGCTGTTGTACCGCCGGAAGTGTCAGGGCATAGGTAACGCCTATTATCAGCGCCAGTATTGCACAAATAGTATAAATGACGAAACGCCAGGGTTTCGATTTGGGAAGAAATTTCACACTGCAAAATTTGCGCGATTTTGGCAGAAATTGTTACATTATTTTGAAAAAGAATTACAAAATTCACACATTCTGTTTACGCACAAATTTATTTGTTACTGCTTGCAAATCAATAAGATAGGGCTGGTTTTAATTTCGTTGCTCACATTCCCCGCCCGGTCCCGGATGGTAATGACATAGACCAGCGTATCCGTTGTAACCGGCACGTTTTCGCAGGCGGTTTTGATGCCTTCCGGGTTGGTGTGGATACAGCAGGTGGTGGGAAGTACCACCGAAATTTCGCCGGAAATACCATTACCGGCGCCCTGCGGATCGACATACGGCAATTTCCGTTCGCTGCCGAACAGGTCGCGTTCGTCCCTGAAAAAAACACTGGTAGTCGGGTCACTGGCCGGGTAACCCAGGTCGCCGTCGCCGTCGGTATAGGTAAAACTGACCACCACGCTGTCGGGATCGGCAGGCGAAAGCGGGCGCTGCCGCATCACCGATTTGGAAACACTTTTGAACTCGATGACGGGTTCGAGCGGATAATCCGGCGGTTTTACACAAAACTGCGCCGTAAGGGCGGCGAATAAAGCCAGACAGAGTATTCCAAGGAGACCATTTTTCATAACAAAAAGTTTTGTGTCGTATTTTGTGCCAAAAATTGCCTTTTTTATTGACAATGCAAACACCTGAACGATCAGATTTATTGCCAGCCATAGCAGAATTGGCAACCGGGCATTTTGAACAGACTGCGTTGTCCGTATTTCGGTACCAGGCGCGGCACAACGACTTATACGCCAGGTATTTAAAATTGCTGGGCCGTTCGGTCGCCGATGTGCATAGCCTGGGCGAAATCCCTTTTCTTCCCATCCAGTTTTTTAAACAACATACCATCCAAACCGCTGCCTGGACGCCGCAGACTACTTTTTTGAGCAGCAGCACAAGCGGACAAACGCCTTCGCAACACTTCGTGCGCGACCTGGATTTTTACCTCCGCAACACCCGCCGTGGTTTTACCGGTTTTTATGGCGACCCTTCGGAATGGTGCGTGCTGGCTTTGTTGCCTTCTTACCTCGAACGCACAGGATCGTCTTTGGTTGCCATGGCGGATTACTTTATCCGGCTCTCTAAACACCCCGAAAGCGGTTTTTTTTTGAATGATTTCACAGCACTCCGGGAAAAATTGTCCATTTGCCGGTCAAACGGGTATAAAACGCTTTTGCTGGGGGTTAGTTTTGCCTTACTCGATTTTGCGGAACAATGCCCCATGGATTTATCCGGCGTGACCATTATGGAAACGGGCGGCATGAAAGGCCGGCGGAAGGAACTCACCCGCGCGGAATTGCACCGGACGCTGATCGAGGTGTTTGGCGTGCAGGCTATTCATGCCGAATATGGTATGACCGAGTTGTTTTCCCAGGCCTATGCTTTGGGCGGAGATGTTTTTTGTCCCGCGCCCACCATGCGGGTCATTGCTACGGAAATCAACGATCCCTTTTGTCCGGTTGCGGCAGGGCGCAGCGGCGTATTGAACATCATCGACCTGGCAAATCTCGATACCTGTAGTTTTCTCCAAACCGAAGATGTGGGAAAAGTGGCAGCCGATGGCAGCTTCGAGGTGTTGGGCCGGCTTGATGTGGCGGAAATGCGGGGTTGTAATTTGATGGTGGAGTGAGTGGGTGCAAAATCAGGTAATACTAAATTTGACTACTCACCAATTGTACAAAAACCTGATTTTGGTTGGATGCTCTGGCCGCGTAGCGGCATAAGGTCGGTAGCAACAAACGCCAAGCGTGTTCAAAAGGTGCGTAGCACCGAAACAAGGGTTAAAAGGTTACGGTGCTACGCACCTTTGTACGTTACGCTTTGGTTGTTCTCTACCGACCTTATGCCGCTACGCGGCTATGGAACCCTGGGAAATTAATCACCTGTACAACAAGCGGATAGTCGAATAACTAATTTTGCACACTTACCTACTCCACTCGGTACACTTTTATTGAGAAAGATCCCTTTTCCAGGTTCGCCATGGAACCGCCGCCGCTGATCAAAATTCCTGAAAAGTGCCCGAAAATGGTATCATTGCGATAAGCGCTGATTTCGATGTGCAGGTCGTCACTGACTGCATTTGAAATGCCGGTGTAGTTGAGCGTATCGCGGCGGCTGAATTCCACGCCGCCCCAGCCGAAATCTTTGAGTTGCATCACGGCGAATGAAGGGGTGTAGGGGTAATCGCCGTTTGTTTCATCGAATTCAAAACCCATCGCAATGCCCAGGGTGGGGCGAATGGGGTGATCCTGCCGGACAATTTCCACGTATTTTCTGACGGGGCTGAACCAGTTGCTGAGGGTGTCCAACTGTTCTGCGGCGCGGCGGCCTTTTTGTTTCAAAACCTCCGGCGAGGGCTGCATGGGGTGGGAGAGGAGCAATTCCCGGTCTTTAAAAGTACAGGAAATGCCGCTCTCCCATTCCATTACGCCGGCCGCAGTAAGGCAAAAGACAAAGGCGGATAACAGGATTATAGCAACGGAATCGGTAACCATTGTTGGATGATGGTTTATTAGTTTATGGTGTATCGTGTTTGGTGTTTCGGGCGCTTCGCCTTTGGCATCCAGTGGATAGTTTAGCCTTCAACCGCGAAAATGCAAGATCACAATGGTAATCAAATTATAGACCACAAACACTTCCACTATAAACTATAAACCATAAACTAATAAACCCTCAACCGACCTACCTTCCCATGCGCGCCTTCATCAAATCAGCGTACGTGCGGTAGCCCGGCTGCTGCGGAGACGCAATAATAAAAACAGAAGCGCCTGTATGTGACTGTATGTCAATGGTTTGCTGATCGGTCAGCATTACAAAATCAAATTGTTTTGCGGCTTCGCCATTCAAAAGCGCTTCTCCTTCCAGTATATAAGCCGAGTATACTTTCCCGGGATCTGCTGCAAAAGTATGGGTGGCGCTGCCGAGATCAAAGCGTTGAACGGTTATGCCCGGCGTATCCATGCGGAAAGGACTACCCGGACCGGCCAATGTTTTGACCTGAACGCCGTCGACCACCGAAACGGGGAATTCGTCGGCTCTGTAATCGTCGTATGAAGCGGGTTGTTCCATGGTTTTGGTCAGGTTGGGGTCGAACCAAATCTGGAACATCTCCGCTTCTTTGCTCATAAACTCGGAATGGCTGATGCCGTTGCCCGCCCGGATAATTTGTACGTCGCCTTCCTGCAAAGGCCGCCATTCCTTGAGTTGGGTGTCGTAGTGGCGAATGGTGCCTTTCAGCACAAATGAACATATCTCGAAGCCCTGGTGCGGGTGCAAACCAATGGTGCTGTCCTTGACCGCTCGGGCATGCGCCCAATAAAACAGGTTGGAATAGGGGCGCACAGAGGCATGATCCGAGGGGAAACCGATGGGTTTGTTCTCTACAATTTCACCACCGTTGAAAGCGCCGGAGCCTTGTTTTTCTTTTGGAATGATT
>JALHMA010000447.1 GCA_022844265.1 Saprospiraceae bacterium | reverse complement strand
TACTCGCTCCGTAACGACTCCACCGGATTCGTCAGCGCAGCCTTAATGCTCTGAAAACTCACCGTCACAAACGCCACCAAAACCGCCAGCAAGCCCGATACAGCAAAAATCCACCATTGCATATCGATGCGGTAAGCGAAATCGGCGAGCCATTGGCGCATCAGCCAGTAGGCCACCGGAGTAGCGAGCACGATGGCTACCAGTACCAGTTTCAGAAAATCCTTTGCCAGCAGGCCGGTAATACCGGCGACCGATGCGCCGAGTACTTTGCGGATACCGATTTCTTTGGTGCGCTGGTGCGCGGCAAAAGTGGCCAATCCGAACAACCCCAGGCAGGCAATCAGGATAGCCAGTCCGGCAAAAACCATGTAAAGGTTGCCCTGCCGCATTTCCGCTTCGTACAATTGCCCGTAATTTTCATCCAAAAACGCATAATCGAAAGGAAAGTCGGGGTTGAATTTTTCCCAGGTCTGTTTCAAATGCGCTAATGCCGCAGGTGTGTCGCCGGCTATTTTTACCGAAATAGCATTGAGGTTGTTTTGCTGTCGCGGAATAAAAAAGATCATAGGAATGATCTCCTTGTGCAGGCTTTCAAAATGAAAATCGCGGAGTACGCCCACCACATAACAATCTTCCCGGCCACCATAAATGATACGTTTCCCGACGGCTTCTTCCGCCGAACGCCAGCCGATGGCCCGGACGGCTGCTTCGTTGAGTATCCAGGCCTGGGTGGTATCAGTTGGGAAATCGCGGGAGAACGCCCGTCCGGCAGCCAATGGAATTTGGTAGGTATTGGTAAAATCCATATCGACATTCAACATGGAGAGCGTCACGTTCAGGGGCGCCATGGTATCGCCCATTTGTACACCTTTGCCGTCCAGGTAGTCGAGCAGGTTGCCCGAGGGCAGGCGCGAGGAACGCCCCGCCTGTACGATGTACGGACTGCTCAGCAATTCGGCGCGAAAAGCGTCCCATTTGTTAAACAGGGCATTGTTATTTGCCATCGTAACAATCCGCTCTTTATCGAGTCCCAGCGATTTGGATTGCATAAAATGCAACTGCCTGTAAATGACAAACGTGCCGACCAGCAATGCCACAGAAATGCCGAACTGGAAGACAACCAATGCTTTGCGCAGCGAAACACTGCCTTTTCCGGGGGAGGAAACACTTTTCAGAACTACCGCCGGGCGGAAAGACGACATGAATATAGCCGGATACAATCCTGCCAGGATACCCGTGACAATGGCTACGCCAAAAAAAACAAAGGGGACATACCACAGCGACAACAGGTCGGGCGCCGGCTCGATGCCCATCGTTTTTTTGAGCAAGGGCAAAGCCGCAACAGCCAGCCCCAGGCCCAGCACCGCAGCGCCGACAGCCAGCAGCAGGCTTTCAGACAGGAATTGGGCCACAATCTGGCCGCGCTGGGCGCCGGTCGATTTACGCACGCCGATTTCACGGGCGCGGCGCAGCGAAAACGCCGTGGAGAGGTTGATGTAATTGATGCCCGCAATCAGGAGAATAACCAGCGCGATCACGCCGAACATGCGCACCCGGCCGAGGTCGCCGCCGGGTTCTATTTCGTCGTCGTGGTGGCTTTGCAGGTGAATATCGGTCAGTTTTTGCAGGTGCAATTGTGTCCATTCCGATGGATTCGGCCCCCGGTGCGAACCCGGCTGCGGCGGCGGGAACACATCATCCAGGAATTTTGGGAAACGCGCAGCCATCTTTTTGGGATCAAAATTGGGGGCGGCGCTGAAATAGGTGTAGAAGGCGTTGTTGCCAAAATTGGTTCGCAGGTTTTCTTCACCATACGCGATACTGTCGCGCAGCGAAGCAAAAGAAAACAACATGTCGGGGTGCCAGTGCGAAGCCTCCGGAAAATCCTGGTAGACGCCCGTTACTTTTAATCTGAACTGGCCGTCTATGCGCAGTATCTGGTCGAGCGGGTTGCTGTTACCGAAATAACGCCGGGCAGTGCTTTCGGAAAGGGCTACCTGCCAGGGGGCCGTCAGGGCCGTTGCCGGATCGCCGGAAACCATCGGAACCGTAAAAATTTTGAACAGGTTTTCATCGGCAAAAAAGGCATTCTGCTCCGTGTACATCTGGTTGTTATCCGTGCGGATAACGGCCCCGAAGTTTTTGAGAACGCGCGTAATTTGTTGTATTTCAGGGAAATGCTGTGGCAGCAAAGTGCCGAATGGCGGCGCTATGGCGCTCAGGTGCAGGTTCTCGGAGCCATCCTGATCGTGAAAAGTGCGTGTCACGCGCCAGATGTTGTCCGCATTGTCGTGGTAGCGGTCGTAGCGCATTTCACTGGCAATATAAAGTGCAATCAACAGGCCGCAAGCCAGCCCGATCCCCAGCCCCGACAGGTTGAGTATTGCGTGCATTTTATTGCGCAGGAGGTTGCGCAGGGCGGTTTTGAAATAATTCTGCAGCATGGTTGTTCTTTTTTGAGTATTTGAATATCTGAGGATTCGAGGATTTGACTGGTAACTTTTGGTCTCGTGCTGAATATTTGAGGATTCGAGTACCAATGACCAAAGCCAAAAGTTACCAGTCAAATCCTCAAATACTCAAATACTCCATTATTCACTCCGCAGCGATCGAACCGGATTGGCCAGCGCCGCTTTCACGCTCTGGTAACCCACCGTCAGGAATGCCACCAGGATTGCCATGCTGCCCGCCAGTACAAAAATCCACCAGGAAATATCGATGCGGTAAGCAAAGTCGGACAGCCAGGCTTTCATAAAATAGTAGGCCAGCGGGGTAGCGACAAGCAATGCCACCAGAATGAGTTTCAAAAAATCGCGGCTCAACAGTCCGACCACAGAGGACACGGAAGCGCCCAGTACTTTCCGAATGCCGATTTCTTTGGTGCGTTGTTCGGTGGTGAATGCGGCCAGCCCAAATAAGCCCAGACAGGAAACCAGGATGGACAGCAGACCGAAAATACCCGCGATTTTTCCCACGCGCTGTTCCGCATCGTACATTTTGGCAAAAGATTCGTCGAGGAAACGGTAACTGAACGGCTGGTCGGGCGAGAGTGCCTTCCAGCTTTTTTCCAGCGCTGCAATGATGGCGCTTGTTTCGGCTTGTTTGTAGCGAAAACTGGCCAAACCCCGTGATTTACCCAACTGAAAACACAGGGATCCGATGTTTTCGCGCAGGCTCGACCAATGAAAATCGCGCACGACGCCGACGATATGCAATTCTTTAAAATCTTCCGGCTGGGGCGATCCTTTCAATTCGCCATCCAGTAAATACACTTTTTGCCCAATCGGGTCGGCGAATCCAAACTGCCGGGCCGCCGTTTCATTGAGAATAATACCCATGCTGTCCGTCACCCGCGCCGGATCGAATGCGCGGCCCTGCACAATTTCCATGTTCATGGTTTTAAAGTAATCATTGTCAATTTGCCAGCGCTGCATATTGACCGTATTGTCCTTGTCCAGGCCGCGGACTTTGGAAAAACCATAATCGCTGCGGTTGGAGGAAACAGGCAGAAAGCCCGATACGGTTGCGCTTTCAATACCCGGGTACCGCAGCATTTCCTCTTTCAGGGTGTAAATTTTGTCGCCCAGCGCGTAGGCATCGTCCAGGATAATGACGTGATCTTTTTCAAATCCGAGTTTTTTGTTCTGGATATAGTTCAACTGCTTGAAAACCAGGAGTGTAGAAATAATCAGCGCAACAGAAACGGTAAACTGAAACACCACCAGCACGCTGCGGAAGCCGCTGCCCCGGCCGATACCACTCACATGGCCTTTCAGCACCCGGATGGCATCGAAAGCGGAGAGGAAAAACGCCGGGTAACTGCCGGCCAGCAACCCGACCAGCGCCGTACCACCGGCCATGGCCGCCCAGAACAAGGGTCTGCTCCAGGGCATTTTCAAATCGACACCCGTCAGATCGCGGTACCAGGGCATTGCCAGTGCTGCCAGTGCAATGGCCAGTACAACTGCAAAGGCCGAAATCACCAGAGACTCGCTTAAAAACTGCCCGATCAGTGCCGAACGCCGCCCGCCCATTACTTTGCGCACACCTACTTCTTTGGCTCGACCCGACGAACGCGCCGTAGCGAGGTTCATAAAATTGATACAGGCAATCAGCAAAATAAACGCGGCAATAGCGCTGAAAATCCACACATACCGGATGCTGCCATTGGGCGCCAGTTCACCCGTCAGGTCGGAATGCAGGTGAATATCTGTCAGGTTTTGCAAGGAATACCGCACAAATTGCCCCGTTTTTTCAATATCCGCTAAAGTTGTGCCCAGTAGTTGTTGGGCGGTCTCCTCTACTTTTTCTCTGGACAGTTTGACAAATTTTTGCCTGAAACTTTCCAGGTTCGTGCCTTTGCGCAGCAGGAAATAGGTCTGGAAATTATTGTTGCTTCCCCAGAAAGGCGGGTCGCCTTTGATTTCTTCGCTGCCGTTCATGGACAGCAACATATCTGCCCGGAAATGTGAATTGACCGGCATATCCTCGTACACGGCGGTTACCTGCCAGCGTTCCTTGTTTTCTAATAACAGTGTCTGGCCGATGGCCATTTG
>JALHMA010000446.1 GCA_022844265.1 Saprospiraceae bacterium | reverse complement strand
AAAAACCCCCCCACCCACAAACAACCTCAGCATTCTCAACCCTCAACAACCTCACCATATTTTAACACAACCCCACCAACTCCCGCACTTCCAGCAATGTCTGCTGTGCGCGTTGGCGGATGACCGCGCTGCTCTCCCGGATTTGTGATTGAATAGCCGCTTTATTGGCATTCAATTCGGCAAGCCGCTCGCGAAACGGCTGGATGAGCGCCGTCAAGGTATCGGCAGTGGCCTCTTTCAGGGCGCTGTATTTTAATGCGCCCGCATTATAGTCGGCCATCAGGCTGTCGTGCGCATCCATGTTGCCGCAGGCGCGCAACAACTCGAAGAGGTTTTTTACGCCGGCGCTCATTTCTCCGGCAGCCGTTTCTCCCGTATCGGTGACGGCAGATTTGATTTGTTTGCGGATACGATCTTCTTCGGCAAACAGGTTGATATAGTGTTTTTCACCGAGGCTTTTGCTCATTTTCCGGTTGGGATCGGCCGGAGAAAGGATTTTGGGCGTTTCGGTAAACAGCGGCTCCGGATGCACGAAATATTCTTTTCCAAACTGGTGGTTGAAACGCTGTGCAATGTTGCGCGACAATTCAAGGTGCTGCTCCTGGTCTTTGCCCACCGGCACATAATCTGCGCGGTAAATCAGGATGTCGGCAGCCTGTAGCACAGGATAGGCAAAAAGTCCGAGGCTGACGAACGCTTCCTTGTCCGTTTCCCGCAGCAGGTCGCCCTTGTCTTTAAACTGGGTCATGCGCGACAACTCGCCGAAGGAAGTGGTGCAGCCCAGAATCCAGCACAGTTCGACATGTTCCGGTACCAGGCCCTGAATAAACAGGTTTTCCGGCTGAATGCCGCAGGCAAGCAGTTGAAACACCATTTTCCAGGTATTTTCCCGCAATTGTGCCGCGTCGTATGGCATCGTCATAGAGTGGTAATCGACTACCCCGTAGGTGCAGTGATACGTTTCCTGCAGGCGCACCCAGTTTTGTACCGCGCCAAAGTAGTTGCCGATATGTAGGTCGCCGGTAGGCTGGATGCAGGAAAGGACATTCTTCATGACATTATTTTTTTTTCGTGTTTGGTGTTTGGTTTTCCGTATTTAGGAAAAGCCCACACCGATTGCTTAAAAATAGTCTACTGTTACCAAAGGCGAAGCACCCCCAAACACTAAACACCAAAAACCAAACACGTTTTATACACTTGCTATCACCGAAATTTCAATATTCACATACTTGGGCAGGGCGGTAACCTGTACCAGTTCTCTTGCCGGCGCAAATTCAGGTTGGAAATACTCCCCGTAAACAGCATTGATACGCCCAAAAAGTTCCATGTCTTTTACAAAAACAGTGGCTTTCAGCACTTTTTGCAGGCTGCTGCCACCCGCTTCAAGGATAGCCTGCAGGTTTTGCAACACCTGGTGGGTTTCCGCTTCGATATTGTCGAGCACCAGATTTCCACTGGAGGGGTCGATCGCAATCTGTCCCGATACAAATAACAATCCGTTGCATGCGACGGCCTGGTTATAAGGTCCGATAGGCAGTGGCGCCCGGGGGGTATTGACGAGTTGTTTCATTGTATTTTAACTATGTGGTAAGGTAAAACTTTTTTGAGTATTTGAAGATTTGAGTATTCGAGTATCTGACTGATAACGAATCATGTATACTCAAATATTCGAATACTCGAATACTCAAAAATTTAGATAACACAGCAGTTAGACACAAATAGAAAAAGCCCCATAGCACCCTGACACGCAGGATTGGAGCCTCCTCAAAAAAACCGGCATCAAAAAAAGCTATGCTTCAGCCGAAGGATTGCTTTTGCCCGGTATCAATACCTGACCGCGGTAATACAGGTCACCTTCAAAAGTGTAAGCATGGTGTAATAAATGCTTTTCACCAGTGTTTTTGCAGGTGGCTATTTGCGGGGCTACCGTCTTGTAGTGTGTGCGGCGAGCGCGCGTGCGGCGCTTGGAGTGCCGCCATTTAGGATTTGGCATGACTTATCCGTATTTTGTTGAGGCGGCTATTACAACACACCACAACTAATTGACATTGAATTAGTTTTCTTTATTTAAATCTTTGAGCGCGTCCCAGATATTAGCCTGTTTGCGCTCTTCCAATTCTTTTTCTTCCTTTTCCAGAAAATCCAGCACCTCACGATTACAGGGCGGAACGGGACTATTCTGGCAATCAAATATATTTCTGATCGGCAAGGCCAATATGGTAAACTCATACAGGTATTGCGCCAGATTAAAATTGGGTGCTTCCCGACTGATAAACACCACCTCGTCGTCTTCTCCTCCTTCCGCTTCGCCGTACTTGACAATCAGTTGCCGTTCATCTTTCAAAGGCAAGTCAATTATGGCCGTACACCGGTCGCATTCAGCCCGCACAGTGCCTTCTACTTCAAAATCGATCACCAGCATGTCAGCGCGCTTTTCAAAATGCACCTCAAAATTCAGATTACCTTCCTGAACAGGCGATGCTTCGTAAAGCGCAAAGAAAGAATCGTCGATCAAAAACTGAAAATGATGTAAACCGATTTTCAGCCCCTGGATCGGGATGGAATAAGGAGCGAACGCGTTCATCGGTATTTCTGTTTTTCAAATCGGGCGGCAAAAGTAACGCTACTCTTCGAATTGTCCAAGAAAGGAAGAAAGAAAGCAAAAGATTTTATTTTTCCGGCTCCGTTTGGGGCGTTTCTTCTTCGGACAAATGCTCCGTCAGGCGTTGCACCAATTTAAATTCTCCAAAGAAAATACGCGCCACAACACGCAGTACGGTGTAAACCGGTATGCCGATAACCATACCCACCACACCGCCTAATTTGGCGGCAATGAGGGTGACGATAAAAATTTCGAGGGGGTGCGCCTGCACACTTTTCGACAGGATCATAGGCCCCAAAAAGTTATTGTCAATCATTTGTGTGATCATGAAGGCCACCAATACCTTGAGCAACATGGGCAACAGCATGGCAAACTCTACATCCAAATGCGATGAAATGGTAATAAAGACGCCAAAAATCATCCCTAAAATGGGACCTACATAGGGCACCACATTAAAAACACCGCCGAAAGCGCCGATGAGCAGCGCATTGTCGATACCCATTATCCAGAGAATGAGGGTAACCATCATCGAAAAAGCAACCAGTTGGGTCAGCAGTCCGCCAAAATAACTGGTCAGCACCGTGCTGCTTTCCTGCACGGCATGGCGCACTTTAGGTTCCTGTTCGTTGGGCACAAAGGCGTGCAGGATATCGAGAAACAAGCGGTTTTCCTGTAAAAAAAAGAATAAAATAAACGTAACGGACACAAAAGTCACCACAATATTGCCGGCCACGCCCACAAAACTGCCCACAAAATCGCCCACCAGCGTCGGCTTAAACGAAGTGCTCAGAATTTCCTGGGTTTTAGTGGCCAGCGACTCGTCGGGCGATAACAATCCGAGCTGGTGCATCTGCACATCCAGATGGAAAAAAGGCGCGCGCAGTTTTTCCCCAAGCGCCTGGTAATCGACCGTGGCCAGGTTGCGCGCCTGCGCCACAATGGTCGGCACAAATATCAGTAATACGCCTACCAGGGCGCCGTAAAATGTGACGATGGTCAACAAAGCCGCTGTGGTCGGCCCCGCGCGGAAACGCCCGATACGCAGCCGTTTCTGGAAAAAGACCATCAAAGGCCGGCCCAGCATGGAAAAAACCCAGGCCAGCAGGATATAGGTAAGAATATCAGCAAAATAGTAAAAAACAGCAGCAAGCGCTACCGCTCCCAGCAACCAGATCAGATTGCGATTTGTCGTCATCATGCGTAACAGGGCAGTTGTTCGCTGCAAATTAAAGGCATTTTTCTTCTATAATGAATTATTCCACGCTCCGGACACGATAAAAATCCGTTTTCGCCCTACGTTTGCAGTATGTTAAAAATTGGTACCCGTGGCAGCAAACTTGCCCTCTGGCAAGCGGAATTTACCCGCTCCGAACTCGCACGTATCGGCGTGGAAAGTGAACTGGTCATCATCAAAACCCAGGGCGACCTGGTGCAGCACCTGGGTTTTGACAAACTGGAAGGCAAAGGTTTTTTCACCAAAGAAATCGAAGATGCGCTGCTGCGCGGCGATATCGACCTGGCTGTGCATTCCATGAAAGACCTGCCCACCAGCCCGCCGGAGGGCCTGGTGATTACCGCCGTGTCATACCGCGACAACCCGGCAGACTGGTTGATTGTGCGCCGGGAAGCCGTTGATCCACAACAGATTTTTAAAATAAAACAAGGCGCAGTCGTCGGCACTTCCGCCAACCGGCGCAAAGCGCAACTGATGGATTATCGCCCCGATGTACAATTGAAGGATATTCGCGGCAACGTACCGACCCGCCTTGAAAAACTCCGCGCCGGCGATTTTGATGCGATTTTTCTGGCAGCAGCGGGCGTGAACCGCCTGGCGCTGGATATTTCCGACTTATTGCTGGTGGAATTGAATCCCCGCGAATTTGTCCCGGCGCCCGCACAAGGCGTACTGGCCTGGCAGACCAACCGCGACGATACCGCTACCCGCCTGATTTTAAAACAATTGCACCA
>JALHMA010000445.1 GCA_022844265.1 Saprospiraceae bacterium | reverse complement strand
TAACCATGCAAAACCTGTTCCATGACGGCGGCTTCTCGAATATGGGGATGAGTCCGGCATTGATTGAAGTGCAAGAGTAGTTGTGATAGTTATTGTTTTCTAAAATGAAGTTGGCAGTTTGTCAATGCCTAAAATAGCTTGACCTGTGTGAGTAAATTATGAATCAAGTTTGAGCGCAAGCTGAAAACGATTTTCCAACGTTTTGTTTATAGTGAAGACCTCCATTGGTGGTCTAAGTTTTTCATCAAGTTCATTGACATAAGTTTCAAATTGGATCGGCGTCATCTTTAAAGAATCGTGCCGACGGTTATTGTAGTTTTCAACGGCCATTTTGAGCCTCCGCTGCAATTGGTAAAAGTTGTCAATGGGCCATCGGTTCAAGTACTCGTTTTTTATCGTTCCATTGACGCGTTCACAATGAGCATTTTCAAGCACATCCATGCACATACTGATGTCAATTTGGTACGATTCCAGCAAGTTGGTGTAATCATCACTGATGTACTGACTGCCTCGATCTGAGTGATGGATCAGGTTGCGCTTGTAGTTTTTGATGCCGCGCAAGGTCAATGCCATATTCAGTGCCGCTATGTTGTTCTCTGCTCTCATATTATCGCTGGCAGAATATCCGATGATTCGTCTGGAATAAACATCCATGATCAGTACCACATAATAATGTTTGCCGCGTATGGGAAAATAGAACAAATCGCTTACCCATAGCTGGTTTACATTTGTAAACTTCTTATCACCCAGCAGGTTCCTGTAACGGGTGCTTTTTACACTCCTGGTGGTCTTGTGAGGTGTTTCCAAAGCTCTTATCCGATAGCCTGCCAGTAGTCCAAGAGCAATAAAAGCATCTCTTCCGATGCCTTCTGGATTGAACTGATCGTACATTTTTCGAAGCCCCATTCCTGGGTGTAATTCACGGATGTCTTCTATGAATCCCACATATAAGGGCTCTTTTGCCCGCTGGGTTCTTTCTCGTTTCACCGCTTCCCAATGGCCTTGTTTGCTCAAACCGCATTCGGCGTACAAGCTGTTCATTTCGTATCCGTGTTCGGAACCATGTTGGCGGAACCATTCCAAGACCGGGGTACGTACTTTTTTTTTAGATCGTACCCTAATTCCTCGCTGGCAAGCTCATAACCCTTTTCCAGCAAATCTAACTGCATCTGTTTCTGGCCGATGATGCGCTCACACTCCGCCAGGCGCTGTTGCAATAACTTCGTCTTTTGTTCTTCGCTTTCCATTTGTACTACGAGCTTGGTTCCTTCCTCTATTCCTGAATACAAATATATCCATTTATAGATACTCGTCCGACTCACTTCGTACAGAGTACTCAGATCCTTTATCGTTGTGCGGTGCTCAATCAGGTCTTTAACCTTCTCTTTTTTGAATTCCGTGCTGAAGGTCCGATTATACCTCTTGCTAATTTGAAACTTTTTGTCTGCCTTTTTTTCCATTTTAGATTGACTTTTCAGGTCAAGCTATTTTAGGCATTGACAGATTGATGATTGTTAATGTAAGAGATACGTAAACATCAAGTGGGTATAGGCTAAACACCGCTGACGCGTTCCTTCGCTTGAATGCCCACCGGGCATTCACCCTGCGGGGGCGCTCAGTCAAATCATCATTTATCAATCATCTCTCATCAATTCTTCTTCAAAAACGTGGTAAAAATGTAGAACTGATCACCTCTGCGCTGCATGAGACAAGTTGTGGTAAAAATTAAAACCCTCTTTAGGGATTAATACCATCAAACATCCCCAATCCAAAATCTAATGTCTAACATCTCAAATCTTACATCTTAAAAAATCATACACCGCTTTCGGAACATCCATCCCGCTCGCTTTTTCAAGCCCTTGAAAACCCGGCGCAGAATTGACTTCGCAAATCAGGAACCCGTTTTTGTCAAATAATAAATCTACGCCCGCAATGTCCAGCCCGAATACCTTGGCAACCGCGACGGCCAATTGCGCAACTTCCGGCGTGATTTCAAACGGCAGGACGTCCCCACCCCTTGAAAAATTGGCTTTAAACCCACTTCCGGCAGCGCGGCGTTCCATGGCAGCAATTGCCTGATCGCCCAGCGTCAGCACGCGCACATCGCGCCCAAGGCTGTATTCAACAAACGCCTGAAGAATGACCGCAGCTTGTCGGTTCACGCTTTCGATCAGCATCATAACCTCCTCCAATTCTGCGGAAGTGCGGCACAGGTACACCCCGCTGCCTTTCGAACCGGAAACCGTTTTCACTACAGCTGGAATGCCGATGTTTTGTTGCACCGTGGCCAGGTTAACCGGGAACTGCGCCAGCATGGTGCGCGGAACCGGGAGGCCAGCCTGAGCCAGCAATTGCATCTGTGCTAATTTATCGCGGGAAGCAGCAATAGCCGCTGCTGAGTTCAAACAGTAAACGCCGAGGTGCTCCAAGTGGCGGATTGCCGACAAGGCCAGATAAGAAGTAGCAGCGCCGGTGCGCGGGATGATGAAATCGGGCAATGGTACTAAGTCTCCGTCCAAGCCAATCTGGTTTGGCTGCGGCGCATTGACGACGAGGTCAATTTGTTCAGGGCGCACCACTTTCAGGGAAACGCCGTTGGCTTCCGCCGATTCCATCAACCGGTCTATGGCATTGGAAGCAATTTCCGGCGCAGTAATTTTATCTCGGTACAGGATCCAGCCTTGCATGGGTCTCTTTTTATGCCTCGCACGGTTAGGTGCGAATCCTTGTTTGTCATACTGAGCGCTGCTGAACAGGATTAAAGTTGATGCACTAAACCAGGCAGCGCGAAGTATCGTGCGGCAAAGTACAGCAATTTTTTTTCGCACTTCGGTAACACTTTTCTTTTTGGTGAGCATAAAGTGCAAAACGTGGGCATCTTTTTCCCACTTGGTACACAATCAAAAACAATTGATCATCCACAACCAAAAAACATTCCTATGAGAAAGTTGACACTGTTGCTCTTTATGGCAACCATTGCTGCTACCAGCGCGCTGCGCGCTCAAAATGTAGGCATCAATGAAACGGGCGCTTTACCCCATGCCTCGGCCATGCTCGATGTACAATCCACCACCAAAGGGCTATTGGTGCCGCGCATGACGGACGCCCAGAAATCAGCCATTGCCGCGCCGGCAACCGGGTTGATGGTTTTTCAAACCGACGGCGTGCCTGGTTATTATTACTTCAATGGCGCAACCTGGACGCAGCTTGGCGCAGACGGCGGCTTCTGGTCGGCCAACGGCGATCATATTTTCAATACCAACTCCGGGCGCGTAGGTATTGGCGCCAACGACCCCTTAGCCAAACTCGAAATCAGAAATACCGGGCCAGGCAAAGACCTGCTCCTCAACGGCAGCGACGACGGCTGGGCAGGCATGTCATTCCGCGTAGATCAACCGGGACCGCTGCAATGGGGTGAATTTTCGGTCACTGCCGGCAAATCCGGCGACAACCGCCAGATGAATATTTTCTACGATTTTTTCAACTACGACTACATCGCGCGGCAACAATTGCTGACGCTCAATCCAGGCTCAGATACCGTGATGACCGTACACGGCGGCATGCTTTCGGAAGGCCATGTGGTCATCAAAGACCCCGGCGGTTTTGGCCCCGAACTCCTGATGGAAACCTCCTCGGAAAACACCAACATGATTGCCATGCGGCATAAACTCAGCCCCACTTCCCACAATGAATTCCAGATTACCTCAAGCAACAACCGCATTGACATCAATAAGGTGAGCTATTCCGAGCCGACTCCGGGAACAGCCATTTCATCCATTGCGCCGGTGGTGCAATTGGGCGGCACACGAGCCATCAATGCGTTTGGGAGCATCAACATTACTTCTGGCGAGTTGAACCATTCCGGCAAAACGGGTAATGCGAACCTGCTCCCCATTGCCTACGGGGTCATCATGGCCAATGGCGCCATCCAGGCCAGCACCGGCAACTTTACGTGCGTGTGGAGCAGCACCTACAAACGCTACGAAATCACCATCGAAGGCGAAGATTACTACTACCTGAATTACATCACCTGCGTAACACCATCGGGCGACGTAGCCCGTACGAAAGTGACCAGCGTCAGCGGCAAGTTACTGGTCTATTGTTACAACGCAAGCAACGTCGGTATTCAGTCGGCTTTCCAGTTTGTCACCCACAAGCCTTAACCTCCAAAATCCAGCACCATGAAAAAGAATTGGATCATTGCCATTTTTATGGCGGGGCTTTGCCTACATGCCGCTTCGGCCCAGGGGAGCTTTATCATCGGCAGCCAGAGCCATGTGGTTTGTAACGGCAGCCCCGCCATTGTTTTGCAAAACGCAAATTTCGACAACAACGGCAATTTTGAAGCAGGGGAAAGCGCTGTACATTTTTCCGGCCAACCGGCCACCGTCAGCGGAAGCGCTGTCACCACGTTTTTCGACGCGCACCTTAGCACAGACGTAGCGCTGAAGTCCGACGCAGCCTTTAATGGAGCAGCCTTGTTTTACGGGGGATTCCTGCTGTCCGGCGATCAAACGGTTCGTTTAACGGAGGAAGGCGGCAGCTTTTATTTTGAAAACGACAACAGCCGGATGACCGGAGCGGGAA
>JALHMA010000444.1:1761-4601 GCA_022844265.1 Saprospiraceae bacterium | reverse complement strand
ATTGTACACTGGAACACTTCTCCCGAAGAAGTGCTGGGTACGGATGGCGTTACCGGCGTTCGGATCCGCAACAATAAAACGCAGGAAGTCAGCACCCTGGATGTGACCGGCTTTTTTGTCGCTATCGGCCACCAGCCCAACACGGATATTTTTTCGGACTGGCTCGACCGCGATGAAAGCGGCTACCTGCTCACGACGCCCGGACGTACGTTCACCAAAGTGCCCGGCGTATTTGTCAGCGGCGATGCGCAGGACAAAATCTACCGCCAGGCCGTGACTGCTGCGGGTACGGGTTGTATGGCCGCGCTGGACGCGGAACGTTACTTAGTTGAAATTGGCGTGTAACAAGTGCGAAGTGCGTAGCAAGTCCGAAGTACGAAGTCGACAGTGCGAAGTCAGTTGCAAGTGCGAAGTCGACAGTGCGAAGTCCGTTGCAAGTGCTTGAGTACCAACACGGATAACTGATAACCAATAACGGATAACCCTGCGTATATTTGCTGATAAAATCCAATTGAGCAAGTATCGCCATGGAAAAGAATCGCGCCTATTTCAAAACGCTTTTGGCTGAAAACGCAACGGAAGCCCTGTTTGATGAATTGTTTGCCTTGTTCCACTCGCATAGACCGCAGCATACGGACAGGCTGGTGTCGGACAAATACGACGCCCTGGTGTTGCTTTCCGGCAAACTAAACGCTGTGCAGGAAAATCACCACCTGGGCATCATCGACGCCGGCGACCTGAATACGGAAGTCAACCGGGTGAATTTTGCCTTGCTGGACTTGCTGAACGACCTGCCGGATTCCTTTTTTCAGCAGGCGCAGCATCATGTTGCTGCCGACACTCCAAAACAAGTCGTTATTCCTTCCGGTATCGGCAACGGCCTGTTCTGGATGTGCGCGGCCTTTATGATGATGATCTGCCTGGGTTCCCTGATCCAGCGCAACTGGATTCCCTTTGCTTTTATCCTTGCAGCCACCATCATCTGCCTGCCGCCCACTTACCATTTTCTGACCCAACAATTCCGCATCTCCCTGAGCAACTCTGTCCGCATTTTGCTGGTGGTCGTACTGACTGCCGTGGGGTTGTCGTTTGCGCCGAAGGCGGCGGTCGGGGAGGAGAAGGTGGAGCAGGGGAAGGAGAGGGAGTGAAACGGTGGCATGGGCTACGTGGCCGAGTTTAGTCGACTATGCACTGCTGATAAGGGCACAGGAACACAACGATGCAGAAGTTTTTACATTTGAAACCCATTTTTATCTGTATGGCGCTCCTGGCAGGGGCAAGTATGATAACGCCGGCCAAAGTAAGCGCCCAAAACATTCCTGTTGCGAGCGACTCTTTACTCTGGTTGCGCATCCGTGCTCAATTGGAGCAACATCAGTACGACACAACTTACCAGTTTGTTTTTGATGAAGTATATACCCATTGCGGAAACAAAACATCGTGTATGCAGACTACTTATCAGTATATCACGACCAAATTGGAGCAAGCATTCAGGTTAAAAGCTGCCATAAAGGTAACCGAAGCACTGATACGGACAGGAGAAAGGGAAGGCAGCACAGAAATAATAGCGAGAGGGCACTACGATTTACATCGTTTTTATGACGCTTTGAGAAATGCCAGACTTTCGGTATATCATCTTGAGCTTGCGATTCGGTCTTATGAGCAAGTGGGGGACCGAAGTATGATTATTCTTTGCAAATACAGAAAAATAATCCAGTTGCACTCCAGGGAACCCGGCGAATTGGAACAAACCGGCGAAACCTTGGAATCTTTAATCGGGGAGGCTATACTTGCAAAAGATAGTGTTTTGGCAGCTAATATGTTAAATTATCTGATCTCTATAAGCCTCAGCACAGATGCTCCTGAAAAGACGGAGTCTTATTCTGCACTTTTTGAACGCATCATGAACCCGGATACAAAAAACCAGAGAGCACTGCGCTGTTGGAGTATATTCTGGAAGCACAAGGGATACTTTGCGGAAAAGCAGGGCGCATTGAGCACAACGAAGGAGTGTTATATAAAATCGCTGCATATCGCGGAAAAAGCCAATGATAAGTGGTTGGTACTGGATATGAAAATTCATTTGATAGAATTAGATTGGCAATTGGGGAATCGCAAGGAAGCCAAAGCGGGCCTGGAACAAGCATTAAAAATGAGCGAAGAAGTCAACTCCGATGAACTCTATGTATCTGTTTTCAGCATAAGTTCCCGGATAGCCGAAGCGGAAGGGCGACACCAGAATGCGCTTCATTACTATAAAAAAATGAAGGCAATTCAGGAAAAAATAGAGCAGTCGGGCAATAATAAAATCGCAGAAAACTATTATTTATCAGTAGAAAATGAAAATACCGGACTAAAACTTCAGTTGCGGGATAATCAACTGCAATTTACCATAGCCATTTCCGTACTGGTTTCGTTGCTTGCACTGGGGCTTTGGGGAGGGCTATACAAGCAGCGGCAAAGCAAAAGGAAACTGGCGAGGCAAAACGCCCTTATTCAGCAACAGACGGAGCAACTCAAATCGCTCGATGAAGCCAAATCCCGCTTTTTCGCCAATGTCAGCCACGAACTCCGTACCCCGCTCACCCTACTCACCAGTCCCATACAAACCTTACTGAAAGAAAACCAACTGACCGAAAAACAAACCCGGCTGCTTGAAATATCCGAACGCAGCGGCAAACAACTCGGCCAGCTCATCAACGAAATACTGGACCTGCGCAAACTAGAAATGGGCAAAATGACCCTAATGGCCGAGCCTACCGAACTGCGCGCCTGGTTCCAGGCCTACTTTGCCCAGTTCGAATCATTGGCCGGACAAAAGCAGATAGACTACAATGTTT
>JALHMA010000444.1:0-1661 GCA_022844265.1 Saprospiraceae bacterium | reverse complement strand
GTAACGGCCGAGCACGGTCAGGCAGCCTTGTCCATAATGCATAAACACAGTCCTGATCAAATATTCACCACGCCCGATCTTATTCTTTCCGACCTGATGATGCCCGTGATGGACGGCTACCAACTGCTCGAAAAACTGAAATCCGACGATGCCACCCGCCACATCCCGGTCATTATGCTCACCGCACGCGCAGAGGCGGAGGACAAGATCAAAGCGCTGCGCATCGGCGTGGACGACTACCTCACGAAGCCTTTTGACGAGGAGGAACTGCTGGCGCGGATTAAAAACCTGCTGCATAACCAGACTGTCCGCCGCCAGGCGATGACAGAAGACCTCCCTGCATCCGAAGATGCCGCTCCGCTGCTGTCGCAACCCGACCGCGAATGGCTGGAAACCTTCGAGGCTTACGTACAAAAGCATTTTTCCAGCGATATCCTCAACGTTTTGTCGTTGGCCAATGCATTCGCCATGAGTGAATCAACGCTGCTGCGCCAGTTGAAACGACTCACGGGACTTTCTCCACTCCAATATGTGCAGGAAGTTAGGCTCACCGAAGCCCGGCGATTGCTCGAAACCCGCCGCTACAATTCCATCGCTCAGGTAGCCTCCAAGGTGGGTTACGATGATGCCCGAACATTCACCCGCAGTTTCAAACAGCGCTTCGGGAAACGGCCTTCGGAGTTCAATGCAGGGTAGCCTCCCCCTTCTTTTACGCCTTTTCACACATTTTGACGGATTTTGCTACAAGATTGACGGAAAACGTCACTTGAGAGCGGGGCACTTTTGTCCCATTCTCAATCATTATTAACTCAACTTTTTATGAAAAAACTCATTTCTTTTTTATTCTTGGCCCTATGCTTTATCGCCACTGTGCAGGCGCAGGTTACGACCGTAGCTACTTTGCCGGGAGGACTCCCCATCGGAACCGCACTCAAGGGCAGTGACTTGTACGTGAGTGATTATTTGGGAAATAAAATCGTCAAAATAGACCTTACGCAACCCTTTCCTGTTACGCCAACTATGGTACTCAATAATATAACCAATCCAACCGGATTGCTCGTCATTGGCGATTACCTGTATTTCAATACCGAGAGCAGTATTCCCGGGCTTGGCGCGGCCAGATCTGCCCGGATAAACCTGACCAGCCCCTCTCCTGCCATAGAACAGGTGCTGACCAATTCCATAGACGATGCACAAGCGTTCGCCAAGGTTGGTGACACCTTGTACATCAGCAGCGCCAACAATGGTATCTTTCGGGTCATCCTCAGTCAGCCGCTTCCACAGGCGGGCGTTCAGGTCAGTACCGAGAAATGTTCCGGGTTGGCATTACGAGGCAATGAGCTATATTATGGCCTTTATAGTGGCAGTAATGTATCAAAAATCAACCGGCACCAGCCAAACCCAGATCCGGTAACGGTCGTCACTGGTCTGGCTGGACCTGATGGCTTGACTTTTAGTGGCAATTTTTTATATGTATCCGAGTCCACAGGCAGTAGAATCGTCAAATTCGATGTCACCCAACCTAACCCTACCGTAGAAACAGTCGTTTCC
Organism: Saprospiraceae bacterium; assembly: GCA_022844265.1. Classification (GTDB taxonomy): domain Bacteria; phylum Bacteroidota; class Bacteroidia; order Chitinophagales; family Saprospiraceae; genus M3007. Next base: position 110 of record JALHMA010000444.1, on the reverse strand, counting down.
AGCCTCGCCGGACCTACCCTGACGGTTTTCGACGGATTGAGCATCTATTTCGGCCAGCAAGGTAACGGCAACGTTTCCAGGCTCTCCGTCAATGCCCTGTCCTTTTCACC
>JALHMA010000443.1 GCA_022844265.1 Saprospiraceae bacterium | reverse complement strand
GCTGCACATGGCCCTGCGGGCGACAACCGCCTGCAAGTGTTATACGTGGAAGGCGACCCCGATACAAATGTCGACTGCCTGAACGGCCTCCCGGGCTGCAATGACTATTCTCCGGGCAGCTATGTCAACGGTGTTACCTATCCCATTTTCGATAATGCTGCCATTGCCGACTCCTTCCAGATCAGTTACTTCCCCACGGTGCTGGTTATTTGCCCGAATAAAAAAACCTATGTGGTAAACCCCGTAGGTGCGGATGCGCTCTGGGAAGAAGCGCAAAAATGCCCCGTGGCTTATGGCGCCAACAATGCCGGTATTTTTGAATACACGCCCGGAACGGCACTCCGGGAAATATGCGGAGCGCTTCCCATGACGCCGTCTTTCAATCTGGTGAACCTCGGCTCAGCGCCCCTGCAATCTGCTACCATCGAATTAAAATGGGATAATAATACCGTTCAAACCCTGGAATGGTATGGCAACCTGCCTCAATATGGCGAAGCGCCCATTGTTTTGGAAAGTTGGCCTGTGAACAGCGCCGGTATGCTCAAAACGATGATTAGCACGGTGAACAATGGCGGAGACGACGATTTTTCCAATAATGTGAAAATAGATCATTTCTCCGTTGCACCCGATTTTAACAGCCAGCAGGTGATCCTGAAAATTCGGACCGATGAATATGCTATTGAAACCTACTGGGAACTCCGAGACGATGTGGGGAATGTGCTGGATCACGGAGGCAATGAAAATGTAGGCCCCAATGGCGGAAATATATCATTTGAACTCACACCGGGGCTAGGCACTTACCCCGACAATGCGCTCATCAAGGACACGCTTACGCTGCCCGAACCAGGTTGTTATTCGATTCACTTCGTAGATGCTTATGGCGACGGGATGTGCTGCAACTTTGGAAACGGGTACTACAAACTGTATAATATTGACAACCCGGTGATCCCGATCATATCCGGCGACGAATTTGGCGCTTACGACGACCGGGGGTTCGAGGCGCTGGCGACTTCTGCCGTATCGGATGACTTCCAGGCGTATAACCTGAAATTATATCCCAACCCCGCCGGCAATCAACTTTTTGTGGAATGGGAAATCGCCGGACAGGAACAAACCCGCTGTTTTGTTTTTAATGCCTTGGGGCAATGTGTGCATACTTTTGACCCGGAAAATACCTACGCCGGCGTTCATACGGCCGTACTTTCCGTTCAAGACTGGCCGGAAGGCATCTACTGGATGCATATTCAAATGGGGGAAGCAAGTGTGGTGCGGAAATTCAGCGTGCAACGCTGATGTACCGGCTGCTTTAGCTGCCGGATGTTTAAACGATCTGCCGCATTGTAGCGGCAGCTAAAGCAGCCGCTACAGGTACTAAACCCTTCTCCCAATTCTCCCAAAAATGGGAAAAGTCACCGTTTTTAGACTGTTTTCGGGCCAGGTAGACCGCAGTGCTGCAATAAATGATTCGGTTATGGGCGTAAACCCCTGTTCGCGGGTGAAATGCTGCACCGCCGACCAGGTTTGGAGGAAACCCAGCAACTGGTCGAAACGCCATTCATAGCGCATGGCAGTTTCCTGAAAATCGATTTCGGGAAATGGAAAAGGAATCGTTGTATAGGCCGTTTCAATGAGGTGTCGCTCCGCGTCCCAGTATTTTCCCAACACATCGCTGTATAAATGCTGCACTACAGCATCCGTGGCCGCATCAATTGTAAGCAGATTGTACCCGATCAAAGCCAGAATACCGCCGGGTTTTAACACACGCCGAACTTCCGGGTAAAATTTTTCAAAATCAAACCAGTGCGCCGCCTGGCCGACGATCACCAGGTCGAACAGAGCCGATGGAAACAACGGCGTTTCCGCAGCGGCTACCTGGTAGCGGATATTCGGTTTTTGAATCGCGTTTTTCAACTGGTTTTCGCTGATGTCCGTAGCCTCTACCTGCCGGAAATGTTCGGATAGCACGGCGGCGATCTGGCCATTGCCGGTGGCGCAATCCCAGGCGCAATCAAAATGGCTGCACAATTGGCAGATTTCTTCCAGTAGTGCAGGTGGGTAGCCGGGTCTGAAACGGGCGTATTCTGTGGATTGGGTAGAGAAGTTGTCTTTCATGGTTAAACATTTCGCAGTTCCATCTCCAATTTTTCCAAATCCCTGACCAGCAACCTCGACCGATTAAACGTCAGCAGTTTTTTGTAGCGGAGGTCATTCAGCGTGGTGGTCACAGTTTGCCGGCTGGTGGCGGTCAGGTTGGCAATTTCCTGGTGGGTGAGAAATTGCCGCACCACCCATTCATACCCCACCCGCTGTCCTTTACTTTTTACCAGGCTCAGTAAAAACTCCACGATGCGGCTGCGGCTGTCGCGGAAAATAAGGGATTCCAGGCGGCGCTCCATTTCCAGTTGCCGGGTGCCGAACATTTTCATAAAAAACAGGTGCAGTTCGTTGCGTTCGCGCATCAGTCCGCGCAATTCATCCAGGGAAACGATACAGACCGTCGTATCTTCCAGCGCCGTGGCAAAATCGTGGCGCACTTGTTCGCCCAGCAAAGCCAGTTCGCCAAACACTTCGCCCCTGCCGAGAATGGCTTTAGTGATTTCTTTTCCCTCCTCATTCATCACAGAAATTTTGATGCGGCCTTCATCGATAAAAAAGATGCGGTCGGATAATTCGCTGGGCACATACACCGGTTCCCCTTTTTTATAGGTTTTATGCAGGTGCTTGGCCATCAGGGCTTCGTCGCCTAGTTTGAGCGGACAAAGCAGGTGGGTAACGTCGATATTTTCGAGGTGCCAGAGCGCTTGCATTTTTTAGAAGTGAGAGGTGAGAAGTGAGAAGTGAGAGGGTACGTTGTAACCGTTGTTGGACAAAAATAGTGAGATGTTTTAATTCCGAGGCTCGTCGGAAAGATACGACGCTCAGAGTAGTTATCCGACCAAGCGATGACTACTGAGCGCAGAACCTTTACTTTTGTTTAAAAAATGACATGAAGAAAATCGTCCCAGCGCTCTTTTTGTTTTTCTGTAGTGCAACATTCGTGGCCCAAACGCCTGAAATCTCACTTTCCAAAGACCAGAAAATCACAACGTCCTGCCGCATCAAACCGGGCGATTACTTGCTGCCTGCCGATAGCCTGACAGCAATGCCGGTTTGTACGATCACGGGTGAAAACATCACGGTCGATTTCCAAAACACAGAATTGCGCGGTGCGGATGACGCCGCGATGCCGGACAGGTTTTACGGCTATGCCATTCGCATCAGCGGAAAAAATATAACACTAAAAAACGCCCGCATCCGGGGATACAAAATAGCTGTTTACGCGGAGGCTGTTGAAAACCTGACGCTGGAAAACTGCGATTTTTCCTACAACTACCGGCCCCGGCTGCTATCTACCCGCGAACGGGAAGACGAGTCCGACTGGCTGAGTTACCACCACAACGACGCGGACGAGTGGCTGCGTTACGGTGCGGGTATTTACCTGAAAAACTGCCAACGCGCTACCGTGCGCGGCTGCCGCATCACGGGCAACCAGAATGCACTGCTCATGACCGGCTGCAACGACGGCCTGGTGTACAACAACTTTTTCCACTTCAACTCCGGCCTCGGTATCGGGCTGTACAGAAGTAGTCGCAATAAATTGATGCACAACCGTTTGGACTGGAATGTGCGCGGCTATTCACACGGCGTTTACCAGCGCGGACAGGATTCGGCGGGCATCCTGGTCTATGAACAAAGCAACGAAAATACCATCGCCTACAACTCCGCCACCCACTCCGGCGACGGACTTTTTCTATGGGCAGGCCAAACAACGATGGATTCCGGCCAGGGCGGCTGCAACGACAACATTATTTTTGGAAACGATTTCAGCCACGCCCCGACCAACGGCGTGGAAGTCACTTTTTCGCGCAACCGCATCCAGGGCAATATCATTCGGGAGTGTACCTACGGCATCTGGGGCGGATATAGTTTCGGGTCGCTCATTCTGGGCAATTACCTGGCCGACTGCAAAACGGGCATCGCCATCGAACACGGACAAAACGATACGATCCGCCAGAATTTATTCCAGGACGACAGCGTTGGCATCCAGCTCTGGGCGCGTGATCAGCAACCCGCCGACTGGGGTTACGTCAAACACCGCGATACCCGCAGCCGCGACCACAGCATCGACCGGAATGTGTTTTTAAATGTGCGCAAACCCTTGAAAATCAGCGCTTCCAGCAAGGTGTCCGTCAACGGAGAAAACCTGTTTTACGATTTTGATCTGTTGCTGGAAACGGCCAGAGCAAATGACAGCCTGCGTTTTTTGAGGAATGATCTGTACGGAACACCCGAAAAAGTGGCCTCCGTGTGGCGACACCCCGAACTGGCCGCTTCCAGAAGCCTGAATTTTGAACACGCCGGCAAACCCGAGAACCCCTACGCGCCGCTCGATATTCCTTTCGGTGAACTCCGCGAGCCGGACAGCCTGCCCGACGGTGTGCTCGCCCTGTTGCCCGACGGTTTCCCGCGCGGCCAGCGTTTTATCCTCATGGATGAATGGGGACCTTTTGATTTCCGCCGCCCCATTGCCGTGCTGGATACCGTGGCCGGCCAACAATATTCCCTCGTGCTCATCGGGCCTTCCGGCGACTGGA
>JALHMA010000442.1 GCA_022844265.1 Saprospiraceae bacterium | reverse complement strand
GTAGTACAACGATTTCCTGATGGGCGCACAAGCGCTCGAAAATGGGTAAAAATGTAACGGATTACCGGGCTGAGGTTGGCAGAACCGGGTTGCCTTGCCCTGGCGAACTCTTCTCCAGCACCCCCATTCCAAACAACGCATAATCGTACTTCACCGGATCCAGCGGATCAAAAGCCCGGAGATTTTCCGTGAGCTCCAGCACAGCCTTCCAGTCGGTTTGCGGGCGTTGCAGCAGGCCGAACCGGCGGGCTACCCGTTCCACATGTACATCGAGGGGAATAAGCAATTGTGCCGGACTGATTTGCCGCCATACGCCAAAGTCTACACCGGCTTCATCGTGGCGAACCATCCAGCGCAGGAACATATTGAGGCGTTTGCAGGTAGAGCCACGCTCGGGCGTAGCCACGTGTTTTCGGGTGCGGTCAGGCGCGTCGGGGCTGTCGAAAAAGTCGCGGTGAAAACCGGCCAGCGCCCGTTCCGTCGTGACGTCACCGGGCAGCAGGTGCCGGGCAAAGGCGTTTTCCAGCGAGTTGTGTTTCCGGTAATATTGCTGGAAAAATTCGAGGAACCACAAAGTGTCGGTGGCCTGAAAAGTGCGGTGTTTGAAATCAAGGAAACGGGATCGATCCTGCTCCACATGATTTATAATAAAATCGTGCGGTGCGCCGTCCATCAGTTCCACCAGCCGCCGGGCACTCTGTATAATGGTTTTCCGTTGTCCCCAGGCGAGTGTAGCCGCCCAGAAACCGATAATCTCCTGGTCTTGCAAGCGGCTGAAACCATGTGGAATGGAAATAGGGTCGTCAGCAATAAAGCCGGAGGTATTGTAATTTCTAAAAGCCGCTTCCAGCATATCGGCCATTTGAGCGGTATCCGCAGGGACTAATCTGTTAGAAAACATGCCGCTCTGCGTGGTAGGAAGAGCGCACCAGTGGGCCGCTTTCCACATATCTCAGCCCTTTTTGCAGGCCCACTTCGCGGTATTCGGCAAACAGATCGGGGTGGATATATTCCGCTACTTCGAGGTGCATTTTGGTGGGTTGCAGGTACTGGCCGATGGTCAGGATATCGCAGCCGTGCGCGACGAGGTGATCCATCGTCTCGTATACCTCTTCCGGCGATTCGCCCAGTCCGACCATGATGCCGGTTTTGGTGCGTTTGCCGTAGTTTTTGATGCGTTGTATTTGTTCGAGGCTGCGCTCGTATTTGGCTTGCGGGCGCACTTTGCGGTATAGCCGCGGGACCGTCTCCATGTTGTGGCTCACCACTTCCTGTCCGCCGGAGATCATTCGTTCGAGCGCTTCCCAGTTCGATTTTACGTCCGGAATCAGGGTTTCAATGGTTGTTTCGGGGCTGCGCTCTTTCACGGCCCTGACGGTTTGGTACCAGATTTCGGCGCCCCGGTCTTTGAGTTCGTCGCGGTTGACGGAGGTGAGCACGGCGTGTTTTACTTTCATCAGCCAGATGGCTTCCGCTACGCGGCGCGGTTCGTCTTCGTCGTATTCCGTTGGCCGGCCTGTTTTTACGGCGCAGAAGGAACAGGAGCGGGTACATACATTTCCCAGAATCATAAAGGTGGCTGTGCCGGCTCCCCAGCATTCGCCCATATTCGGGCAACTACCGCTCTGACAAATGGTGTGGAGTTTAAATTCGTCCACGATACTGCGCACATTGCGGTAGTTTTCGCCCATGGGCAGGCGTACTTTGAGCCATTCGGGGCGTTTTGGACGCGCCGTGCCTGTATTATTATCGACGATGGGAAGTTCCAGCATGGAGGTGTGTAGTGTTTAGTGTTTGGTGTTTGGGGCGCTTCGCCCTTGGCCGTGTGTGGTGTTTAGTGTTTGGTGTTTGGGGCGCTTCGCCCTTGGCCGTGTGTGGTGTTTAGTGTTTGGTGTTTGGGGCGCTTCGCCTTTGGCCGTGTATGGTTTTTAGTGTTTCGTGTTTAGGGCGCTTCGCCTTTGGCAACTGTGTGTGTTTTAGATAAATTCCACACAGTTGCCAAAGGCGAAGCGCCCCAAACACGAAACACCAAACACCAAACACTCATTTCCGTTTTCCGAGCTGCAAATTTAAGAAGAAGTTGAAGAATAAACGGTCATTCTGCGAGGATACCAAAATAGGCACATTTTGGGCAAAAGCATCTATCATCAGGCCTAGTTCGAGCGCTTTGACAAAGTCGTCGAAAGCGCCCCAGTCCAGGTGCAAGGCGATGCTGGCATTGCCGCCGGGCCGGAATCCGAATTTCCCTAGACCGCGGGTAAACGGAGAAGCGCCGAGAATACGGGTGTTGTCGAGGAATACGGCAGCGTTTTCTTCCGAGTATTTTTCGTGTAAAATCCGGCTGTTGCCGGCGCCGTCGGCAGTGTAGCGCAGCGCCAGATAGTATGGTTTCAGCAATCCGAGCGATGGCCCGAAACTATAACTCATGCCGATGGCCACACCTTTTTGTTTGGCTTTTTCAGAGAAGTAACGTTTCATACCCCAGCCGGCGCGGATAACCAGCAGGTTGTTTTGTTTGCCAAAAACATAGGGCCTGAAGGAGCGGCTCACGGAAGGGTCGGCGCTTTGACGGTATTCTTTCGAATGTTTAATTTCCCCGATACCGATATGGTAATACTTCGTTTTATCGTACGTCTGCAAACGACCAAACTCCATACCTATGGCAAAACTGCGATGCGTCACCAGTTTCATATTGAGGGTCGTCTCGGTATTGTAAATAACTCCTACTCCTGTAGCAGGCGGCTTGAATCCAGTCTGCGACAGTCCTTCAGAAGCCACGGCAAACAGCAAAAGCAAACAAAAGAAAAAACGTACCATAGGACATAATTTGGATTCAAAAATAGGCTTTCTCCCAATCACAGGTGGAAAAAATGTTGCTATCTGTTTAATTCGTGTATTTTTATTCTAAACACGTCTTTCGCCCGACAGTTCAAGTCCGTGACAACGAAGCGAAATTTCCTTTTTCCGACAACGCAGATTGAAATACAATGTGTTGATTGTCTGTTTTTTATCTCCATTTTAAGGAAGACAACACTTCAACGCCCAGGACAGTCATAAACTGTACCATCATCAGTGCATCGATCCAGATTTTTTGCCTGCGTTCCCAATAATGATGGTTTCGGATAAAACGCAGCCAGCCGGCGCTGCATCCTAAACTCAGCAACAAAGCGATCATTGCCCAAAGACTGTAAATTTTACAAAAATAATTCAGGATACATACGAGTCCCGCAGCTATCAGGGCTTTGTTGATCCATCTAAAAGTATTTTGTTCGCCAAAATGTTGCGCCAATGTGAGTAATTTTTCTTGCCGGTCGTTGTGCACATCCATGAGATCGCAGGCAAGGGCCAGGGCAAACAGGAATGCCGAGCGGCCCGCAAATATCAATATCGATGCTGACCATTCATGCGTATCGAGGGGCAGCCAGACGGTGACCCAGGCCCAGGCAAACGCGATGGAAACGGGTTTCAAAAAACGCAGGCGGCGCAGGCTGTGGTTGCCTGCAAAATAATACAGCGCCCAGATAATGCCGGGAACCGATACCTGCAACACGATCGTGCGGGGCAACCAGGCCAGGCACCACAAGGCGCCTCCTCCGGCGAGATAGGCGAGTCCGCGTTGCCAGCGCTCCGGGCTCGTGAAATAATACCCAAACAAGGTGGCGCCAAACACAAAACCCAGGAGCAACCCATGGCCTTCCAATGGCTTGTCGAGCAATACCAGTGTTTGTAGCAACATGGCTACGGCGCAGCAACCGATCCAGCAAAAACGCAAAAGGGCAGATAGCATAAATAAAAGGCAAAAGGCAAAAAACAAAGGGCAATGGTAGCGATTCCCGGGCAAGCTTGGAAACGAGGCGGCTTTTTGTGAGACACGGGCTGTTATTATTCCATCCCGGAAATGCTAAAATCCTGCCTTTAACGTCACGCTAACAAACTTTAAATTATATTTTTGAGTGGTTTTCGTGTTTATCAATGTCTACAAGACGTATGTATACCATAACAAGTCTTTGTCTTAAATTGATAGAACCATGAAACGCATTTTGTTTTTCTCTTTATTGCTGACGCTTGGTTTTGCCCACAGCGCATCTGCCCAATATTTCGGGCGCAACAAACCGCGTTACCAGCAGCACGATTTTAAAGTGCTGGAAACGCCTCATTTTCTCATTTACGAATACCTCAATAGTCCCGACAGGCGACAGGAACTGGCGGAATCTGCCGAACTCTGGTACGCCATGCACCAGGCTGTCCTGCGCGATACTTTTCGGGACAAAAACCCGCTGGTGATCTACAACGATCATTCCGGTTTTCAACAAACCAATACCATTCAGGGTGATATCAGCGTCGGCACCGGCGGGGTGACGGAGGGGCTTCGCAACCGCGTTATTTTCCCCATCGCCATGACCAACCAGCAAACCCACCATGTGCTGGGCCACGAACTGGTACACGCTTTTCAGTACCACATGGTGCTGCAGGGCGACTCGACCAATATGCAGAATATGGCTAATCTGCCGCTCTGGATGGTGGAAGGACTGGCTGAATACCTGTCCATAGGCCGTATCGACGCCCATACGTCGCTTTGGATGCGCGATGCCGTGCTAAACGACGACCTGCCGCGTATCAAGGATCTCGACAACTTTAAATACTTCCC
>JALHMA010000441.1 GCA_022844265.1 Saprospiraceae bacterium | reverse complement strand
CGTGCTGAACAAGGATTATTTTGAACAACTTTTACCGGCGGCGGGCAACGCGGGGCACTACGCAGGCGTACTTGGAGACCCCGCAACCTTCGGTGTAACTTTACGGCAATCTTTCTAAGTAGCAGGTGGTTTTCCTGCTACGGGAAAATCATCTAACGCTTTTAATTATATGAGAATCAGACTTTTATTTTTCTTTTTTTGCTTTGGGGTTCATTCCCTGTTGGGACAAAAAATCACTACTACGGATGAACAAACCTGGTTTGGCTTTTTAAGCCAGACCAGGTTTAGCCATAGATGGGGCGTTTGGTTCGATGCGCATTTGCGGTTGCGGGATGATTACGTTGGAGACTTTGGGCAGGGCATCGTTCGAGCCGGCCCGATCTTTTACCTGACGGACGATGTGCGACTGACGGCTGCTTATGCATATGTCCACAACTTTCCGGCAGTCGGGCATGCTGAAATTGCACGGCCCGAACACCGGCCCTGGCAACAGATACAGTGGTTTACACGCTGGCCGGCCTTGAGGATGATACAGGGTGCACGTTTGGAACAGCGGTTTGTGCGAAAATTGTTGAGCGATACGGAACTGGGAGATGGTTACCTTTTCACTTCGCGGATACGACACAATCTGGTGTTATTTTTTCCGCTTACGGCCAAACGTTTTGAACCGGGCGGTTTGCAGTTCACGTTGAACAACGAATTATTTATCAATTTTGGGAAAAATATCGTGTACAATCATTTTGACCAGAACCGGTTTTTCGCAGGATTGGTGTACCCGTTTAGTAAACACGCACAAGTTCATGCGGGGTATATGAATTTGTATCAACAACTCGCTTCAGGTAATCAGTTTAGAAACCAGCACACGATACGGGTGTTTTATTTTCACAATTTTGATTTGCGGAAGTAGCCTGCTTATTGACGGGGTGACTTCAAGTCACCCCGTCAATATACCGCAACGACCATTTAAAATGCATCTTTAGTACCCTGCTTTAATTGATTTAAAAAAACGCCGAACAGGGTTCGGCGATACGACCATGCAACAACTTGCTCCTACTCTTGCTCCTACCTTCCGCGAAGCGCTGGCTTTCTGGCTCCGGCTGGGATTTATCAGCTTTGGCGGACCGGCAGGGCAGATTGCGATCATGCATACGTTTCTGGTCGACAAAAAGCGCTGGATCAGCGACAGCAAATTCCTGCACGCTTTGAATTACTGTATGCTGCTGCCCGGCCCGGAAGCGCAGCAATTAGCCACATATACCGGCTGGATGCTGCACGGCGTACGGGGCGGTCTGGCGGCGGGCATCCTGTTTGTGTTGCCTTCGGCTGTTATTTTATGGGGACTGAGTGCCTTGTATGTTATCTACGGACACCTTCCCATCGTGCAGGCGGCATTTGAATTGTTGAAACCGGCGGTGGTGGCGGTAGTGGCCGGCGCGATTGTAAAAATTGGAAAAAAATCGCTGCTCACGCCCCTGCATTATGCCGTCGCAGTAGCGGCTTTTCTGGCCATTTATGTTGGAAATGTACCGTTTCCACTCATTATCCTGGGCGCCATTGCGTTGGGCATAGCGGTGCATTACGGCGCGAAAAAAAGTAACGGGGCACAAAAAAGCAGTGTGCTGCAAGAAAACGCGGACGAACAAACGTATGTCATTCATAGCGGTACGGTAGTCGCGCATGGCGGTTTTTCCAGCGCGCGTTTGCTGCGGCAAATAGGTGCGGCGCTGGTGTTGTGGAGTTTGCCTTTGTTGCTGTTTGGGTTGTTTGCGCCGAATTTTGATTTCTGGAAAAAACTCTGCCTGTTTTTTACGCAGGCGGCATTGGTCACTTTCGGCGGCGCGTATGCCGTGTTGCCGTATGTGGCGCAGGTGAGTGTGGAAAAATTCGGCTGGCTTACACAACTTGAAATGCTGGACGGCCTGGCATTGGGTGAAACGACGCCCGGCCCCCTGATTATCGTACTGGCCTTTGTGGGTTTTATGGCTGGCTATAACAGTTTCGGCGGCTCTTTGGCAGCTGCAACGCTGGGGCTGGCGGCAACGGTGTATTACACGTTTCTGCCTTCCTTCCTATTTATTTTTGTGGGCGCGCCGCTGATTGAACGCACCCACGCCAGTCCGGTGGTGAAGGCGGTATTACAATTTGCAACGGCTGCCGTGGTGGGTGTTATCCTGAGCCTGTGTTTGTATCTTGGTCAGGCGGTTGTTGCGCCGAATCCGCCGGAAGTGGAGTGGTTGGCTTTGGCCTGGATAGCGATTTCCCTGGCGGCCTTGCAGGTTTTTAAAGTAAATTTGATGGTGTGGATCGGGGTGAGCGTGGCGGCGGGGTTGCTGCGATATGGACTAACATGAGGTTTTTAGATTAGTGCGGATATTCCCCTCGTAGAGTTAATAGCAACGCGGATGACACGGATGACGCAGATTAACGCGGATTTTTCCGATGTAGAGTTGACCATTATATTAGCGCGAATTTTCACTGATTTTTTCATTTTAATACCTTCATTTATGTTGCTTCACGAAGAATTATCAGATCAAATTCTGAGCGCTTTTTATGAAGTTTATAACCAGTTAGGTTATGGTTTTCTGGAAAAAGTGTATCAGAACGCATTGTTTTTAGAATTAAAAGAAAAGGGGCTAAGCGTGGTCCCGCAGCGACGATGTGCCGTGTATTACAAGAACCGGGAAGTAGGGGAGTATTTCTCCGATATTATTGTAAATGAAGTGATTATACTGGAATTGAAGGCCTGTGATTTTATAGCAAGAGATCATGAGTTACAATTGCAGAATTATCTCAAAGCAAGCAAAATTGAATTAGGGTTCATTTTGAATTTTGGTCCAAAACCCAAATTCGTACGAATGGTCTTATCAAACACCAAAAAACGCAACAATTAAAAAGCCGTATGAATCTGAATGGTCAACTCTACATCGGAAAAATCCGCGTTAATCTGCGTCATCCGTGTCATCCGCGTTGCCATTATTCCTACGACGGGCAATCTCAATAAATTACACCATGGCTGAAAAAAAATTATCCGAAGTCGAAATCATCAAAGACAACAGCGATTACCTCCGCGGTTCGCTGGTGCAGAGCCTCGATAATAAAATAACCGGGGCATTGTATCCCGATGATACCCAATTGATTAAGTTCCACGGCGCGTACCAGCAAACAGACCGGGACCTGGAAAGCGAGCGCAAAACGCAAAAACTGGAACCGCTGTATTCCATGATGATCCGCATCCGGGTGCCTGCCGGGGTGGCGACGCCCGCACAATGGCTGCGCATGGACGAGTTGTCCACCACATACGGCAACGGCACCATGAAACTCACCACGCGCCAGGCATTTCAGTTGCACGGCATCCGCAAACGCGACCTGAAAGCGACCATACAGGGTTTTAATGAAGTGATGCTCGACAGCATTGCCGGTTGCGGCGACGTGAACCGCAATGTGATGTGCAGCCCCAATCCTGACGAAAGCAAGGTACACGCGGAGGTATGGGATATTTCCAGACAGATCAGCGCCGAATTTACCCCCAGAACATCGGCCTACTACGAAATATGGATGGACGGCCAGGCGGTAGATGAATCCCAACCCTTCCAAACCAAACCCCTCAACCCCTCAACATCTCAACAATCCAAAGACGAGGAGCCGATTTACGGCAAAACGTACCTGCCCCGCAAATTCAAAATCGCCATCGCGGTACCGCCTTACAACGATACCGATATTTTTGCCAATGATGTGGGCCTGGTTGCCATCGAAAAAGACGGCGTGCTGGCCGGTTTCAACGTGGCTACCGGCGGCGGTCTCGGCATGACTTTCGGGATGCCCGAAACATTTCCCCGCCTGGCTGACATGCTCGGCTATATTGATAAAAAAGATGTACTGAAAGTCTGCGAGGCCGTCATTACCACCCAGCGCGACAACGGCAACCGTGAAAACCGCAAGTTTAGCCGCCTCAAATACACCATCGAGCGGATGGGGCTGGAAGTGTTTAAAAAAGAAGTGGAACGCCGGTCGGAGGTCGTTTTTCAGGAAGCAAAACCCTATAAATTTACCCATTCCGGCGACCCGATGGGCTGGTCCAAAACCTATGACGGGCGGTACAACCTCGCCCTGTTTATCGAAGGCGGGCGGATTGCCGATACACCGGGCGTTCCCTTGCGCACGGCCCTGCGCTTGCTGGCTTCCGTGCACGACGGCGATTTCCGGTTGACCGGCAATCAAAATCTGGTGATTGGCAATATTTCCGCCGAAAAAAAGCCGGTGGTGGAAGCCATTCTGGATAAATACGGCATACTTGCCGCCACCCATCAGCAAACGGCTTTGCGGCAAAATTCGATCGCCTGTGTGGCCATGAATACCTGCTCGCTTGCTTTTGCGGAAGCCGAGCGCTACCTGCCTTCGCTGATCGACAAGATCGACCTGATTATTCGCGCCAACGGCCTGGAAAAAGACGCCATCAATATTCGTATGACGGGTTGCCCCAATGGCTGCGGACGGCCTTATCTGGGGGAAATTGCCTTTATCGGTAAATCACCCGGACGTTACAACCTCTACCTCGGCGCTGCGCACAACGGCGAACGCCTGAATAAACTGTACCGGGAAATGCTGGATGAAGCGGGTATTCTGACCGAACTGGAACCCATTATTGCAGCGTA
>JALHMA010000440.1 GCA_022844265.1 Saprospiraceae bacterium | reverse complement strand
AGTTCACATAGGATATTCACATAGTACACATAGACGTAGAGTGTACAAAGCGCACTCTACGTCTATGTGTACTATGTGAATATCCTATTGTGTCCTATGTGGTAAAAAACATCAATTCAAAATTACCACCTTCGTTATTATCGCATCCGGCGTATCAAAACTTTCGGAACTGGTCGCCATCACCAGGTAAACCCCCGATGCGGCGCGGCGGCCCAGGTAATCGCGGCCATTCCAGACCGCCTGACCACCGAGTGATTTTCCTTCATAGACCAGGTTGCCGGCAATATCCGTGATTTTTACATTGGCGTCGCGGGCCAGTCCATAAATGGCGATAGGGCCGTCGTAGTCGGGGCGCACCGGATTGGGGTAGGCATAAGGCGCCGTGCTGTTGATGCGCCCGCCTTCCGTGGCTTCGATGCGCAGCGAAACGATACCTTTTTCGGTACCGATCCAGGCTTCTCCCGTCTTTTGATCGATCGCTATATCCGTGATCGTGTTGTCAAACAAAGGGCTGTTGGTGTTGGTATACTGTGCCACCTGCTCTATGCCATCGGGCGACTGCACAAAAACGCCGTTGTTGGTGCCAAACCATTTCCGGTTGGCGCCGTCGACGGCTATCGAGCGCACTTCTTCAGTTTCCAGCAGGTAGGCATTGAAATCGTCCACTGTCACAATGCGGCGGCGGCCCGTGCAATTGGCGTCGAACACATTGCTGCCGCATTCAAAACTGACTACGCCCTGCTGGGTACCCACCCACACATCGCCATCGAGATCGACGGCTATGCTGTACACGGTATTGGTAGGCAACTGGCTATTGGCGCTGGTAATCAATCGGTAGCGGTCATCTGCGGGACTGTCCAGATCCTGCCCGCTGTCGTACACCAGTACGCCACCGTTGAACGCCGTTACAAACCATTTGTAGCCGTTCTGATCGACAACCACATTCAGGAGGTTGTTGACGGGTGAACCGGAAAAATTGCGGATCGTGCCGTCAGGTTTCAACACGGCAATCGGCGCAACGGCATCATAATTGCTCATCCACAGGTTGCCTTCTTCATCAAAAGCCATCCCGCCGATGGCCGTGCGGTTTTGGCCCGATGCGCCTGCGTTTTGCAGCGTGGAGTTGTACTGCGTGTAACATTTTGTGGGATCGCCGGGCTTGGTGGCGTCAATTAAACCGCCGGTGAAACTGCCCACAAAAAAGCGGTCCTCCGTCGGATGTCCCGCAACGCGCCAGTGCGACAACCCACATTCGTCGCCCAATTCCGGGTTGGACTGCACCGAAAAACGTTTCCAGCGCCCGTCTTCAAAAATATATACGCCCCAGTCGCGGAACAACGGCGACAGGTCGGGCAAAGCGCCCGGCGTGGCCACATAAACCTTTCCGCGTGCAATGGATATTTCGGCGGAATGCTGGTACAATGGGGAGTTGAAAGTAAAACGGTCGCATTTGTTTTGCGGCAGATCGTAGTACCTGAACTGCTCATTGTCATCAGCAAACCAGAATTTTCTGGAGCCGTCCTCGATGGCATAAATGGGAGAAGTGGCTTCGCAGGGGCCGTGCACTTCGTAGCGCAGTCCGGAAGGTTCGATATATTCCACTTTTCCGGAGAAACCGCTTTTCCAGCCGATGAGCATCCCTTCACTTTCGTTGCTGATGTACACCACGGGGCGTCCTTCGGGATTGGTGGTAATGGTTTCGAGCGTGGTTCCGTCGTAGCGCCGCAGCGAAGCGTCGATGCCCAGATACAGGCTGTTTTGCCAGACTGCCATGGCATTGATGGATGCGCCGGCGGGAAAACCCTGCACTGCGCCCATCATTTGCCAGCGGCTGAAATCTTCGGGGTTAACGTCATTGGCAGGCAGGCGAAAAAGGCCTTCTTCGGTACCCGCATACAGGTAACCGTCGTACACGGCAAAGGACCGCACATCCACCCCTGTAAAAGTGGTGAACTCCGCTTCTGCACGCTCCAGGTTGAGTTTCAGAACGCCGAAACCGCAAGCAAGGTAAGCGAATTTCCCTTCAAAAAATACGCTGTAAATCCGCTTGTCGCCCAGGATATTCAGGTTTTTTAAAATAAAGGGAAGGTTGATCACCGTACCGTCGGAAGGGTGGTAAAGATCGAGGTTGCTGTTGGTGTAGGCGATGAGCAGCACATCGGCGGCGGCGTTGTACCGCAGCAGGTTGATACCCACATCGCTCAGGCCTTCCACTTTTGTGATAAAACGCGGCGAACGGTCCACTTTGTCGATCTCCACGATGGCCCATTCGGTGGCGTAGTACACTTTAGAGGCGCTCTGCGACACCGAACTGGAGCGTTGCCAGGGCAAATGCTGTCGCCAGTCGCCGATTTTGAGCGGCGGAAATTCGGTGGTATCGGTTTGAGCAAAGGTGTTTCCGGTAAAAAAAAATGAAAAAACGATCAATAGAAAAGGGCGCATAAGCAAATCAGGACTGTTTGGTACAACTCGGTGAATGGTGCTTAAAAGCGCATAAAGGTTGTCTGCAATGCCGTACCAGTAGTTTTAGTCACAGGATAACTACCTTTTGGGAATGCTTGCTCCCTGTTTGTAGGTAAAATAAATCAGCACGGGATTTCCATCCAGGGCGGCTTTGGTTAATGTATTTCCGAGGCCTTTGTATGCCTGGTTCAGTGCAGTCAGGTCTATATCCTCTGCGTTATTGAGCGACTGAACCTGCCAGGCACTGAGCGCGAGGACAAATTCATCTTCATCTTTGGACACAATGGCGCCACGCGACAGTAATTCGGAAAAATAATCACTTTGGATACTGCGAAAATCAATGGCCTGACCAGTTTTCTCATCAAACATGCCACGCGAACGTTTCCCTTTAAAGGTATAGTCGAACAAGAGCATGTTC
Organism: Saprospiraceae bacterium; assembly: GCA_022844265.1. Lineage (GTDB taxonomy): Bacteria > Bacteroidota > Bacteroidia > Chitinophagales > Saprospiraceae > M3007. The sequence continues at coordinate 1,801 of JALHMA010000440.1, read as the reverse complement.
CCGATCCGCATAAACCGTTCACCCAAAAAACTATATTTAAACACTTCACTACCCCAGAAATCATTGTCGACTATATCTTTTGGGATAATATCTCCAAAATCGAATGCATAACGGGGTGTACAACCCGCTGAAGTTACTTCGTAAATGGTATTGATAAATCGCGGGCTGAACCAGACTTCCCGGCCCGATTTTGCCAGAAATCCGCTCAATTGGTAGCCAAAACCATCCTTTACGTGGCTGAAAGGCATTTCTTTACGGATCAGTTTACCATTTTTATCGTATAGATTAAGGTAGAAAAGCCCCTCTTTTTCGGATGGATTATGCTCATTATACAATACATACGTGCCGTCTGTAGTCCGCTCTATCATATCACCGAAAGTATTTACAGGCAAAATCCGGGGTTTCTCAACTACACTAGCGTAAGTAGAAAACACATGGCGGTCCGGGTAAAAGAGCGTAAATTCATCATCCCAGGAAGCCATGCCCCACACCCCAAAACTATCCACCAGGTCTGTAGAGCTGATAACGCGCTTGAATTTCCCGCTTTCGCTAAAAAGGCAGGCTTCTTTGTACTGACTATTTTCTTTGCTACAAATGATCAGAATACCTTCTTTTAAAAACAGCAATTTTTCCAGGGATTCAGACCAGCCAGATTTCGATAAAACCACATACCCGGTAGGAACTACCAAGTCGCTTAATTTTATGTCATTCCGGGGTGTTCCTTTAACCGTGACGACAACAGGTTTAGTGTCTTTTTCGAAGGACTGTGCAGGCAGTGCGACAGACAAAAACAACAATACAGAAAAAGCACAGGTTTTCATAAAATGAGTTTGTAAGGTTTAAAAATCCTTGCTAATACTTTGATGTCGGGGCAAAAGTCTGTGCCGGTAAAAATTTAACAATCAGGGCTTTACACTGCTCTTAAAATACTCCACTGCCAGTCGGTACCCATCCAGCCCCAGCCCGACAATACATCCCACGCATTTGGCCGACAGGTAAGAGTGGTGCCGAAAGGATTCCCGTTTGTGCACGTTGCTGATGTGGACTTCAATCACCGGCGTCGTGATGGCCCCCACGGCATCGGCCAGTGCGATGGAGGTATGGGTAAAAGCGCCGGCGTTCAGCACGATGCCGTCTGTTGAAAAACCCACTTCCTGGATGCGGTCGATCAGCGCGCCTTCGTGGTTGCTCTGGAAATAATCGAGCTCCACATCAGGGAATTGACCGTGCAATTCGTCCAGAAATTGCTCAAAAGAGCGATTGCCGTAAATTTCAGGTTCCCGCTTTCCCAACAAGTTGAGGTTCGGGCCGTTTATGATAAGTATCTTCATAGCTGCAAAAATCGTGTTTATTTACCACATAGGCCACAATAGGGATTACACATAGTACATATAAAATGCACTACATGCCCTGTTTGGTAGTTCTATGTGATCTATGTGGCTCTTCTATGTGCTCTATGTGGTAAATAAACACACGGACCAAGCCTGATTATTATGAAAAAACTCCTCCTCCTGTTCCCTGTTCTTTGCCTGTGCGGCACGTTCCAATCAGCGCTTATTGCACAATCCATGCTTGTTTCGGACGCCATTTCGATTCGCAATGACTATGGTTACGAACTCATTGGCCGTTTGCGAGACCGTATTTTGGTGTTTCGCGACAAATACAACGATTTTGAAGTGCAGGCTTACGACAACCAGATGAAACTGGCCTGGAGCCGCAACCTGGAGGACCTGGACAGCCGCGGCATACAGGTGGTGGCCGTGATGGCAGGGAAAAATGACTTTTCCATTGTACACAAAAT
>JALHMA010000439.1 GCA_022844265.1 Saprospiraceae bacterium | reverse complement strand
TTTCCGCCTCGTCAGGTCTTCCAACCCTTCGCCCAAGCGCAGCGCCGCAGCAGTGTCTCCGACCTGCTGGGGCAAAATAGTTATTGGTTATCGGCGGTGGTAACCCTTGCTTATAAACCCAGAGCCCAGAGTTACCACCCCTGATAACTAATAACCGATAACCAATAACTACGCCGGTTCCCGCTCGATCGGACACGTCATACAGTGCGAGCCGCCGCGTGCGCGGGAGAGTTCGTTGGAAGGAATGGTGATGATGGTATTTTCCACCTTATCGGGCGTTATTTTACCATTTTCGATGTCGCGCAGCAGTTTTTCCGCGCCGATTACTTTATAGCCCACTTCTTTAAAAGCCTTTTCCGTAATGGGGTTTCGGTCGTAAGTGATGGCAACGCCGGGTTTGAGGGCGACCAGGTTACAGCCGTCCGTCCATTGTTCGCGCTCCTGGTAGGGACTTTCTCCGCGGCCGGCCCAGATAAATTCCATTTTCGGGTTGACTTCCGCTAACAGGAAATCTTTCAGGCTCGGGTATTCCACTTCTTCACCCGTCGAGCGGTGTACATCCACGAAAGAACCCAGACCGTCCTGCACAATCGGTTTATAACCTACCATGTGGTTGTGGCCGATTTGGGTAAAAATCGTGTCGATGTGCATGTAGGTGCGTTCGGCGGGAATGTTTACCTGCACCACATTTTTGATGATGCCGCGGTCGAACAGGTAGTTTTTCAGCGCTTCGAAGGCGTAATTGTTGGTGCGTTCGGAGCAGCCGATGAGCAGGTAATCGTTGTGGATCATCATCACGTCGCCGCCTTCAATGCTGATCGTTTCGCCGCGTTTATTGGGCGGAAATTTGTCTACCCGGTTGAGGTTGATGGTTTTGCCGTCCGCTTTCAGGCGGCGAAAAACCGGGTGGCTGCTGAAGATCAGCCGGGTGAGGAAGTTTTCCCGAAAACGGGCTTCCTTGGCGGCTTTGGTGATGATGACGTGCTCTTTGACCGTCACGGCCAGGTCGCGGGTAAAGATCAGGTTCGGTATCGGGTCGAACAGGATGCGGTCTTCCGGTTCGAGGTAGCCGGTAATCAGCGTATCGGCCAGTTGCTCGGGCGACAAACCTGCCAGGCGCGGAATAAAGGAATACGGCAACTCCTCAAAATCGGTGATTTTGTTGATTACTTCGTATTTACTTTCTTCATCGCGGGTGCTTTCAGCGAGCAGATCGCGCACTTCCAGCACATTTTCCTTGCCGACGAATGCGCGCAGCACATTGACAAAAATGTCGTGCTCATCCTGCATTTTGGGCAAATGCACAATATCGTCGAACAACAATTCGCCGGCCCGCTTGGGCGTAATACGGGCAATACCCTCGTCCGGGCGGTGTACAATTACTTTTTTAAGTTTTCCAATCTCCGAGTCAATGTAAATTCGGCTATTCGCGTCCATCATAATTTGTGTTTTGGAAATAAATGGTCAGGCTAAAAACGCTGCGAAGGTAGGATGAATAAGGGGGCATTTCCAATTTTTGTAGGTAACCCGGCGTACACACGACTGAACATTTTTTAAAATTGCCGGCTTTTGGTATCGCCGAACAAGGTTTCGGCAGTACTTTTCGGCAAGCGTCTGCAAGACGTCCGGTCGTGTATGCTTTCTCCACCATAAACATGCTCCACCGTCCAACTTTCAGTATAACATCGCCCTAGAATAACATGGCAAAACGAAAAGCCCCCGATGGCGCGCCACTGCAGCCCCTTGTGCCGATTCAGCCACCCCTCAGCGTATTGATTTTATATGCCACGGGTCAGCTGGGCTGGTCGCTGGGCGGATACGGCGTCGGCAACCTGCTGATTTACTTTTATATGCCGCCGGAACAGGGACTGCCTATTTTCCCTTCATTTCTGTTTCAGGGAAGCGTATTGCTGGTATTTACCCTGATCGGCATACTCAGTTCGGGCGGCCGTTTGCTCGATGCCCTGATCGATCCGATTGTAGCCAACTGGAGCGACCGCTCGGCATCGCGCCTGGGCAAAAGACGCTGGTTTATGTTGTGGGGCGCACTGCCTTTTGCGCTCACGGGTTTTCTGGTATTTTTCCCGATTTCCCAGGGTGAAAGCGCTTCCAATTTTGCCTGGCTGGCGCTGATGATCGGCTTGTACTATTTCTTTTTTGCTTTTTATGTGATTCCCTACACAGCCCTGATGGCCGAATTGGGCCACACGCCTGCTGATCGCTTGCGCATCAGTACGCTGACTTCCATTGCCTGGGCGCTGGGTTTTATCCTCGGCAACAGCGTGTATGCCTGGCAGGGTATTTTTGAAAAACAGGGTTATAACTCCGTGCAGGCATTTCAAATATCGGTGGCGCTGTTGAATACAGTCGCCCTGATTTTTATGCTGTTGCCGGCCATTTTCCTGCGGGAAAAACGATACGCCCGGCAAATGGAATCCGAACACGGCATCCGGACGGCGCTGGCAGTGGTGTTTGGCAACCGCAATTTTCGCTGGTTCCTGGCGTCCGACCTCATGTACTGGCTGGCGCTGACTTTTATCCAGTTGGGGGTGGTTTTTTACACGACGTTGTTGCTGGACCTGGATAAAGGTTATGCCTTTCAATTCAGCCTCGTGAGTTTTCTCTGTAGTTTTGCTTTTTACTGGCCGGTGAATGTCCTGGCCCGGAAAGTGGGCAAAAAATGGCTGATGTTGCTGGCTTTTGCGCTGTTCGCCATCGTATTTGCCCTGGTGAGCGTGGCCAATATCCTGCCATTTCCGCCGGATATTTTGTTGTACACACTGGGCGTTGCAGCGGCATTTCCCTTAGCCGTTTTTGGTATTTTACCCAATGCCCTGATCGGCGATGAAGTGGAAAAGGAGGAGCGCAACAGCGGGCAACAACTGTCAGGCATGTTCTTCGGCGTTCGGGCGTTTGTGATGAAGGTGGGTATTTCTTTGTCCAACCTCATTTTCCCCTCCCTCCTCTTGTTTGGTAAAAGTACCGACCAGCCTTTCGGCGTTCAACTCACGGCGCTGGCCGCGATTGTGTTTTGTTTGATCGGGTGGAGCGTTTTTAGGAAATATAAAGAGGAAGTAGAGGTGAGAGAGTGAGAGGGTGAGAGAGTGAGAGGGTGAGAGAGTGAGAGGGTGAGAGAGTGAGAGAGTGAGAGGCATCCCCCTTGGCATTTGTTGTATTTTAAATTTGGGTTTTTCAGGCCTGTAATTGTGAGTGGTGAATCGTGAGTGGCATCTCGTTACAGGAATTGGGAATTCTTCTTCTAACGAGCTGCCATTCACGATTCACCACTCACAATTACAGGCCTGAAAAACCCAAATTTAAAATACAACAAATGCCAAGGGGGATGTCTCTCACTCTCTCACTCTCTCACCCTCTCACCCTCTCACTCTCTCACCTTCTCACTCTCTCACCCTCTCACTTCTCTATTTTCCTAGTATCCAAATATCTCCTCCAGCGTCAGTTCCTGCACTTTCCCTATTTTTTTCAGGAATTTAAAGTCGATACGATCCCGGTCGCCCAGAATCAGCCAGGTATATTTCCGGCCTTTGACGTGTTTTTGCTGATAGTGAATCAGGTCGGCAGCATCTGCTTTTTCCAGGGTGTGGTAAATATCGGCCCGCAGATCGTGGTTGGGAAAACCTTTGTCGCGGTTGGCGCGCCAGGTCCAGTAGAGGTCTGCTTTTTTGATACGTCCCGAAGCGATTTGTTTCAGTACACTTTGGCGGGCATTTTCCATTTGCGGTAAAGAGACCGGCATGGTTTCCAGGATCGTCTGGAATGCTTCTACCGCTTCGTATAGCTTATCCGGCTGCGTGCCGATGTAGGATTGCAGGAAATGCGCCCGGTTTTTTCGGGCGGGATTGGCTGCCACCGCATACGCGGAATAGGCCAGGGCTTTGGATTCGCGGATGTCTTGGAAAACGATCGAAGAGAGACCGTAACCAAAATACTGGTTGTACCATTCGCTGAAAACGTATTCGCCGAGGTTGAATTTGGGCGTACCTTTGGACAACAGTAACATCTCCACCTGCACCATGGGAAAATGTACGAAGAGCACCTTGTCTTTTTTCGTGCCGATCTCCGGGTATTTTTTGGGCGGAACAGGCGCTTTTGCGGTGGCAGACACCGGGTGGTGGCGTTTCAGGATATTGGCTACCGTTCGGGCTGTTTGGGGGCCGCAGTAAAAAACTTCGTGTTTGTATCCGGTCAGGCCTTTCAGCAGCTCGACCAGTTCAACGGCAAGATGTGGATCAGACAATTGTTCTTTTGTCATCTTGTCGGTAAAAGGAGATACGGGACCGTATTTCGCGTAACTCGCCATCCCTTTCATGAGGATCGTCCGTTTGTCCTTTTTGTTGTTGTCACGCCGCAGCAGGATATCGGCCACCAGGTTTTGCAAGGCATCCGGATTGGGCTGCATATCGGCCAGCAGGTGTTCCATCAAGCGGACGCCTTCTTCGAGCGATTCCTGCAAACCTGTCAGGGTCAGGTAAAAATGGTCGTCCTGGCAAGTGGTCGAAAAATGTACACCCAGCCGGTAAAAAGCCTGTTGCATTTCCGAAGCGGTGTAACGGGAAGTGCCGAGAAAGGACAGATAAGATGCTGCCAGTCCCAGTTTCCGGTCGCTCAACCGGCCCATATCGAAGGCGTAATACAGCCTGAAAAGTTGGGTGGCCGGATTGTGGACGGCG
>JALHMA010000438.1 GCA_022844265.1 Saprospiraceae bacterium | reverse complement strand
TCTTCGGTGAGGTGCCAGTGGAATGTATTGAGTTTGTGAAAAGAGAGTAGGTCGATATAATTTTTGATAAAATCGACCGGAAAAAAATGCCGTCCCACATCGAGGTGCAGCCCGCGGTAAGAAAAGCGCGGCGCATCCTGAATCAGGCACCCGGGCGCCGACCACTTGAGTCCGGCAGGACGGGCCGCGCCTTTCGATTTTGTTTTTGCAGGCAGGGGCTGGTTATTGATTTCTGCCGGGAACAGTTGCCGCAGGGTTTGTATGGCGTAAAAAGCGCCGGCAGCAGTTTTAGCCCGAACAATAATGGCGGCGGGTTTAACATCCAGGATGTATCCTTCATCCTGGAGAACCGTTTCGTCGGGCAGTATGTAAATGGAATTTGTTCGGGGTTTGGTTAGTTTTTCTTTGACACCCTGTGAAACCAAGGTGAAACCTGTGCCGGATTGCACAAGCGTAATCCAGGATTGTGCAACCATTTGCCAGTCGTTCAGACCTTCCGGGTAGTACACCCTGGTGTCGGCGCTCAGCGCAAAACTTCCAGTCTGGGATTTAATGGAAAGTGGTTGCGGGATGATCTGGATACTGGAAGGCGTAGGGGTTTGGCAATTGGCCAGGAATGGACAAAAAACCAGAAAAATTAGAATTCTCATAAGCATGGCGGGAAATTTTTTATTTGTGCGAAAGATAAGTACACTGGATTCAAATTATACTTTCATATTTGTGCATCTTTTAATCCAATCCGATTTTTAAGGGGGATAAATTCGAAGAACAAACACTAATAACTACACGTCGAATTTACCGGGCACTTTTGTGCTGTAATATAGTATAGTTGCGCATTCGGAGTGAACAGTGCTCTTCGAATGCGCATTTTTTTTCTTGCGGAAACCAATTCCATTTCATATTGTTTTGCGACAAATGGCGGCTTTTTTAGCAGGGAAATTGAAAAATTATACCTTTAGGCCTGCTTATCAAAAAGACATTTTGAAAGCCGTTTTATACTAACCAAATTTACCGCATCGCAATATGGATGTACTCAAGCAAGAATTTTCCAATAAAGCCCAGGCCCTTGCCAAAGAGGTCAAAGAATTACTGAAGGAACACGGTGACAAAAAACTGGATGATGTTACCATCGAACAGGCTTATGGCGGTATGCGTGATATTACCAGCATGATCTGGGAGCCGTCTTTACTCGATGCAGAGGAAGGTATCCGGTTTCGCGGGTATTCCATTCCGGAGCTGCGTGAAAAACTGCCTGCCGCTCCCGGGGGTAAGGAACCACTTCCCGAAGGCCTTTTCTGGCTGATGCTCGTGGGAGAGATTCCAACAAAGGAACAGGTCAAATGGCTCACAGAGGCTTGGGTGCGCCGCGCGAATGTGCCGGAACATGTCTTCAGGGCTATTGATGCACTGCCGTTGGAAACGCATCCGATGACCCAACTTTCGGTGGGTGTGCTGGCCATGCAGAGTACCAGCGTATTTGCGCAGCGCTATATTACGGGTATGAATAAGTCCGAATACTGGGATGCCACGTATGAGGATACGATGAACCTTATCGCACGGCTGCCTCGTGTGGCGGCATACATTTTCCGCCGGGTATACCACAATGGAGAACACGTGCTTCCCGATATTTCGCTCGACTGGGGCGGCAACTTTACCCACATGCTCGGGTATCAGGATGAAGGATTTAAAGAATACATGCGCCTTTTCCTTACCATCCATGCCGACCACGAAGGTGGCAACGCCTCTGCCCATACCACCCACCTGGTGGGTTCTACCCTGAGTGATCCTTACCTGTCTTTCAGCGCTTCCATGAATGCACTGGCCGGCCCTCTGCACGGCCTGGCCAACCAGGAGGTGATTCGCTGGGTGCTCAAAATGGTGGATACCCTTGGAACATCCAAACCCTCGCGGGAACAGATAGCGGAATACGTAAAAAGTACACTTGCCAGCGGCCGGGTCATTCCCGGTTATGGTCACGCGGTGCTGCGCAAACCGGATCCCCGTTTTATGGCGCAACGCCAGTTTTGCGAAGACAATGTATCGGACAGCGATCTGGTGAAGGTGGTCTGGAAAATATTTGATGTGGTGCCGCCTATCCTGAGCAGTCTGGGCAAGGTGAAAAACCCATGGCCCAATGTGGACGCGCATTCCGGCGCGGTTTTGATCCATTACGGCATGAAAGAATACAACTATTATACGGTTCTTTTCGGGGTAAGCCGGGCGCTGGGCGTTTTGGCGGCACAATGCTGGAGCCGTGTGCTGGGTCTGCCACTGGAACGCCCGAAATCGGTCACAACGACCTGGATTAAAGAATACTTAGCCAAAGAATACGGCGTGGTAATGGAAAAATAAAGCCTCTGAATTGCCTTGCCCATGTTATACCAACTTTTTCAATCTGCCCGGACAGAGACTGAATTCAATGAACTGGCAGATCTTACTTTTACGGAAAACGAACGCGCCATGATGCTGGAGCGCTGGAGGATTTTTGATGCGCTCGACCGGGGCCTGTCTCAACGGGAAGTAGCCAAGGAAGTGCCTTGCAGCATCGTAACCGCCACAAGAGGCGCGAAAGTGTACAGAGACAACAGGGAAGCGATTCAAAAGTACCTGGCGCTCTGGCGGAAATAGTGTGTGGTGTTTGGTGTTTAGTGTTTGGGGCGCTCTGCCTTTGGTATTTGTGATTATTTGACCAAAATACCAACAAATACCAAAGGCGGAGCGTCCCAAACACTAAACACTAAACACTGCCAAGATCCCGGCACGCCCGGTACAAATCCTGCCATCCTTCGCGTTTTTTTACCACTGTTTCCAGGTATTCCCGCCAAATCACCGCATCGCTGCCCGGGTCTTTAACAATAGCGCCGGTGAGTCCGGCAGCCAGGTCATGCGCGCGCAGGTCGCCGTCGCCAAAATGGACCGCCAAAGATTGTCCCTGGTGAATCACCGAAATGGCTTCCGCAGTGCTCAGGGTGGCGCTCGGACTTTTTAGTTTGTCGCGGCCGTCCTCCGTTTTTCCACTGCGCAGCTCCCTGAAAATAGTAACCAATCGCTGAATCTCCTGCAAGGGAGCGGCATTGGGGGGCAATTCGAGCGCTTTGCCCAGCGCATTCAGCCTGTTTTGAACGATAGTAACCTCTTCGTCCAGGGTGTTCGGCAGCGGCAGTACCACCGTATTGAACCGGCGACGCAAGGCAGAAGACAGTTCGTTGATACCTTTGTCGCGGTCATTGGCTGTTGCGATCAGGTTGAAACCCTGAATAGCCTGTACTTCACTGCCGAGTTCGGGAACGGGCAGCGTTTTTTCCGAGAGCAGCGTAATCAGTGCATCCTGCACATCGGCCGGAATGCGGGTGAGCTCTTCTACACGCGCAATTTTGCCGTGTTGCATGGCAGTGAGTATGGGGCTGGGTACGAGGGCTTTTTCCGATGGGCCTTCAGACAGCAGGCGGGCGTAATTCCAGCCATAACGCAGGGTTTCTTCATGGGTACCCGCAGTACCCTGCACAAGTAAAGTGCTGTCGCCGCTGATGGCTGCGGCCAGGTGTTCGCTCACCCAGGTTTTCGCGGTGCCGGGTACGCCCAGCAACAACAAAGCGCGGTCGGTTGTCAGCGTGGCTACGGCTATTTCGATGATCCGTCGCTGTCCATAATATTTGGGTTCAATGTCCGTATCGCCTGCTTTCCCGCCAAGCAGATAAGTGACGACGGCCCAGGGCGACAGGCGCCAGTTGGCGGGCCGGGGCCGGTCGTCCGCTGCGGCCAATGCAGCCAACTCATGCGCATAGGCCGTTTCGGCATGGGGACGGATGATGTCAGACATAAATAGAAGTGAGAGGGTGAGAGAGTGAGAGGGTGAGAGGGGGTGGAAAATGAAGCCTCAAAAATAAGCAAAGCCAGGCGACTGCCAAACTATATCCGCTGGTAACTCAAATCCTAAGTTACCACCTCAAACCATCAAACCTTTTCAAACCATCCAACTTTCAAAACCGCCCATCGAAAAGTCAATTCTTTTTTGCTAAATTTGAACCTGCGTTTCTCTTTTGTTTTAATCTTACCTGCATGCATTTTACATATTCCCACTTTCTCTTACTGGCAGCGGCATTTATCATACTCAACCTGATTGCCAGTCGTTTTGCCGCGCGTTTCGGCGCGCCCACCTTGCTGACTACCCTGGCGATCGGGCTCTCCTTTGGCAATGGCGGTTTGTATGATTTTTACTATAATTATCCGACAACTACGTTGCATATCAGCGAATTAGCGTTGTGCGTCATCATATTTGCAGGTGGTTTTGAATCCCATTGGAAGGCTGTGCGTCCGATTCTCTGGCAGGGTGTTTCTCTGGCTACCCTGGGTGTTTTGCTGACTATGCTGGTAGTAGGCGCCATGGCGCACTGGCTGCTGGATTGGCCCTGGCTACAGGCAATGTTGCTGGGCGCAGTGGTGTCGGGTACAGATGCCGCAGCCGTGTTTTCTATTCTGGAAAACAGTAAACTGAAACTCAACACCCATGTTCGCGAGGTACTAGAACTGGAATCGGGGGCCAACGATCCGATGGCCTTTTTCCTCACCCTGACCTTGACGGCATTGCTGTTGCCTGCCGCGCCGCAAATCCATGTACTCACCCTGAGCGGCAATTTTATCTGGACCATGCTGGTAGGATTGGGCACAGGGCTGCTGGCAGGCAGGTTTATC
>JALHMA010000437.1 GCA_022844265.1 Saprospiraceae bacterium | reverse complement strand
GCAGAAGGCGTCAGCTGGATGAATCGCTGGGTACGGCCTTTTAAAACCGGTACGGCGCGTATCGCATTTGGAACGGAAAGCCGCAACAACTGGGCTGTGGGCGTAAAAATACTGCCCGTGGGTTTGTCGTATTCGGCAGCCAATTTATTTCGCAGCGATGTGGTGGTACATTTTGGAAAACCCATAGCAGCAAGCGACTGGGCGGCTGCCTGGCAGCAAAATCACGAACAGGCGGTAGATGATTGTACCACTGCATTGGAACAGGCCGTTCGCTCGCTGACCGTCGATACCCGCGACGAAGCCGGAGAAGAACGGATGGGCCAATGGGAAGAAATATTGCAAAACACCTACCCTGTTTCCGGGAAAGAGGCCTTTTTTAGAAGCCAACGGCTGGCGGAAACAAAGATAAACGACGACTCCCTGCAACAAAAAACATCAGCGTATTTCAACCGCCTGAAAACGCTGGGGCTGCGTGACGCCGGACTTCAACAACACAAAACCGGCCTCCGATGGACAGACCTGCTGATGTTGGCCTTGGGTTTGCCTTTTTTCCTGACGGGTTATCTTTTCTGGTTTTTACCCTGTTATTTGCCCTGGTTAGCGGCCCAAAAACTGAAATTGTACATCGGCTACGATTCGAATGTCAAAACCCTGGTGGGTACCCTGACCTTCGGACTGGCTTTGGCCTGGACGCCCCACTGGCTGGGTATGCAAAACCAGTGGTCGGCAGCCTTAGTCATGCTGATCTGTATCGGACTCGGGTATTTTGCCGAGTGGTATGGCGACCTGGCGCGCAAATGGCTGGCGTACCGGCGTGTGAGCAGCCTGGATGTGGAAACGCAACGGGCGTTGCAGGCGGAGCGGGAGGAGATCGTGAGAGAGGTGAGAGAAGTGAGAGGGTGAGAGAGGTGAGAGGGTGAGAGGCGTCCCGTTTGGCGACTGTTGTGGTTTTAGGTATTGTTTTTCAGGCCTGTAATCGTGAGTGGTGTTTAGTGTGTGGTGTTTAGTGTTTAGTGGGCTTCGCGTTTGGCATTTGGGAAAATTCGACCAAAATATCGCCTGTAATCATGAGTGGTGTTTAGTGGGCTTCGCATTTGGCATTTGGGAAAATTCGACCAAAATATCAACTACTGCCAAAGGCGAAGCGCCCTAAACACTAAACACCACACACTAAACACCACTCACGATTACAGGCCTGAAAAACAATACCTAAAACCACAACAGTCGCCAAACGGGACGCCTCTCACCCTCTCACCTCTCTCACCCTCTCACTTCTCATTCTGTGGTAGTTCAATCGTAAAAGTACTGCCCTGACCCGGTTCACTTTCCACCTTGATTGTTCCGCCGTGTTGTTGTACAACCTTGGCGACATAGCTCAGGCCAAGTCCGTGTCCGTTGGCTTTTACGCCCATTTCAGCAGGAACACGGAAGAATTTTTCAAAAATTTTCTCCTGAAATTCAGCCGGGATGCCGATACCGTTATCTGTTACCCGCAAGATTACTTTTTGGTCTTCTGCCGATAGTGTAATCCTGATTTGAGGCGTGCCTTTTACGTATTTTAAAGCATTATCGATCAAATTGAACAGCACACTGGTAAGGTGGAGCCGGTCGCCGTGCACCATAAAAGATACGCCGGTTGCCAAATGGAGACTGATATCTGCCGAAATTTTTTCCGCGCGCAGTTTGATGGCTTCCAGCACTTGCCGTGCCAGCTGGCTCAAGTCCACCGGTTCCAGAAAAATATTGGGTTCCTGTTCTTCAAACATGGACAGCCGCAGCACCCGGTCGACCAATAAATTGAGGCGTTCGAGTTCGAGTTTGGAAATTTTCAAAAACTCTTTTGTTTGTTCAGGCGGATAATCATCACGCGACAAGGCTTCCAGCGCTATACCGATGGTCGTAATCGGGCTGCGCAATTCGTGCGACATACTGCTGATAAAATCATTTTTCAATTTTCCCAGATGATACTCGCGGTGCAGGTTGCGGAGCAGCAGGGTGAATGCAATGACGATGCTGCTCATCAGGGCCAGCGCCACCAGGATATAAGGAATCATTTCTCCGGACCAGTAATCTGTTTCTCCATACACGCTGCCATACAGTTCTGTCCATACCGTATACAACCAGTACACCAAAAAAATAAACAGCAAAGCCAGGCTGGTGATAATGAACCAAAGCGGGCGGTAGGGACGACGGATAAACAACATGTGAAAAATGCTTTTGAAAGGCTAAAAGTATTGAATTCGTGTAAGTTTTACACGTTTTGTCTTTGTTAAAACAATTCAGGCCAAAATACCGGAAACCGTGTAAAAGCGCAAATTCCGGCGCAAACGGTTGCGGGTTTGCAGCCTTTGCGCATATTCTTTTATGTCAATTTTTTACAGTAAATAATTTTATGTAAACAAATTTTCACAGAATCTATCTTGGTTTTGAAGAAGTGTATACTTTCGCAGGAGAAATTTGTATTCTCTGTATTTCAATGCACCAGTTATTCAATATTTTTGAAGTTACACAATCTGCTATTGAATACAGGCTGGCACATCCCGAGCCACCCTGTCGGCACGATTATGAAGAGATTATGGTTGGAACGAATGGTCAGATGGACCATTGTATCGATTTTCAGATGCAGCGTTCCGTAGCGCCCTCTGTAGTTTTTATCCCGAGGGGAAAAATCCATTATACGCTGCCCAGCGAGGACGCCCGGGGCTGGGTGATTCAGTTCAAAAGCGAATTTGCGCCAGGCACCCCGTTCAGCACGTTTTCGAGGTTTCTGGATACCACGTGTTATCCTTTTTCTGCCGGTGAAACCATCGACCGTCTCACATCGCTGTGCCAGCTGATGAACCGGGAGTTTCAGATCGCGTCCCCCGATTACTTGGTTATCCGGCATTTGCTGTGCGCTTTGATCGCCATGATAGATTCCGAGCGAAAGAAGAATCTTCCCGTAGCGCAGCAGGAAGTAAAAAGCACACAAATCACACTGTTTAATAATTTTTTGAAAATCCTGGAGAGCGATTTCAGGAGTTCGGAGGGCTGCAAAACTTATGCGGACAAGCTGAATATTTCCGTTCGCCACCTCAATAATGTGTGCCATACGATGTTCGGGAAGAGCGTTTCGGAGATTATCGAAACGCGTAAACTGCTGGAAGCCAGGCAGTTACTGCTGGGCACTTCAAAAACTGTTTCGGAAATTGGTTTTGACCTGGGTTACAATGAAAAGTCATATTTCACCCGTGTATTTCACAAAAAGACAGGGCTGACCCCTACAGAGTTTCGGGCGGCTGCAAAAAACCTCAGTTCCTAAAAGTACCACCATTGATCTGAAAAGTGTTACCGTCTGCAAAGCGTCTGAATCCACTTTTGCCTCGTTATAAATTTGCTGTCATTTCAAAGTTTGGCAGAATAATAATTGTATCAAAAGCGTGACATTTTGGTATAATTTGGTTTTTGAAATACCTGTTGCGATTGGAGTACTGCCACATAGAATATTGGCAATTTGACAAGAAGAGAAGTTGGAAACGCGAGATGTTGTTTGCCTGCTGCTTAGGCCCACCACACTAAACAGTAAGGCAGTTACTCCGTCATTTTAAATTTTGCTACATCAGTCCTCTTGTTGCCTGCCTACTGGGACCAAGTTTTAAAAAATCATTCTTGAAATCGGTATTGCTGCACGCTGCCATTTTTCAGGTCTGGGCTAAGTACATGTTGCTAAGTAATCAAGCAAAATTAGTTTTGGCTAAATTATTTGTAAATGATTGATTATCAACACAAATAACCAATAACTAATAACTACTTAATAAGAACATTTTTTTTTATTCAAACTACATTCAAATTTCATTCGCATGAAGGAAAAACAACTTACCACCCGATTCATCACTCCCCCTGATCGCCACAGGCTATGGGGCGGGCTGATGGTTCTTATTATGCTGTTTCTGACCAGCTCGGCTTTTGCCCAAAAGCAGATCAGCGGCAAAATCACTGATGAAACCGGCACTGGTTTGCCAGGCGTAACGGTTTCTGTACAAGGCACTAATGTAGGTACCACTACTGATGTCGACGGCAATTACAAACTGTCGGTTCCGGCGGGCGCTACCTTGCGGATAGCGTACACAGGATACGATGCCGTAAATGTTGTAGTTGGCGAAGGCAGCGATGTCAGTCTGTCGCTCTCACCCAACGAAACCCTGATCGCCGAATTGGTTGTTACGGGTTACACCGTCGATACGCGGCGACAAACCACAGGGTCCGTTTCCACGGTTAAAACCCGCGACCTGACGGCTATTCCATCGGGTAACGTCGAGCAGCAGTTGCAAGGCCGTGTGGCCGGTGTAACGGTGATCACCAACGGTCAACCCGGTACAGCCAGTATCGTGCGTGTCCGCGGTTTTAATGCGTTCGGTAACAACGAACCATTGTACATCGTAGACGGTTTGCCGGTTGGCTCTGTCGACTTCCTGGCTCCGGATGATATCGAATCGACCACTGTATTGAAAGATGCAGCCGCCGCTTCTATCTATGGCGCACGCGCAGCCGGCGGTGTAATCGTATTCACCACCAAGCACGGTTCAAAAAAACCTCAGCCCCTGACGATTAGTTATGACGCATCCGTCGGTTTCACCACGCCGGGTTCGGGTCAGGAAATGCTGAACCCACAGGAACTGGCTGACTGGACCTGGAATGCCTTGCGCAATACCAACCAGGC
>JALHMA010000436.1 GCA_022844265.1 Saprospiraceae bacterium | reverse complement strand
CGTTCGACGCCCGGCGCTCCGTTCATGGCAACTTCCACAGGCGTCACGACTTGTGTTTCAATTTCCTCCGGCGCCATACCATTGGCTTCCAGGAAAACGGTCACCTGCGGGCGATTCAGGTCTGGCAATACATCGACTGGAAGATTCCTGATTGTAAATGCCCCGTACACCATGACCAGGGCGGCAAATGCCACGACCAGCAAGCGGTTTTGGAGGGAAAATTTTATCAGCGCATTGAGCATAATTTTTCTTTTTCTTTGATCATCAATATTTTGACTACAAATTACCCGCAATAAAACGCAGTTTCAACTGCGCTTCCCGGTAGCGCGCAAACAAATCCCAGTACCCCAGTTCCAGGTTCAGCACTTCGATACCATGGCGCAGGTAAGTGGGCAGGTCGCTCAACCCACCCTCGAACATTCGCCGGGAAGCGTCTGCCAGGGCTTGCGCATTGGGCAGTACCTGTTGCGCATAATCTTCAAGCGCCTCACTTGTTTGTTCTACTTCAGCAATGGTCCTGCTCCATTCCGCCCCGGTTAGCAGCGATTGTGCGGCCAGGTTTTGGCGGGCAATTTCCACACCTGTCTGGGCGGCGTCTATCCTGGAACGGTATTGTTTTCGCCAGAGCGGTATGCTCAGACCCGCGTTGAAACGATTGGCGACAGGACTGTTGCGCTCCCCCTGATTGATATAGCCGAGCGTAATTTGCGGCCAGGTTGCGCTTTCTTCCACCGCCACCTGCTGATCGGCGATGACAGTTTCCTGCCGAAGAGCCTGCAGGCCCGGATTTTTTTCCCATTGCAATGAATCCGGCAACAGCCCTGTCTCCTGTGTTACCCAGGGCTCCGGGACGATCGGGCCTGCAATACCGGTCAGCAGTTGCAATTGTTGTCCGGCAATGGCGACATCCTGTTCCGCCTGGCGCAATTGCGTATGCAATACAGTGGCCTGTAGTGTCGCAAACCGGCTCGCAACGGCATCTACCTGCCCTGCTTCGAATTGCCGGACAGCAGCCCTTGCAATGGACTGCAGGAGGCTGTCTTGTCTGTTCAATCGTTCCAGGCGCGCAATACGATACTGCAAGGCATTATAAGCCAATGCCGTAGCATAACGCACATCCTGTTGCGTCGCCAGAACACCCTGCTCCGCCTGAACAACATGGCTGCTTTGTAAACTTTTCCGGCGGCGATAAGCGCCCGGCAGTTCAAAGGATTGGGTTACCCCGATGGTATAAAAATTTCCCGTTGGGCTTTCTGCCGTCACCAACGGATCGGCAAGCGCGGTCGCAGCGGGCAGGAGTTGCAGCTGCTGCTGTACCGACAAGGAAGCGCTGCGGGACGCAGGGTGGTATTGCTGAGCAGCATCGAGTGCCTGAGCGAGTGTCAGTGATTGTGCCGACAAACACAAGGGCATGCCGGCAACCAACACCAATAACAAGAGGGATCGGACGATATATCGAACCATAAAAACCTTAAATAAGAGTATTGTAAATGTTCAGAGCATTCCGGAACACAGCCTGATACCGGCTGGGTTGTTTCAATAGTCTAAAGCGAAAAAAATGTTTTTTCGCGCCAAATTATGATTGCCAAATGCAATGTGAAAATTTGTCAACTTTCAAAAAGTTGACAAATTCAGCACCCGACCAAAACTTTATTGGGTATGCTTTAGCCAGGTTTTCAAACATCTAACTTTTGGCACAACTCCAGTATCGCGTAGAATACAAGAACTGTTACGAGATCAATGGAACAGGAAACCTGGTTGGCAAACGGGCATAAAAAGGGCTATCAGGTATCAGGCCCTGATATTCGGAGGAAGCCAGATGTCCAAACTGATGTTGGACATTATAGGAGTAATGTAAGAAAAACCGGCGTGGTGTGGTTCAGGCAAATGGATATTAAAAACCAATACATCCATCATAATTGCGCCGGCATGGGCAGCGGGGCAGCCACAATTTTCGCTACAATTACCATTGCAGTTACCAGTACAGGAGCCACCGCAATCCTGTTCTTTGGAAGCCTGATCGTCTATTGATTTTTCACAACACGCGGACGACTGAACATCTTCGCCAGGAGCAGAAGATGGAGAGGCAAGTTGTTCTGCTGGTCTGCCACAATTGCTTCCACAAGCGTATGACCAACCCGGCGCCGTGGCACTGAGCAGCATAAAGGAAAGAATTGTGTACAGCAGACGTTTCACACTGAGTAATTTAGAACCCAACAACACAATCTATACGAGTTTATTGTATTGTAGCATTATTTTTTTATATACCATTTTACAAACATTGCATCTTCATCGATAAAACAGGATCATCACAGGAGCAAGTTACAACGGCACATTTCCATGTTTCCGCCTGGGGCGGTTCACCACTTTGTGTTCCAGCATGGCGAAGGCTTTGATGAGTTTGCGGCGCGTTTCCCGGGGCTGAATGACTTCATCAATAAAGCCACGAGCAGCGGCCCGGTAAGGATTGGCAAAGGTGTCGGCGTATTCGCGTTCTTTTTCTAACAATTTTTCGGCAGGATCGGCTGCGGATTCTATTTCTTTTTTGAAAATAATTTCAGAAGCGCCTTTTGCGCCCATCACGGCGATTTCGGCGGTCGGCCAGGCAAAATTCATATCTGCGCCGATGTGTTTGGAGTTCATCACATCATAAGCGCCACCGTACGCCTTGCGGGTAATAACTGTGATACGCGGCACGGTGGCTTCCGAAAAGGCGTACAGCAGTTTGGCGCCGTTGGTGATGATGGCATTCCATTCCTGATCGGTGCCGGGCAGAAAACCGGGTACATCTTCGAGTACGAGTAAGGGAATATTAAAACAGTCGCAAAAACGGACAAAACGAGCCGCTTTTTTGGATGAATTGACGTCCAAAACCCCTGCCAGGTTCATCGGTTGGTTGGCCACAATACCGATACTGCGACCGGCCAGCCGGGCAAAACCGATCACAATGTTTTCGGCATACTGCTCCTGTATTTCAAAAAAAGAATCCGTGTCGACAATGCCTGCAATAACCTCTTTCATATCATAAGGCTGGTTGGCATTTTCGGGAATAATATTGCCCAGTTCTTCGCGGTATTCATTCCCAATAGTATACGGCAGTTGCGGCGTCTTGTCTTCGCAGTTCTGGGGAATATAGGAAAGCAGGCGTTTGATTTTATCCATACAATCCACATCGTTGGCCGCAACCAGGTGGGTCACACCCGATTTGCTCGCATGGGTGGTAGCGCCGCCCAGTTCTTCGGAAGTCACTTCTTCATTGGTAACGGTTTTTACCACATGCGGCCCCGTTACAAACATATAGGAACTGCCTTCTACCATCATGATGAAATCCGTCATGGCCGGACTGTACACGGCGCCGCCGGCACAGGGGCCGAGAATAGCCGAAATTTGAGGTACTACTCCGCTGGCCTGCACATTCCGGTAAAAAATGTCGGCATAACCACCCAGGGAATTGACGCCTTCCTGAATCCTGGCGCCGCCGGAGTCGTTGAGACCGATCACCGGAGCGCCGTTTTTGACAGCCAAATCCATGATTTTGCATATTTTTTCGGCATGCGTTTCAGAAAGAGAGCCCCCGAAAACGGTAAAATCCTGCGCAAAAACATACACGATACGACCGCCGATGGTGCCGTAGCCCGTCACTACCCCATCGCCCAAAAACTGCTGTTCACTCATACCGAAATCAGTACACCGGTGGGTAACCAATGCCCCGATTTCCTCAAAAGTGCCTTCATCGAGTAAAAAATGCACCCTCTCTCTGGCCGTGAGTTTTCCTTTTTTGTGCTGCGCATCAATACGCTTCTGGCCGCCACCCAGGGCGGATTCAGCGAGTTTGGATTGAAGAATATTTAATTTATGATCCATACCTTTATTTTAGGGATGAGGGATGAATGATGAGTTATGAGTTATGAGTTATGAGTTATGAGTTATTGGAGTTTCAGGCTGGAATGGGAAATGAATACAAACCCTATTTTCCCATTCCAGCCTGAAACTCCAATAACTCATAACTCATAACTCATAACTTTCTTAGCACTGCCCCTTTCCCGATACTCCTGTTCGTCCAGCCAAACAGCATGCGGTCCAGCCAGAGCAGCCCGTCCGTCAGAAAAGCGAGGGCAGGATCTTTGGTAGAGGCAGGCCGTACGATCAGGGAGGTGCCTGTGTCTGCGGTTACATTGCGGGCGTTCTTTTTAAAAATACTTTGTGCAATACCTGTCCAGTACATTTCCAGCAAACCGACTAAATGTCTGCTAAGTCCTTGAAATTCAACAATTTGAAAACCTGCATTCTTCGCCCATTTTTTAAAGTCATCGGATCCGATCAGGTAGTCGTGGCCGAAAGCGTAGGCGCCCTGTGAAATCAGGTATTCGCGGTCGGCGGGTTTTCTGGTCCACTGCCAAAAACGGTTGACGGGGTCGTAAGTAAATGGAAATTCGCGGCTGGGGAAGGTCATAATGGCCACGCCGCCGGGGCGCAACACCCGGAACATTTCCCGCACCATCAGTTCGGGTTGGCCAACGTGTTCAATAACCTCACAGGAAACGATCAGATCGAAGGAGGCGTCGGCATAGCTGAGCGCCAGTGCATTATTGGGTTCGTACCGGAGGTTCATCACGCCCAGGTTGAGTGTCCGCGCATGTGCGAGGTCTTCTTCGTTCACGTCACAACCTGTCAGATTTGTACAATAACCTGCAATCATCCG
>JALHMA010000435.1:2409-4704 GCA_022844265.1 Saprospiraceae bacterium | reverse complement strand
CAACTGATCGGAGTGACCGGCGTTGGCGCCACCACCGCCCAACTGATTCTTTCCTCCATGACTGTCGACGAGGTTCGCGCAGCAGTCATCGGCGAGCAAGCGCACGTACTGCAACGGGTAAAAGGCATCGGCGCCAAAACAGCCAAACAGATCATCCTCGATCTGAAAAGCAAACTCAGCAAAGAAGCCCCCGACTCCGGACTCATGCTCCTGAATATGGCGGACAGCGCCGTTCGGGAAGAAGCTATTTCGGCACTTATGTCGTTGGGTTTCAACAGGATAGCCGTTCAAAAAGCGCTGAATGCCGTTACTAAAGAGCATCCCAATGCAAGCAAAGTGGAGGAGTTGGTAAGGCTGGCGCTGCGGGCGCTGGCAGTGTAGATTTTACCATATAGGTTTTTTACCACATAGTTTTTTTTACCACATAGGCACATAGATTTCACACATAGATCACATAGCGTAGAGTACTCTAAAATCTATGTGATTTATGTGGAAAATCTATGTGCCTATGTGGTAAAAAGAAAATCTGACTATCCGCTTGTTGTACAGGAGATTAATTCCTTGGGTTTCCATAGCCGCGTAGCGGCATAAGGTCGGTAGCCAAACCAAAGGGTAAGGTACAAAGGTGCGTAGCACCGTAACTTTTACCCTTGTTCCGGTGCTACGCACCTCGTGAACACGCATGGTATTTGTTGCTACCGACCTTATGCCGCTACGCGGCAGAGCGTCCAATCAAAATCAGGTTCCTGTACAACAAGCGGATAATCAGATTAGAAAAAATGTGGTAAAAACTACTTCAACAAACTGTTCCCCACCGCGCACTCCAAACACCTTTTTGCATCACAATACCGTGTTTTCAGATGGATCAGCGCCTGGCTTTGATAGGCGTGGCGAACCGGAACACCCAGTTCCATCCAACTGTCCAGCAGGGTGTTTGACTCCGCAGGCAACTCCTCCAGCAGCTGCAGTGCGCGTTTTTGGTAGCGGTCTGCGTTTTTTAGTTTTCCATAATAAAACAGAAACGGCACGATGGTATTGATAATGAGCAGGTGAATAAAATCGCGGCCCGGCATTTTGCTGCGTTTGGACGAAGGTTTGTCCAATTGAAAATGCGTCAGCCAGTAATCGCCCGGCTCCACGGCAAACAAATGTTCCATCTCCCGCAGGGTGCCGGCTTCCAGGATGCTGGAAAATAGATGAACCGACTGATGGACGAGTGCGGCGAATTGTGCCAGCCGCACGCTCGGAAAATTGGCCGGACGCAGCCGCAAAAACTTCCATTGCTCAGCGGCTAAAGGCTCCAACTGGTATTTGTGCCGCAAAAACCGGTATTCCCGTGCCAGGGCAAGCGGATATTCTTCCAGCAGGGGTTGTTCCAGCAAGCCTGCCTGGCCGAACAGCAGCGCCTCCAACTGACCCGGATTATTCTTATGCTTCGCCAAAATAGACAAGGGCAGCGAGCGGGCCAGCGCTTCAAAAGGTTCGGCATTCACTTTCAGGCCGAAATTGCGGGCCAGCAGCCGATAAAAGGCTTCTTCCCAATGGTTTCCAGTGGCCTCCAGCATGGCGGCTATCGCCGCCGTTTTTTGTTCGAGGCGTTCCACCAGCAATCGGTCGAGCCAGTTAAGCCGGACAATTTCAGGCGTTTGTGTGAAAAAACGTTCACAGGGAATCCAGGCGCGTTCGTGTTCCAGGCGCTGGTAAGTTTCCAGAATACGGGCAGGAATACGGCCTTTCAGTTCGAGGCAGGGAATGCGTTCGCCCGATGCATGTGCCACCGGCTGGTCGTCTTCCAGCACTACGTGCAACACCACGTTGTCGTAAGCGCGGTCGTTTTGATGGCCATGTACGAGCCATTCGGAGGATCGAAGGTGAATTTCAACATTCCCGGCCCAGGTGGTATCGCCTAGGCGGATACGGGCGTTGAAAAAATCGGGACCGGCATCTGTGTTCCATTCGCCGGGATAGAGGATTTCGAGGGTTTGGCCTTGTGTCGTGCACAGATTTTGATGATTGAAGCGCCGCCAGCGCCACAAAAAATGAAGAAATGATTCGCGCATGTTGATGAAAATGAAAGGATTAGACATAAATGAAAGGGCAAAGGGCAAAGGGCAAAAAACAAAAGGCAAGGGAGCCTGATCTTGGTTTTCTGCTAATTCTTGCTGTTCGCCACACTACAAATATAAGCTTGCAAATAAAAAATGGAAACAGATACCAAATATTCTTGATTTTAAATTGTCGCTGTATACATATTATCTATAGAGTGAGGGATTGTGTGAAAAGGCCCAGCGGGCC
>JALHMA010000435.1:0-2309 GCA_022844265.1 Saprospiraceae bacterium | reverse complement strand
GGCCCAGCGGGCCGGTATCTTAATCTAATAAATACCGGCCCGCTGGGCCGGATGCACTTTGTTTCGGCATAACTACAAAGATATAGGCCCGCTGGGCCTTTTGACATAACCTCTGACTTGTTCTCGAGCGTTTCTACCTTTGCCCCTTGCTCTTTGCCCTTTGCCTTTTATCCCATGACAGATTCATACCACACCATCACCGCACCGGCTACGGGCGAATTTAAAGACCGCGGAAGCAAGTTTTTCGGATATGCTTACCCGGTGTGTTCGGAGGAGGAGGCGCTGCAGTGGCTGGAAGCGTTGCGCAAGGAGCATTTCAAAGCCCGCCACCATTGCTTTGCCTGGCGGCTGGGCGTGGAAGGCAGCCGCTTCCGCGCCAACGACGATGGAGAACCCGGCGGTACGGCCGGCAGGCCCATACTCGGCCAGATCGACGCTTTTGGGCTGACGGATGTGTTTATTGTCGTCGTGCGTTACTTTGGCGGCACCTTGCTGGGTACTTCCGGCCTCATCCACGCCTATCGCGAGGCGGCGGCAGCGGCCCTGCGCAACGCTGACAGGACAGAAAAAATCATCAAAGACCATTTTACACTCGATTTTGACTACGCACTGATGCCCGATGTGATGAACGGGGTAAAAAAACTCGATCTGGAAGTTGTCCGGCAAACGTTTGAAGATCGCGGATTGCTCGAAATTGCCATCCGGCAAACAGAAGCAACAGAACGGCTGTTACAACTCAAAGCCTCGATCTGGAAGGTTTCCACGGACGAAGCCGCTACGCTCGAATGGCCCGCCGGATTGATTTGTACGCCCTTATCCGTTTCCTGATATGCGCCAACACGCCCTTTTCCCGATAGACGATCTTTCCTTGTGGAAGGAGCGCCTCTTATATTGGGCTGCCGAACAGGAACTGGCCGTTTACCTCGATAGCAACGGGCATGAGGGTGGACAGGCAACCGGAAAGGGGTGGGAATGCCTGGTTGCGGCAGGCGCCCTGCGCACGCTGGAGTGCCCGGCCGGGAATGCCTTTGAACAACTGAAAAAATTCCAGGCCGAAGTAAACGACTGGATTTTCGGTTTTCTTTCTTACGACCTGAAGAATGAAACGGAGCGCCTCTCATCCCGGCATTTTGACGGAATCGGCTTGCCCGATCTAGGTTTTTTTCAACCGGAAACGGTGCTTGGCATCCGCAACGGGTTTTTAGAGGTTTTTTATATAAATAAAGACATAAATCAATTTTTTGGAACATTTAAAACGTTTGATAAAAAAGTTTTAAAAGACATATTAATTGAAAAAATTATACTTAATCCGCGTATAAATAAAGAAGATTACCTGAAAATAGTCCAACGAATCCGGGAACACATCGCAGAAGGCGATTTGTATGAAATGAACCTTTGTCAGGAGTTTTTTGCCGAAAAAACGAGGATCGATCCGGTCTCTGTTTTTGCCCGACTCAATCAAATCGGGCTGGCCCCGGCCTCGGCTTTTTTGCGCTGGCGCGACCGCTACCTGATGAGTGCCAGCCCCGAGCGTTTTTTGCAAAAACGGGGCGATCGGCTTGTGTCGCAACCCATCAAAGGCACCCGCAAACGCGGCGCGACAGAACAGGAAGACCGCGCCATTCGGGCCGAACTGTCAACCAACGAAAAAGACCGCGCCGAAAATGTGATGATCGTTGACCTCGTGCGCAACGACCTTGCCCGGCACTGCCTGCCCGGCTCTGTGCAGGTGGATGAATTATTCGGCATCCACACCTTTGAAACTGTGCATCAAATGATCTCCACCGTGAGCGGCGTCTTGCGCCCTGGCGCTCATCCTGTGGATGCCTTGCGCGATGCTTTCCCGATGGGAAGTATGACCGGAGCGCCCAAAGTGATCGCCATGCAATTGATCGAACAATACGAAAAAACACGCCGCGGACTCTACTCCGGCGCTGTCGGGTATTTCGATCCTTCGGGCGATTTTGATTTTAATGTGGTGATACGCAGCATTTTATACAATGAAAGCACCCAATATGTCTCTGCACAAGTGGGCGGCGCTATTGTGTATGACTCCGTGCCGGAAGCGGAGTATGAGGAGTGTTTGTTGAAACTGGAAGCGATGGTAAGGGCGCTGAATCAAGAAGTGAGAGGGTGAGAGGCGTCCCGTTTGGCGGCTGTTATGGTTTTAGCATGGGAGTTTCAGGCCTGTAATGGTTATACGTTATTAGTTATCCGTTATTAGTGGTGGTAGTGGACCATCTGTACAAATGTGGAGTATTCCTGCTTGAGTAGCCCCACATTTGTACAGATGGTCCACTACCACCACT
>JALHMA010000434.1 GCA_022844265.1 Saprospiraceae bacterium | reverse complement strand
CTTCCAATCAATATCCCGCGTTGGTTTATGTGTACAACGGCCCTCATGTGCAAATGGTCACCAACGGCTGGCTGGCCGGCGGCGAACTCTGGATGCACCACATGGCGCAGGAGGGTTACATTGTGTTTGTGCTCGACGGGCGCGGCTCGGCCAACCGCGGACAAGCCTTTGAAAGCGCTATCCACCGCAGGGCTGGCGACAGTGAAATGGAAGATCAACTGGCGGGCGTGAATTTCCTGAAAACGCAGGGTTTTGTCGATCCGAAACGCATCGGCATATACGGCTGGAGTTACGGTGGATTTATGACCACTTCCCTGATGAGTCGTCCGGAAGCCGGCGGTGTTTTTCGCTGCGGCGTGGCCGGCGGCCCCGTTATCGACTGGAGTATGTATGAAATCATGTACACCGAGCGCTACATGGACAGTCCGAAAGAAAACCCGGAAGGTTACGCCAAAAGCAACCTGTTTAATTACGTTGACAACCTCTCCGGGCGCTTACTGATGATACACGGCTCCTCCGACGATGTGGTGCTGTGGCAACACTCCCTGCGCTACATCCGCGAATGTGTGCGCAAAGGCAAACAGATTGATTATTTTGTTTATCCCGAACACCTGCACAATGTAATGGGCGGCGACCGGGTTCACTTGTTTGAAAAAATTGAAGCGTTTTTTAATCAAAACCTGCGGGATGTGGATGTTTCAAGGCCATAAAGGTTGATGAGGGTTTATGAGGTTTATGAAGGTTGATATACAGCCGCTCGAAGAGAGTAAAATCACTTCATTTTCGAGCGGTTGTATATCAACCTTCATAAACCTCATAAACCCTCATCAACCTTTTTTCCTTCTGCCTTTTTGTCGCTTCCCCTCATTTTTTCCTGCCAAATGCAGGGATTCTCAAGCGTGGCAAATTATTTGACCTGTATACCTGTTCATTACCCTGCGTTTTTTGCTGCCAGTTTGACACAAATCATTATTTACTACCATCTTTTCATATAATTTGTCAAGGTTTGCACTTAACATTGCAGAAATTCTCAAGACTCCTTATTATTTCGGGGTAATATTTGAGGAGGAATTGATTTTCGGACAGAATACTAATCTCCTGAATATACCCCTTCACCTTCGGCTATCATTTTGTAAGTTAATATGAGCATGTTTGAAAATTGGTTGATGTCGCAACAGTCGGATGATGAACCCGACTTCGTGCCACTTTTCTCCCTGGAAGAAGAGGAGGAAACCCGGCAGGGAGAAGTATTTCCAGATATACTTCCCATTTTGCCTTTGAAAAATACCGTACTGTTCCCGGGTATTGTTACCCCCATTACAGTAGGTCGCGATAAAAGTATCCGGGCTGTTCAAAAAGCCTACGAAGATAACCGCTATATCGGGGTGCTTTCCCAGAGAGATGTAAAAATAGAAGCCCCTGCCGACCAAGACTTGTATCGTATCGGCACGGTTGCGCGCATCCTGAAATTGCTGAAAATGCCGGACGGCTCCACCACAGCCATCTTACAGGGCCGCAAACGTTTTCGCCTGGAGGAAATGACCAGCGATGATCCGCACATGCTGGGTAGAATTACAATGCTGGAATATGAGCTCCCCAAAAACAAGCTGGAGTTTAAGGCGCTGCTGAGCAGTGTGCGCGATGCCGCCAAACACATCATCGAATTGTCGCCCCAAATTCCCTCGGAGGCTGTCGTGATGCTGAA
Organism: Saprospiraceae bacterium; assembly: GCA_022844265.1. GTDB lineage: Bacteria > Bacteroidota > Bacteroidia > Chitinophagales > Saprospiraceae > M3007. Next base: position 3,002 of record JALHMA010000434.1, on the reverse strand, counting down.
AAACATCAATAACGACAACTTTTTACTCAATTTCATTGCCTCCAACCTCGGCATCAAGATACATGAAAAGCAGGCCCTGCTTGAGTTGAGCAACCTCCGCGAAAAAGCGAGCGCTATTTTGCTGCACATGGATGGCGAATTGCAATTGCTCGAACTGAAGGATCAGATCGAGTCGAAAGTGCGCACCGATATTGAAAAACAACAGCGCGATTACTTCCTGAACCAGCAACTCAAAACCATTCAGGAAGAACTGGGCCAGAACCCGCAGGAGGAAGAAATAAACGACCTGCTACGCAAAGCCGCCAAAAAGAAGTGGCCTAAAAATGTGCGCGAAACCTTTGACCGGGAAATCAATAAACTCCGCCGTGTCAATCCGCAGGTGGCCGAATACGCTATCGGGCTGAACTACCTCGAAACGCTGCTCGATTTGCCTTGGGAAGAATTTACCAAAGACAATTTCGACCTGAAAAAGGTGAAAGATGTGCTCGACCGCGACCACTACGGCCTTACGAAAGTCAAAGAACGCATCCTCGAACACCTGGCTGTACTGAAACTGAAAGGCGATATGAAAGCGCCGATCCTGTGCCTTACCGGCCCTCCCGGCGTGGGAAAAACTTCCCTGGGCGCCAGTATCGCCAAAGCGCTGAAACGCAAATACATCCGCATGAGCCTCGGGGGCCTGCACGACGAAGCCGAAATCCGCGGCCACCGCAAAACCTATATCGGCGCGATGCCGGGCCGTATCATTCAGTCCCTGAAAAAAGGTAAATCCGGCAACCCGGTTTTTATCCTCGATGAAATCGATAAAGTAGGCAAGGATTTTCGGGGAGATCCCTCTTCCGCATTGCTGGAAGTGCTTGATCCTGAACAAAATATCGCTTTCCACGACAATTACCTGGAACTCGAATACGACTTGTCCAAAGTGCTGTTTATCGCTACGGCCAATTCGCTTTCCACTATACAGCCGGCGCTGTTGGACCGGATGGAAATTATAGAAATTTCGGGCTATTCGCTGGAAGAAAAGGTGGAAATCGCCAAAAGGCACCTGGTGCCCGAGCAACGCAAAGACCACGGGATCAAAACCGGACAGGTGAAAATCAGCGACAAGGCCCTTGTGCGGATTATCCGCGACTATACCGGCGAAAGCGGTGTGCGCAACCTGGCCCGCGAAATCGGTTCCGTGATGCGTTATGTGGCCAAACGGGTCGCCATGGATGAAAAATACGAAGTCACGGTTCGCCCCGAGCACCTGCATGGTATCCTGGGGCCGACCAAATACGATGCGGAAGTGTACCAGGAAGTACAGTCGCCCGGTGTAGCCATCGGTCTGGCCTGGACGTCCATTGGCGGTGAAATACTCTTTATCGAGGTCAGTCTGAATAAAGGCAATGGCCGCCTGCAACTGACCGGCAACCTGGGTGAAGTGATGAAAGAAAGTGCCAGCACGGCCCTCAGTTACCTGAAGGCACACGCGGAACACCTGGGAATCGACCCGGAAGTATTTGAGAAAAACGACATCCACGTACACATACCGGAAGGCGCTATTCCCAAAGACGGCCCCTCCGCAGGCGTCACCATGCTTTCGGCCCTGACATCGGCTTTTGTCGGTCGTTCGCTGAAACCCTTCCTGGCCATGACCGGTGAAATTACCCTGCGTGGTAAAGTATTACCGGTAGGTGGAATCAAGGAAAAAATACTGGCTGCTCGCCGTGCCGGTATCAAGGAAGTTATTTTGTGTAAAGACAACCGAAAACACGTCGAAGAAATTGAACCGGATTTTATCTCCGGACTCAGTTTTCATTACGTCGACCGCATGGAAGAGGTATTGTCGCTGGCTATCGGGCTAAATACCAAACCGAAAGCCAACGAGAACGGCGCTAAAATAAAAAGAAAAAAAGCCGCCTGATGCTGCTCTACACCCTGCTTTTTCCTGTTTTGCTGCTCTTTTCGGGCGCCGTCAAACCGACTCCGAAACCGCCCGCCCCATGGAACCTGGAAGGCCGCTGGGAAGTAGTGGAATACTCAGAGCAGGGTTTGCAGGTCAATAAAAAGCAGGATCCCTTGCTACAGGCCAAAGCCGTGTATGAACATGTACGCGAAATGCGGGCGCATACCTGGTTCGGATATATTGAAACGGAAGAGGCGAATCGCCGGCTCTTGCGTGCATACGACCGCTGGGAACAGCGCGACAGCACGGCAGAGGTAGAGCGGGTAGCCGAGGCGATTGCGATGCCTTACTTTGTCGTTTTTTTTGCAGACAGCACGATGTCTTCTTACAACAAAGCATTGAATACCAACCAGATATATTTTGCAGAAGCACGGCATTATATTCCACGGCCTGCGACGAAGAGCTGCGATATGACTTATCCCGGCGCAACTGCTCCGTACAACTATTTCCAATGGCGCGCACAGGTACTGGCTTTTTCCGAGCAGCGTATGACCTTGTTTTTGCCGGAAGAAGCCGAGATTGTGGAATTGGTCAAGACGGCGTATTCGTTGCCTTGATTTTTTTTACCACATAGGCACATAGATTTCACACATAGAGCACATAGTTTTAGAGTACTCTACGCTATGTGCTCTATGTGTGAAATCTATGTACCTATGTGGTGAAATGTACTAAAACTCCCATCATAAAAAAAATCAGACATCATGTATGCATATCTCAAAGGCGAAATCACCTTCCGCAGCCCGGCCTATGTGGTCATGGAGGTAAACGGCGTGGGCTATCATGTGAACATCCCGCTGAGTACGTTTACGGCCATACAAGTCCAGGAACGCGGCACCCTGTACACCCACCTGATTGTCAAGGAAGATTCGCATACGTTATATGGTTTTGCGACGCAGGTGGAGCGCAGTATGTTTACCCAACTGATCGGAGTGACCGGCGTTGGCGCCACCACCGCCCAACTGATTCTTTCCTCCATGACTGTCGACGAGGTTCGCGCAGCAGTCATCGGCGAGCAGGCGCACGTACTGCAACGGGTAAAAGGCATCGGCGCCAA
>JALHMA010000433.1 GCA_022844265.1 Saprospiraceae bacterium | reverse complement strand
GATCACCGGACCCTGCTCGGTAGTGATGATGCGTTCTTCTTTGTATAAACCGGCGTCGCGGATACCTTGCAGTTCGCTTTGCAAGGCGGATTGTATATTGGTGTACATGTGATGGTTCCCTGATTAAGAATATTCGGTTAAAATTTGGACAAACATACAAAGAAGTGCGAAGTCTTCAGTGCGAAGTGCGAAGTCCGTAGAGTGTGCCGTTTCATACTTTGGCGTTTTAGCAATGACAAGAAAGCAAAATCCTGATTTTGCCTTTCACATTTGAAATAAAGATGTCGCAGTCACCCTCTGCAATCAAGGATTTGAATTCGTACTGACCGGCGACTTGGGATCAGCGGTTTCGCGCATGTTAAGACTGGAAGCCCAGACAAAAATGGAATCGCCGGAATGGTAACGCTCGGTTTATGCCTGGACTGCCGACAAATGGAGGAAAATCAGGAATGGAATAAGTAATGGGGCGTTTTTCATTGGAGCTGGGAATTTATTGATCTGAAAAATATTATTTTAAATGGGCTCATTGGGATTGTGTTAAAAGGCCCAGCTGGCCTGTATTAATTTTATAAAGATACCGGCCCGCTGGGCCTTGCTACACAACCCTGTACACAAGAGGTGGTGCCGACCATTGTTAAAAAAGAAACGGGTTTGAAAGTTTCCTAAAGAAACTTTCAAACCCGTACCAAAAAGCGAAGCGGCGGACTCTACGGACTTCGCACTAACGACTTCGCACTTATTTTTCCGTGACCCGCACCGCAATCCGCCGATTCTGCGCCCGGCCTTCTTCCGTGTCATTGCTTGCCACGGGGTGTTGCGAGCCGTATCCTTCCGGCATCAGGCGACCTTTTTCGATGCCCATGCCTTCGAGGGCAGCCACGGTGGCTTTAGCGCGATCTGTGGAAAGTTTCAAGTTAGACGCTTCTTTGCCGACGCTGTCGGTGTAGCCGCCCACTTTGAGTTTCACCTTCGGAAATGCTTTCAGCACCTCGTAGATATTGGTCAGTTGCGCTCTGGATTTTTCCATGTCGATCTCCGCGCTGCCGGTATTGAACGTGAGGCGGTCGAAATTGAACCAGGTGGTTTTGTCCACCGGTTTGGAAGCGTCTTCAATGAATGCAATCAATTGACTTTCAATACCATCTTTATTGGCTTTGATTTCAAAACCGGAAGCCAGTTTTTTCATAAACCCTGCCGCAGCGACTTTGGCGGCCTCGGCCATTTCAGCGGCTTTGATGGCGGCGGAATCTACAACGGGTGTTTCCACTTTAACCATTGGTGTAGCAGGCTGGGTGCAGTTTTTCATGTAGTACATAATGCCACCACCCAGTCCGAGCAGCAGCAACAGCGGCCACAGCCAGCGATTACCGGTGCTGGCTTCACCGGAACTAATGGAGCCACCGCCGGAGTTGCCCTGGTCAAGCAGACCCAGTACGGAGCCTAAACCACTCGGCAATGCGCCCAGAATACTGCTTTTTTCACCCTTCAGCAGGTTGGCCAGACCGGAAAGGTTCAGACCGCCGCTGCTGATTTTTTTACTCAACACACCCATCACCAGGGGACCAACCAGGCCCAATAGCGAAGAAGTGGATGAGGATTTGAGCCCGGAAAAAGAAGAAATCGAATTGGTAATAGCAGGGACTTTGGATCCAAACAAACTTCCGAGCAACTGGCCGGATATATCTTTCGGATCATTGTGCGCCAGGTTGCCGCCGCCGATCAGGCTGCCCAGGTTGTCGAGAATGCCGGAATCGAAGTTGGAAAGTGTGCTGAAAATGCTACCCATAGCATTGGAATCGCTGCTTTTTTGCAACAACCCGGCCAGGATGGTCGGCGCGAGTCCACCAATGGCTTTTGAAATGCCGCCTTCGTTTTCACCCAGCAGTTGGGCTGCCTGACCAATGAGTTCAGGACTGACGTATTGTTTGATAGAGTCGAGGAGATTTGCCATTTTTTGTTGAATTTGATTGGTTGTAAAATGTTTTAGTGTTTTAGTGTTTTAGGGCTTCATTTGGCTGAGGTTTGGTATCAGGAGGCGCCTTGAAAATACCTTGTTTCAGAAAATGAATTGATTAGACACAAACCCAAGCCAAACGTCACAATGTCTAAAACACAAAAAAACTAAAACACCAAAACACAAAAACACAAAAACACAAAAACACTTAAAACGGATAACCCACGGCGAGGTTCGGATTAAAATCGCGCAGTTGCACTTTTGACAAAGGTACAGGCAGCCAGTAAGACCCGTTATCGCCGGTGCGGAACGGCTGGCGGAGCGGAAAACCGAAATCGACCCGAAGGATGAAATAACTAAAATCGCCGCGTATCCCGAATCCTGTTCCCAGCGCAATATTTTTATAAGAGTCCCAGCGCAACTGCGAACCGGGTCGATTGACGTCGGAACGCAAGGTCCAGATATTGCCGCCGTCGAGAAATATCGCGCCTTTCAGCCACCAGATGAGCGGGAAACGCAATTCGCCATTGAACTCAAAACGGAAATCGCCGGCCTGGTAATAAGGCTGCGCCACTTTGTCGTCGTAATAACCGCCCGGCCCCAACTGCCTGATCCGCCAGGCGCGTAAACTGGACGGGCCGCCGACAAAAAACTGTTTCACATACGGCGCATCCTTGGTATCGCCATAAGGAACGATGACGCCGGAACCAACGCGCACGGCGCCGATCAGGTCTTTGCGAAACTCGCGGGTATAGGTTGCATCCAGGTCGAGCCGGAGGTACTGGGCGAAGTCAAGTCCGGCAATCGTCCAGGTTTGTTTGCCGAAGGGAAGGCTCCATAAACGATTGATAGCCAACTCTTCCAGGCCGGAAATATCGGAATTGAAACGAAAAGCCCAGCGTTCGCCGAAGCGGTTGACTTTGCCCGCATAATTGTAGTTGAACGAACGCAAAATAAAACCGGTAAACAACTGGTCGCTGAAACTGCGGGCGAGAAACTCGTTGGATACTTTCAGGGTATCGATCAGTCGCAAAATATCGATGCCCACCTGATCAATGTTGTACCGGTGTTCGGAGCCAGATTGAATATCGTAGCCGAAAGAGGTATTAAACAGGTTGTACGCAAAGAAATCCGTTACGTTCAGGTAGTTGTAATTCATGGTAAAACGTGCCTGCCCATCCGTTTTCATCCGATTGAACAAAGCCGTTGGAACAACTCGTTTTTGACCCAGCCGGGCGGCGTTCATACTTCTCCAAAACCCGAAATAGTCAAAAAAGCGCGGAAAAATCAGTTCATTCTGGAATTTGAATTCCCGCGAAAAAATAAAACGTTTGGCGCCTACCCCAAACTCGACATTGTACTGTACGTTGGATTGCAGGTGCTCCGCCCCCCGAAACAGGTTGCGGTTGCGAAACGACAGCGATGAGGACACACCCAGCAGGTTCCTGGCCAGCGATGGAGAAGTCGACGAGTTGAGGTCGGCGTCGGCGCCCAGCGCGAGGCGTTTATTGGGGCGAAACGAGATGGCTACGTTGATTTTATCGGGTTGAATGGAATCCTGGTAAGGACGCACGGTTACAAATCGGAAAACGCCCAGCGCATTGAGGTTGTGGTTCGTTTTATCAAAATCAATTTGCCGGTACGGCCAGCTCGGCTGCAAGGCAATAGCCTGGTAGAGCCTTTCCGGTTTCACCTGAAATTTGGGGTCGGCAGAAGCAAAGTAAATGCCGTTGATGGTGGTGTCCTGGCGGATAAACGACACGTCGGGCAGCAGGCTGGAAAAAACCGCAATATCGCCGAGGGTATAGGTTTTGTGCATCACCGTGTCGCCGGGCGTCAGCACCTCCACCGTCACATCCGTTTGCAGGGCGGTGGTATCGCCGGTAAATTCCACAAAATTCGGTGTAAAATAGGCATAACCCCGGTTTTTGAGCGCTGTGGTCACCCGCAGTTTTTCGGCGTCAAACACCTGACCGTCCACTGCATCGCCCCGGTGCAGCAGCGTTTCGCTTGCCGTGAGGTTCAGCACCTGCTGTACCAGGCTGTCCTGACTGGTAAAAAAAACGGAATCGATCCGGTAGGATTTACCCAGCGTGAGGGTATATTTCGTTTTGACTTTATGTTGATTGATGGTGTCGGTTTCAAAGGTGCAGGCAGCGTCAAAATAGCCGCGCTGGCGCATCTGATTTTCAAAATTCAGGGAGGTTCGCTGCGTGAGCGATTCGTCGTAGATGGTCGGCGGTTCCGCGATCCGGGTCATCGCCCATTTGGCAAATTTGGATGTGCGGTTCTGATACTTGTACCAAAACCATAAACGGGTGCGAAACAGCCCGAATGCGCGTTGATTGGGTTGTTGCTTGTACAGTCCGTCCAACTGGTACAGCAGCGGTGTGCGTTCGGAAAAACTCAGTTTGCGCTCCGCTTTAAGTTCCAGTGCATTAGAAACCAATAACCGCTCACCTTTGGAAGTGTCCAGATGCTTCGTAACATTGCAGGCAGAGAACAGTACCCCCGCGAACAAGGCGCACAGGAGCGCACCCATCTGTGGCATGACCAGATGAGGTTTTAATGACCGGCGGCACTTTGTTAAGTAAAACATGCATCAATTTATATGAGGGGCAAATCAGTTTTGGTCAAATTATTTGTAAATGATTGATTATCAACACAAATAACCAATAACTCATAACGAATAACTACTTAAAACAACGAATAACGGTGTTATCACAAAACCAGCAAAAATTCATCCACGCCCTTCAGGTCA
>JALHMA010000432.1 GCA_022844265.1 Saprospiraceae bacterium | reverse complement strand
GCTTAAAAGAAGCGTCCCAAATAGGAAACACTAAACACCAAACACGGCCAAGGGCGAAGCGCCCTAAACACGAAACACGAAACACGGCCAAGAGCGAAGCACCCCCAAACACTAAACACTAAACACGAAACACTATTTTTTCATCAGTTCAAGAAATGCCCCGAAACGCTCAAAATGTTTTTCCGCTTCCGCGCTTTTGGAAAAGTCGTAGACGTGTCCTTCAAATGCCGTCAGTAAAGCATTCATATTTGCCAACACTTCCGGCGCGTGTGCAGCGGCGGCGCCTTTGGCAATTTTACCTTCCAATTGTTCTATTTCATTGCGCATAGCCAGCAGCAGGAAGCGGTTGTTCTCAATTACTTTTCCCATGTCCTGGGCTGCATATGCAGCGCGCAGTTGGTTGAGCCGGCGGTCGAAACGCACGAGTTCAAAAGAGTCCCGCGAACTTTCCGTGGCCAATGGATTTTGTTGATTCGTGATGCGTTCGCGTCCGCTGCTTTCCTGGGCAGAAAGAGACAAGCCACAGACAAACAAGGCAAAAACGGTAAAAATGAGTTTTTTCATAGTAGGAGTAATAACTGATCGGTTAAAGGAAATATTGGTTTGACAAAAGTAGAAAAATACTGCCACTCCGTTGCCGTAAACACCAAAACACTAAAACACTAAAACACTTTTTTCAATGCTCCATTGCTGCCACAAAACCACACCTCCTGCGCCAGGGAAAACATCGCCTTGTCGCCGGAGGAATTGCCGTAAGCAATAATAGTACTGAATTGATGCAGATCGTATGCTTCCCGGATGCGCCGCGCCTTTTCTTCCCGGTTGCAATTGGGCGTTGCAAAAGCGCCCCTGAAAACATCCTGTTCGTATGCTAACATCGTGCAAATCAATGCAATACGTTCTATGTCGCAGAACGCTTGCAGCCAGATATCCATAGAAGCAGAGACCAGCACAACTGTGTCGCCGGCATCTCTGTATTGCCGGAGGGTTTCCAATAATTGTGGGCGAAGCATGGTTTTTAAACGGTTCTGGTAAAAACGCAGCCCCATTTCCTGCAGCGCCTGGCGGGTTTTACCACCAAAATAGATGTGCAGAATAGCCGCTTTAGCCTGTTCGGCGCGTAATTCAGGCGGTGCAAAAAGCAGCCCCGGCAGTTGAAACAACAACCTGAAACAACCTGAAATCAAACTGCCCGGGGAGACCGAATACCACAAAAAAGCGCCGAACGAATCGCCGCTGGTAAGCGTGCCGTCGAAGTCGAACAACACGAGGCGGGGCTTCTTTCCCGAAGCCGCCTGACTGGATAGGAAACCGGTGTCATTCATAACGTACGATCCAGAAATGAGGCGTTTCTTCCAGGACTTTTCCTGTTTCCAGCACATGCCGGGTCAGTTCCAGTTCCGGGTCGCTGTTGATTATATCGGCAAAACTTTTTTCAATAAACAGAACAGGTTTTTTTTCTTTTAAACTGTTGACAACCAATTGATTTGCTCCGTTCATTTCCCGCTGAACTACCCAGTCGAGTGGGAGTACCGGCCTCGTATTGGTTAAAAAATGAGCCTGTGGAAAAGCCGGCAATACGGCAAAATCCGGTCCGTAGCGCTGACCCAGGTCTTGTAAATCACGGTATAGCGCAGCCGTCGCAGGACTGCTGTAAATACCATGTAGTTTTGGAAAAATGGTTCCCATATCTACGGTCATATCGCTGCGCCGTCCGTCGCGGTAGACAAATTCATAACCGAAACGGGCAACGCACAACAAGATTGCCAGTACTAAAAGGTGTATCCATTTGGGAAATGCTACCCGTAACAGTCGGCTGATTTCAAACGTTGTAAACACCCAGGGCGTTGCCAGTAAAATGGGGAGATTGTAACCCCAACTCACGGCAGCGCTCCAGGAAATAGCCAGTAATAACAACAGGATCGCAAGCGGTTCGGGCAAGCGGAGTTGAAAAAACGAGTGTCCGTTTTGTTGTTTCAAGGATTGCGTCACCTGCCAGCCGGCATAGGCCACACCCGTTAAAAACAAAAGGCGCGCCTGTGCAAACGGGGCCGTAAATTCCTGTCTGATCCAAAAATCCAGCGCATAACTCCCCAATAAAAATCCCAGCCAAAGGCTCCAGGTCATTTCGGCGACACGCGGATTGTATTGCTTCCAAAACCACCGGATAACCGGAATCAAAAGCAACAAACTAATGATCGCCAGCGCCGGTTTGATACGCAGGTAGTCTAAAAAGCCGTGCTGCAAAGCCTGACCGCCGGAAGCGGATGAGCCGGTCATCAGCAGGAAGTTTTCTAATGTGCTGTTTTGATATAAATAGTTGAAAAACAATATTATACACAGGCTCAAACCGATAGCAAATCCAATAATCCGCTGTTTTTTTCGGGCATGATTCCAAACAATAAAAATCAGGGGAAACGCGACCAGCAGTGGGAAAAAGGATTGTTTACAAAGCAGCGCAGCCCCGAAAGCAATGCCGGCCAGTACCGATCCTGCCTGACTTCCTTTTGTATACAACCACAGCGCCAGCACTGAAAATAATATCCCGTCGATGGTATGCCATGCACAGGCCGGATAAGTGTGTACCGAAACAAGAAAACCGAACATAGCCAACACCCAGCGAAAGGAACCTTTGGCAAGTAAATCCGACGCCAGCCAGGTGTAAAGCGCTACTTTAAAATAAAAAATATAACGTTCGCCCAGCACGCTCCAGGCTTCCGGCAACAGTTGTATTTCCAGCGCCCGCAACCACACCGGCAAGGGTGGCCGCACATACACGATGTCCTGGTACATTGTTTTGCCGGAAAGCACCTGCCAGCCCAATCCGCTGAGAAATCCGCCGTCTGTTTCGTTGATACCGTAAGGCGCATACAGCAGACAATAGGCCAGCACTATTACAAAAAAAAGGAAAGGATACGTACGTTCCGGCAACATAAAAGACATTTGGAGTTGGCTATTTACAATGTCGTTTAGTCGTCGCAACCAACTGGCGGATAAATACAAGTTCGGGCTTAATCACCTGATTTTCAGGATGTTCTATTTCTTTCCGAAGCGATTGTTCCACAGCGTCCCAGTGCCCGTTGCTGATGGCCAGTTCGTATTCAAACAGGTGTTCCCGCTGGAAATCTTCAAAGGCAACCTTATGCGGATCTTTTGGTTTTAATTTCAGGTAAACAAAACACCCGGCCAAGGCAACAACCGTACCCATGAAGCCGGCCAGCAACAGCATTTTGAAGCCAAAACCACCTTTTTGCAGCCGGAGTTGTTCGTAATCATGCTGTAGTTGGCGATGTTCATCCCGCAGGGTTTTATGCTGGTCATATATTACCGACCACTCAGCCCGCGCCTTCTCTGCCTTTATTTCTGCTTCCGACAGGGCTTGCCGGAGCGCAACCTTTTCAGGGTTCTCATTGTCTGGTGTTCTTGTTTCCATTTTTTTGCAATTTTGCCGCACAAATATACAACCATGAAACTCGATATTTTAGCCATCGGTATCCACCCCGATGATGTGGAGTTGAGCGCCTCCGGCACTTTACTTCGCCACGCCGCACAAGGTAAAACCTTTGGTATGCTCGATCTGAGCATGGGCGAATTGGGTACCCGCGGCACACCCGAAATCCGGGCAAAAGAAGCGGCAGATTCGGCCCGGATACTCGGCGCACAAATGCGTGAAACGCTGGATGTCCCCGACGGATTGTTTGTCGACAGTCCTGAACACCGCTTGAAGATCATCCGCGTACTGCGTCAGTACCGCCCCGATATTGTATTGTGCAACGCACTCACGGACCGCCATCCCGATCACGGGCGTGCGGCAGTGATGGAAGCGGAGGCCTGTTTTTATTCCGGTTTAGCGCGGATCGAGACGTTTGATAACGCAGGTAATTTACAGGAAAAGTGGCGGCCGAAAGCCGTGTACCATTATATTCAGGATCAGCAATTGGTGCCTGATTTTGTGGTGGACATCAGTCCCTGGTTCGACAAAAAAATGGAAGCCATTCTGGCTTTTCGCTCTCAGTTTTACGATCCGGGTGGCGAAGCGCCCAATACGCCCATTTCAGGCAAAGATTTTCTCGATTTTATGGAAGCCAAAGCCAGGGTTTTCGGGCGTTCGATTCAGGTTCCATTTGCGGAAGGTTTTAATGTGTCGCGAACACCGGGGGTGCGCAATTTGTTTGACCTGGATTGAATTTACCTAAATTTGTCATTCAAAACAATTGCTATGAAAAATATCACATCCGGGTTGCTTGTTGCAACCATCATGATCTCCATGTTGAGCGCCTGTGCCAGCGCCTCCAAACAATTTTCCAGACGCCTCGAAGGAAACTGGGAAATCGTACAATACAAAACGGAAATCCAGCAGCTTCAGCGGACTGCTTTCCCGCCTTACCGGAATATTACCTTTATGAAACGGGGCCGCGGTCGCGTCAGCGCCAATAACGAATACACGGAGGAAAAAGGCGGTCAGGGTTTCGATTTCGAGTGGACCTGCACCGACAATACAGTTACCATGCGCGGCTTCGATACCGATTTTGCGCGTTCCTGGATCGTCGTGGAAAATAAAAAGACCCGCCAGGTCTGGAAATCCACCGATGGCGCCAACGGCGTACAAACACTGGAACTGAGGAAATAAGTACAAGTACGATATTAATTGATATTAAGATATTGGGATATTATCACTCCATTTATTGATTGATTGTCAATAGAATATCCCAATAT
>JALHMA010000431.1:1277-4720 GCA_022844265.1 Saprospiraceae bacterium | reverse complement strand
GTGGCCACCGTGGTGGCTACGGGTTGTTCCATCACCATGAACGGATCGGCACAAGTGACGGCCATCAACTGCCGCATTGAAGTTACGGACCCCTGCATATGTTTAAACAACGCCACGAACCTGACGAATGGTCAGTTCGGCGAGGAAATAACCGTGTTTGCGATTACAGGTCAGGTTTGGACGCTTATTGCCAACACCGGTTTGTATCAACCGAACGGCCCGACTCCTCCCGGCGCTCCGGTTTTAATACCACTCGGTACGGTACTTGTGGAAAGCCCGGCAGGTAGCGGCCAGTACGTCCTGAATGGCGTTCATGTGGACGATATTGGATATACTATTACGGTGCGGAATAACCGCGGACAAGAATTTACCATCGGAAACTCCTGTGCTTACCCCAATCCGGTCATTCTATCTGATCTGGCAGGGCCGTTCTGCCTGTTTTCCGAGCCGGTTCAGCTCCTGGGCGATCCGGGCGACGACAATGTGGTCAGTGCCGGGTTCTTTATCAACGGCGTCCCTGCCACCGTGTTTGATCCTGCTGCGCTGGGCGTGGGAACTTATGTAATTAAATACATCGTCAACGGCGGCGTACCTGACCCGGAAAATGACGATCCGGGTTGTATTTATACCATTACCGTATTTGTTCAGGTGGTGGCTACACCGGCTAATCTGAGTTGTAACGATCTGGTGACGGTATCGCTGGATGCAGATTGTTCCACGGAATTAACCCCGGACATGGTGCTGGAAGGCTCGTACGGTTGTTTTGACGACTATATTGTTGAAATCGACCGGACTTTGCCATTGGGCAACGGCCCCTGGCAGTTGGGTGTGGTCGGCGCTGCCGACATCAATGGTACGTTTGCCGTACGGGTCAGACACCTGGTATCCGGCAACAGTTGCTGGGGCAACCTGAAAGTGGAAGACAAAATTCCACCGGTGGTTATCTGTGAAAATTTTGACCTGCCCTGTAATGTGCCCAATATCACCCCGGATTACCTGTTTTTAAACGGATTGGCCACGCTCACGCAGGCATTCCCGGTGATAACGGATTGTGATGACTTTACGAGCGTCTACAAAGACGTTGTAACAGAGCAGGCTTGTGCCACCGGCTTTACTAAAATTATCAGCCGTACCTGGACCGCGACCGACGCCAGCGGCAACAAAGCAGCCTGCACCCAGACGATTCGTTTCATCCGCCCGACCCTGGCTGATGTCGATCTCCCGGAAAGTTATGACGGCCTCTCGGCGCCGTATTTCAGTTGCGGAAATGTGTACCCAAGTCCTGAATGGATCAACCAGGCCGGACTGGAAGGAACGCCTACCGTCTTCGAGCAGGCAGAAGGTTGCAATATTGGCTGGACTTATACGGATGAAAGGATCGACGTGTGCGACGGCACTTATAAAATATTGCGCCACTGGACGATCATCGACTGGTGTACCAATGTCGTTTTGCCCCATACCCAGCTTATTAAAGTGGTGGACGATGTAAAACCGGTACTGGCTTGTCCTGCCAACCTGACGGTGAGTACCGATCCGTTTAACTGCTGTGCAACGGTTGATTTGCCGGATATTTTTGTGGAAGATGCCTGTTCCCGGATCAACAATGTGCAGGCGATGGTTACTACTTTCGATCCTGACAATCTGCAACAGATTGCTGTATATACTGTGCCCGGTACGCTTACCACATTTAATAACAACAACATTTGGGATAGAGATACGCTGGCACGCTTCGGCGTTGTGCAGAGTTGCCTGCCTTTGGGAACGCATACCGTGATGTACAGCGCTGAAGACGATTGTGGCAACGTCGCTACCTGTATGTTCCAGTTGGTGGTAGAAGACCTGGTGCCGCCGGAAGTGTCCTGCATCACGGTTACCCAGGTGGGACTTACTGCCGATAGCATGGCCATTATTCCCGCTATTTCGCTCAACAGCGGCACGTATGATAATTGTTCTCCGGTTGCTTTTAAAGCCCGCCGGGTAGACTTCAATGAATGCCAGGACAATATTTTTTACCACGATTCGCTCACTTTCTGTTGTTCGGATATCGGTACCATTGTCATGGTGGAATTGCGCGCCTGGGATATCGTTTTACCTGCCGGTGATGTAGCGCCCAACTTCCAGGATGCACGCGCCAACAGTTGTATGGTGTCGGTTTTGGTGGAAGACAAAGTGAAACCTACCTGTGTGCCTCCGGCCCACGTGACTGTTTCCTGCGAAAACTTCGATCCTACGCTCTGGGCTTACGGATTTGCCACTTCGGTTGACAATTGTTGTCTGGATACGATTACGGCTACCAAAAACCTGACGCAGTTTGATACTACCTGTAACAGGGGAACGATCGTGCGTACTTTCCGCGTGTCTGACTGCTCGGGAAATACCTCTTCCTGCACCCAGCGCATCCAGGTGACGTACGGACAGAACTATTTCCTGAAACTGCCGGATGACAAAGTGGTGTACAGTTGCAACGGCGCCCCCAATGCTTTTGGTACGCCGACCTTTTTTGGCGAAGACTGCGAATTGTTAGGGGTTTCTTACAATGATGTGTACTTCACACTCGTGCCCGATGCCTGCTACAAAATAGAACGCACCTGGACAATTATCAACTGGTGTACCTACCTGCCCGACGAACCTTGTATCGAGGTGCCGAATCCCAACCCGAGTTTTATTTCCAATGACCCGGCTAATATTCGCGCCCCTATCCTGTCGCCTCCCAATACGCCGGTGCCATGGGCGCCGACCATTATCAAAATAAATCCGACCGACCCGTTGCCGACCAATTATTCAGATTTCTGGGATCCGAACGCTAACTGCTATAGGTACAAACAGATCATCAAGGTGCTCGACATTCAGGATCCGGTATTTGCTGAATGCCCGTCCGGTCCTGTGGATTTCTGCGATTATACTGCCAATGATTCACTCCTCTGGAACTTTGATTACTGGTGGGATAACACGTTGCAAACGCATGATCTTTGTGAAGGTCCTGCCGACTTGAAGGTTACGGCATTGGATTCCTGTTCCGGTACCGATATTCGTTTCCGGTTCCTGTTGTTCCTCGATCTGGATGGTGACGGTGAAATGGAATCCGTAGTCAGCAGTACTAATCCGCCTGCGCCCGGAACCATTCATTACAACAATATCAATACCCTCAATTATGGGGGCGGAGAGATTCGCCAGTTCCAGACAAATGTGCCGCCAAATCAACGCAGCCGGTTTGCGATTATGGAACAGTACACACCCGATGGCACGCAATTGGTAGCAAACCTGCGCTTTAATACAGTACAGTTGCCCAATGTGTACACCATTCCACAATTACCGCACGGCAGACACAAAATCAAGTGGATTGTTGAAGATAAATGTGGAAATGAAACGATCTGTGAGTATGAATTTGTGGTGCGCGACTGCAAAGCGCCGGTGGTGGCTTGTGCCGATGTGAACATCAACCT
>JALHMA010000431.1:0-1177 GCA_022844265.1 Saprospiraceae bacterium | reverse complement strand
GACCTGGTGCTGATCACCAAACATATCCTGGGTCTGGAGCCGCTGACCACGCCGTACAAAATGATCGCTGCCGACGCCAACCGTTCCGGTTCGATCACGACGTTCGACATCGTGGAATTCCGCAAACTGATCCTGGGTATCTACAACGAACTGCCGAACAATACTTCCTGGCGTTTTGTAGAGAAAGCCTACACCTTCCCGAATCCGGCCAATCCGTTTGGTACGCCGTTCCCGGAAAATATTTCCCTGAGCGATTTGACTGCCAATATGATGACCAATCACTTTGAAGGTGTCAAAATTGGCGACGTAAACGGTACGGCCATCGCCAACAGCCTACAATCTGTGGAAGACCGCACGGCAGCAACGATGTTGTTCGACGTTCAAGACCGCACGGTGAAAGCCGGCGAGGTATTCACCGTGAACTTCAAAGGTGCAGAACGCGTACAAGGCTACCAGTTCACGATGAACTTCACCGGTCTGGAAGTGGTGGATATTATACCGGGAACAGATATGAAGATGGATAACTTCGCTGTATTTGGGGATGCTATCACCACTTCTGTTGACGGAGAAGCCAACGAATTTGCCGTGACGTTCCGCGCTACGAAGGCCGGTCAGATCAGCAATATGTTGAGTGTATCCAGCCGGATTACGAAAGCCGAAGGTTACAGCCTGACGAATGAGCGTTTAGACATCGCGTTCCGTTTCAGGTCCCCTGCGGGGATGACAACTGTCGGTGTAGGCTTCGAGTTGTATCAAAACCAGCCGAACCCGTTTGTGAACAAGACCTTCATCGGTTTCCATTTGCCGGAAGCAGCGAACGCTACCCTGCGCATCTTCGACGAAGCCGGTCGTATGGTATTCACACAAAACGGTGAATTCGCGAAAGGTTACAACACAATCAGTGTAGACCGTGCTCTGTTGAACACTACAGGTTTGCTGTACTACACACTCGAAACTGCTACAGACAGCGCAACGAAAAAAATGATACAGTCCAAGTAACGCCGATCCCCTGATCGGGGAAACGGAGATGACGGTTACTAAACTTTTTAAGTTTAGTAACCGTCTCAGTCTCATCCTGATCGGCGAAAGTATAGCCCTTCCCCTGCCTGCGCGGGGGAAGGGCTTTTTTTTCGTATAAAAAACGCCATCTTATTACCATTGAAACACAGAAGACCTT
>JALHMA010000430.1:2744-4726 GCA_022844265.1 Saprospiraceae bacterium | reverse complement strand
ACTGAAATTGATTATAAGCCCAACGGCGCCGGAACCGGTGGCGATGTCACCGTAAAAGTGAAGGATGCGTTAGACAATCTGAACTGGAAAAAGACATACGAGTTTAGTGCGTAAGTACACCAGCATTTGAGAAAAACGCTAATTTTATTAATTGAAAATAATTTCCAATGAGTTACTCCTATGATTTTGTACTAAAAAATATTCTGCTCCTTGAAAATGGAGAATCCCTTCAACTTAAAGGAACTACCGTGCTTTCTGTCAGGTTGGTCAGGCCGAAAGACGGCACACAATCGATCGAAACAATTCATACACTTCCAATAGGTTCTGAAAAAGAAGAGCCTTTGAAAGCAAACGAAATGTATTCTCTTGAACTGATCGCCTCGAGTAAAAAGGGACTATTTAAAAGTTCTATCCAGGGCCGTGTTGAAGTTGTTGCCACTCTAACCATTTCAAAATCCCCCAGCAAACTCGTGCCTGTCTTAAAAAAGATTTTAAAAGGTGTAGTCATGGTCGGAACCAGCTTAATCACTGGAGGAGTAGGTGGGGCTATCGTTGCAGGGGCAATTGATGCAGCCGCTGAAACGGTATTGAAAGATAAAGAGTTGAAGCGAAAAGTTACCATACTAGGGGAAGGAGCCGGATACCTGGTTAACGGTATGCCATCAGGAGAGGTAATAATTCATTTATCTACCCCAAAGAAAATTACACGGATCATCAATGAGAGCAATTTTGAAACAGGTGAAATGAGAAGGGTATCCAAAACGCTAAAAGAAGGGGCGCCGCTCGCCAAAGTGGTTTTATATGCGGAAAGGATTTGGACGGGCACAGGGCCGGAACCCGCATAATCTCTAATTCGATCCCGATAACACCATACTTCCCCTGCCAGCACAAGCATTTTCCGTGATTTACCACAGCACATGAAAAGAAACGGCTTTAATTTGTAGCAAAACATCTCCAATATGAAACACTGCTACCTTTTCCTGCTGACTGTTTTGGCTGGCGCCCTGCATGCGCAAAACTGGCTCCCGCTTGCCCCCGGCGACCAGTTCAGTTACCGGCATTCCGATTCCGTGCTGATTTCCAATGTGCTGCAAGTTGATTCCCAAAAAATACTACCCGGCGGCGACCTCGCCTTTTTCCTCAACCGCGTGGTACTCGATTGCGATACCTGTATCGTTCAACGGGCCAAACTGGCGAACCAGGGGCAGTTTTTACAAAAAAACATGCTGCGCACATCCGGCGGGCGCTGGGTTTTTCAGGGGAAACAATCCTTTGTGCTGTTTCCACTGGCGCAATTGGGCGAAAGCTGGCTGCTCGATACAGCACAAAACCTGATCGCCACTGTGCAAAATATCGGCATCGAACAAGTGTTCGGCGTTCCCGATTCTTTTAAAATCATCAGTTTATCGAACGGCGCCCAAATCATCCTCAGCAAAGGGCACGGCATCCTGCAATTCCCCGATGGCAGCAGCGGCGCTACGTTCGACCTGGTGGGTATTCCTACCCGCAACCTGGGCGAAAAACTGCCCGGCTGGCTGGAGTTTTACGATTTTGAGCCGGGCGACGTATTCGAATACGAAAGCAATTACAGCTGGGCGCCCGGCACTGCGGCCAATCTTTTTACGCGGGATAAACGCCGTATCCTCGACCGTTTTTGGGATGCCGATACGCTGGTATACGCCGTGGATCAGTTGTTTTATAAAACCCTGTTCTGGAGTGGCCCGCCTTCTCCTTTTTATGTGCACAATACGTACTTATGGAAAATACACCCCGCTCTGGCAGAACCCTGGACGGTGGGTTACCCGGGCCAGTTTTTCGCAGCACCCGAGGCGCCGAACGGCGAACAGGGCAGCAGGGTGACCTGGGAAATAGATACCGTGTATGGGTTGAGCCAGGTACTGGGGGAAGGGAGTGCAGATTTTGCTTTTCAATGGGGCGGCTGCGCTTTATTCCAGAAACCGACCGGCAGCGAAGAAGAAGTT
>JALHMA010000430.1:0-2644 GCA_022844265.1 Saprospiraceae bacterium | reverse complement strand
TTACTGCTTTTTCTTCAACCGTACAATGCGTTCTTTGGACGCTTTAGCGAGGTCTTCGCGGCCGCCGACAGGCAATTTTGCCAGGCACCGTTCACTCGCAGCAATGGCGAGTTCGGGTTTCCCGGCAGATTTTATCAAGTATTGCAAAATAGATTCGCTTTCCGCAGGTTTTGTTTCCAGCAATTCCACCGCGAGGTTGATCATTTCACCCGGATAATACAGCGGTTGCAAACTGCCTGAAACAGGCTGGTATTTTTTCTGCGCCGCTTCTATACCTTCCGCCCTGACCGTTTTGATAAAAGTAGTTTCATTGACTTTACCCATTTTCGGCTCCCATTTATCGTACTCCATATAGCGCGCCGTAGCCTTGGCCGTTGCCTCTCCTTTAATTCTGGAAACCAGGTGCAGGGCGCCGTCGATTCCCGCAGAAACACCGGCAGTCGTCACCACATGCCCGTTGTCGACGAAACGGGTATTGGAAAGCACCGTGGCAGAAGGTGTCATGGCCTGCAAACCCGGGATATAACCGTACCAGGTAGTCACCTCCTTTCCGTCGAGCAAACCGGCTTTGGAAAGCAGGCCCGCTCCCGTGCAGACGGACATCATAAACTGGGTGGTCGCAGAACGTTCCCTGATCCAGTCGATCATCTTTTGTTCACCCATCACAGAACCGGTGCCGCCGCCGGGGAAAACCAGAATATCGGTCGGGGGGCAATCGTCAATGGAATATTTTTAAATTTTATTCAAAGTTATTCCCTGCAACCAAGCCTTTCCGAAAATGTCTTCTTTGGTCCAAAGACTGTCCGCATACATCATTTGCTTTAATACTTTTACAAAGTAGCCAATATCAAATTCTGTTTGAATCATTGATTTTATCACCTGTTTACGCCTGGCTATTTTGCCCTTCCCACTCATTCCAAATTGCATGGAAATCACAAAAATTGTGTTCTTGCTGTTCCCGAAAGTGCATTTGCAGGACCTGGCAGGTCCGGCGCAGGTGTTTTACGAGGCTTCCGAACTGGGCAACCGGAATTTTAAAATCCTGTTTGCGGGGCTGGATCAAAATGTGACCAGTGTACAGGGGCTGAACTTGTCGGCGCTGGAGGATGTGCAGCACCTGTCGCTGAAAAAAGGAGACATGGTTTGTGTGCCGGGTTTCGATTTTGCCAGTTTTCAGTCCGGTGAACTGGACGCTGCAATCGAACGCGCCGGAAACTGGCTGTGGGCGCAGCGTGAAAAAGGCGTTTATATCGCTTCGATATGTTCGGGGGCTATGGCATTGGGCAAAATGGGCCTGCTCGACCACGTGGAATGTACCAGTCACTGGAAATGCCTGTCTTACATGAAAGAACAGTTCCCGAAAGCCCGCGTACTGGAAAACAGGTTGTATGTATTTGACAAAGGTATTTTCACCAGCGCCGGCATGACCTCCGGCATCGACATGGCACTGGCGCTGGTGGAGCGCTGGCGCAGCCCGCTGCTGGCGGCAAAGGTGGCGCAGGAGATGGTTATCAATGTGCGGCGCAATGAAACCGCCGGACAAAAAAATATTTTCCTCGATTTTAAAAACCACTTCAACCCCGATGTTTATAAAGCCCAGGAAATATTAGCCAACCGCCTGGATGCCTCTTTTACCATCAAAGACCTGGCGAAAAAAATGAACATCAGCAGCCGCCACTTGTCGAGGCTGTTTAAAGAACACACCGGAGAAACCGTGCAGGCTTACCGGGAAAAAATGCGTCTTGAACAGGGTGAACGCTTGCTGCTGCATACCGAAATGTCGGTAAAAGAAATCGCGGCGCAGTGCGGTTTTGGAAATCCCCGGCAGTTTTCGAGGTTTTGGCGGCGTGCGAAAGGATGCGCGCCGGGGGCGTTTCGGAGAAAGGGAAAGGAGTTCAGTAAGGGATGAGGGGTGAGGAATTAGGTCATTCCTAATTCCTCATTCCTATCTTCATTCTACCTTCCTCACGTCCGACCTCCCCGACACCCCATTTTCATTCACCGCTTCGATGGAGAAGTAATACGTTTTCCGGTTGTCCATGCCTTTGTAGTAATATTCATTGGCGTCGTGTACCATAATGCAGTTGTGCAGCTGGTCTGGCTCGGTGCCGAAGTAGATATTGTAGGCGTATGCATTGTCCACCGGGCCCCATTTCAGCCAGGCGGAACGTTTGTCTTTTTCGGTGCGCAGCACGATGAAAGAACGGACGCGTTCAGGTTTGGCCCCTTCCCCGTTGCCGAAAACCCGCAGGCCGGAAATGGCAAATTTGCCGGCGGCCATGTGGACATTTTCCAGTTTAATAAAACGGGTGCGGACGGGTTTTGTCAGTTCCACGTAGTCGTGCGGCACATCCGTGGTGTTTTTGCTTTTATCCACCAGCAACTCCCATTTGCGGCCATCGGCGGAATGCCAAATCTTGTATTGGTGGTAAATGTTGGTTTGTTTGCCCAGCAGACCGGCGTCCTGATCGGCGTAATTCACCTGAATGGCCCGAACGGTTGACAGTGCGCCGAGGTCGCTTTGTATCCATTCGCCGGGATCGGAGCCGGCAGCCGACCAGTAGGTTTTGATACTTTCATCGACGGCGTGGTTGGCATAGTAAGCGCCATACGTGGAGGATACCTGCACCGGTTTTTTATAGTT
>JALHMA010000429.1 GCA_022844265.1 Saprospiraceae bacterium | reverse complement strand
GTGCGCTATTTTCAGGACTTGGAAAAGGAAGATCGTGTTTAGTGTATGGTGTATGGTGTTTGGTGTTTAGGGCACTCCGCTTTTGGCATTTGTGGAAAATTTAGGCTAAATTACCCACGAATGCCAAAAGCGGAGTGCCCTAAACACCAAACACCATACACTAAACACCTTATTGTAAAACGATTTCCCGTTCAGACATCATCTTGCGGATGTTGATGAGCGCATAGCGCATACGACCCAGGGCTGTATTGATACTAACGCGGGTCAGCGATGCGATTTCTTTAAAACTCATGTCGGCATAATGGCGCAGAATGACCACCTCGCGCTGCTCTTCGGGCAATGAATCCACTAAACGGCGGATGCGGTTGTGGGTTTCACTGCGCATGATAAGCGTATCGGCAGCGTCATCGCCCACGCGGAGTACATCGAAAATATCGAATTCTTCCGTCGGGCTGATGTGCGAGCGGCGCTTGTTGCGGCGGTGATAGTCCACGCACATATTGTAGGAAATGCGCATCGCCCATTGCACGAATTTACCTTCGTGGTTGTACTTTCCTTTGCGGAGGGTGTCGATGATTTTGATAAAAACTTCCTGGAAAATGTCTTCAGCCAAAGCTCTGTCCTTGACAAAAAGATAAATGGAAGTGTAGATTTTGCCTTTATAGCGCTGAAGGAGCACTTCGAAGGACTGTTCGTCGCCGCTGGTATAGCGTGCGATCAACTCTTGATCACTGAGAA
Source organism: Saprospiraceae bacterium (assembly GCA_022844265.1). GTDB lineage: Bacteria > Bacteroidota > Bacteroidia > Chitinophagales > Saprospiraceae > M3007. Next base: position 3,989 of record JALHMA010000429.1, on the reverse strand, counting down.
TCGGCATAACTTGCATGAGCAAAGTAGGTTTTGCTGTTTAACCCCTTAAATTGAAGGAAATTTAATTGGTGTACAAGTTAATCCGATAAGCGATATGGTTGGTGAGAAATGTTCTATTGTCTGATTGACGAGGCCAAATGTAATCACATTTATTGCCCTGACAAAAACTTTTTTTTAATTTTAACATCTTTTAAGAGTTTTTTCAGGGTTTTCACTGAAACGATTTAAAAAAACTGCTCGTTTTCAATACTTTTGCAGCCGGTTTTCAGGCAAATTGGTGTGTACCTTTTTTTCATTTTTAACAAACAATACCTGCTGCTCCGCAAGAGTCCACCCCAACAGGTTGATTCGCCAGGTACACACGCCATTCCAATCGAAGCGGTAGCAGTTGCATTTTCATGGAAATACTGATAGTACTCGTACTTATAGTGCTGCATGGTTTTCTCGTACTGGGAGAAATTGCCCTGCTGACGGCCAAACGTTCGCGCCTGGAAGGAGAAAAATTGAAAGGCAACCTCAATGCGGCCGTGGCTGTCGATCTGCTCGATCATATTGACAACTACCTGTCGGCCATGCAAATTGGCATTACCCTGATCAGCATCGTAGAAGGCGCGTACGCCGGCGTAGCCATCGGGCATAAACTGGAACCTTTTATTGCTATGGTACCGGCCTTTGTACCTTATGCGGAACAAATTTCCATTTCCATCGTCGTCACCCTGATTACGTACTTTTCGCTCATCATCGGCGAACTGGCGCCCAAATACATCGCCATTCAATACGCTGAAGCGCTGGCCATCGCCTGTGCGCCGGTTATGCTTTTTATTACCAAAGTAACCGGCCCGATCTCCACTTTTTTAAGTTGGTCCACCAAAATGTTTATGCGTTTGTTGTTTATCAAACCCAATGACCAGCAAAGCATTTCGGAAGATGAAATTAAACTGATGGTTAAAATGGCCAATCAACAGGGCGTGCTGGAACAAAAAGAAAGCGAATTTATTCAAAATATACTGCGTTTTGCCGACCGGGACGCGTATACCGTCATGACCCACCGGAACAACATCGAATGGCTGGATATAAAGGCCCAAAGAAGTGAAAACGACCGGGTGATCCGGGAAAGCGGCTACACCAAATTTTTAGTCTGTGAGGATTCTGTTGAAAACATTCTGGGGGTTATCAAATTGCGCGACTACTTCGACAATTGCGACAAACCAGGGTTTAATATGCGTGAAATCCTGACCCAGCCGCTGTTTATCCCGGAAACGATGAATGCGCTCAAAATTTTGGAACGTTTCCGGAAAGAGCGCAATTATTTCGCTGTCGTGGTGGACGAATACGGTTCCACGCAGGGAATTATTACCTTGCATGACCTTACGGAGAATATTTTCGGTACCCTGCCCGATATGGATGACATCGAGGAGCCTTCCATCATTGTTCGCGAAGACGGCAGCCTCCTGGTCGACGGCATGATCCCGATCGATGAATTCCGCGAGACGATCAGCCTGAAAGAATTTGATTTTGAAGATGCTGATTACTCGACACTGGCCGGTTTTATCCTGTACAAACTGAGCGAAGTCCCCAAAGCTGGCGATTTCCTGGAGACGGAAGGCCACCGGTTTGAAATTGTAGATATGGATAAGAGCAAAATTGACAAAGTGCTGGTGTCGAAGGTACTCGTGGGGGAAAAAGAAGAAGCAGAGCATTAGGTTTATTAGGTTGATAATGGTTGATGAAGGTTGATGAGGTTGATATACAGCCACTCAATAATGAAGAGATTTTACTTTTATATAGCGGCTGTATATCAACCTCATCAACCTTCATCAACCATTATCAACCCTTATCAACCTTATAAACCATTATCAACCATTCCACCCGTCCATGCCCGTACCGGATTTTTCAAAAATCGAATTTGACCCTGCCTTGCGGCCCGCTGCAACGCAGGAAAACCAAACCCCATCACCATTCCGGCGATTTGTAGCAGGTATACCACCTTTTCTGGGCGGGCCTTATGCTGCCATGTACGTTACGCAACCCTGGACCATCCGCCAGTATGCGGGTTTTTCCACAGCGGAAGCCAGCAATGCCTTCTACCGCCGCAACCTCGCTGCCGGGCAAAAAGGGCTTTCCGTGGCGTTCGACCTGGCTACCCACCGGGGCTACGATTCCGATCATCCGAGGGTGCAGGGCGATGTAGGCAAAGCAGGGGTGGCTATCGATTCCGTGGAGGATATGAAAATCCTGTTCGACCGGATTCCACTCGACCAGATGTCCGTTTCCATGACTATGAACGGAGCGGTCATCCCGATCATGGCCTTTTATATTGTGGCTGCTGAAGAGCAGGGTGTTTCGCCCGAAAAATTATCCGGCACCATCCAGAATGACATCCTGAAGGAATTTATGGTGCGCAATACGTACATCTACCCGCCGGGGCCGAGTATGCGCATCATCAGCGATATTTTTGCGTATTGCGCCCGGAAAATGCCCAAATTCAACTCCATTTCCATTTCCGGCTACCACATGCACGAGGCCGGTGCGCCTGCGGAAATAGAACTGGCCTACACCCTTGCGGACGGACTGGAGTACATCCGCGCCGGTTTGTCTGCCGGACTCGATATTGACGATTTTGCACCGCGCCTCTCCTTTTTCTGGGGAATCGGGATGAATCATTTTACTGAAATCGCCAAAATGCGGGCAGGGCGGCTGCTGTGGGCCAAATTAGTCAAACAGTTTAACCCTAAAAGCAATAAATCCCTGGCCCTGCGAACGCACTCCCAGACCTCCGGGTGGTCGCTGACCGAACAGGATCCGTTCAATAATGTGGCCCGTACCTGTATCGAAGCGATGGCGGCCGTTTTGGGCGGCACACAAAGCCTGCACACCAATTCGTTCGACGAAGCGATGGCGTTGCCGACCGATTTTTCAGCGAAAATCGCCCGCGACACCCAGATTTTTATTCAGCGAGAGTCGGATGTATGCAAAGCGACCGACCCCTGGGCAGGCTCCTATTTTGTAGAAAAACGCACCGAACAACTCGTGGAAGCCGCCTGGGCGCTCATTCAGGAAGTGGAGCAACTCGGCGGCATGGCCAAAGCCATCGAAGAAGGATTGCCCAAACTCCGCATTGAAGAGGCCGCTGCCCGCAAGCAGGCGCGTATCGATGCCGGCGCCGAAAAAATTGTAGGTGTCAATATTTTCCAGGTGACCGACCATGAAAAATTTGACATCCTGGAGGTCGACAATACTGCCGTGCGCGAATCCCAGATTCAACGTTTGCAGGAACTCCGGAAACAGCGCAACGAAACGCAGGTTCAAAAAGCCCTGGCAGCCATCCGGCAATTGGCCACAGAACCAAGGCTACAGGACGGTACGCTGGAGGAAGATATGGATAAAAATCTGCTTGCCCTAGCCGTACAAGCAGCCCGCCACCGCGCTACCCTCGGCGAAATATCATCGGCGATGGAAGACGCTTTCGGGCGTTATGTCGCCACCACCCGAACCATTACCGGCGTGTATGCCGCCAATATGAGTAAAAACGAAGATTTTGAAAAAGCCCGCCTGTTAGCCGACGAATTCGCCGCACTGGAAGGCCGTCGCCCGCGCATCATGATCGCTAAACTCGGTCAGGATGGCCACGACCGGGGCGCAAAAATCATTGCCACCGCTTTTGCCGACCTCGGTTTTGATGTTGATATCGGCCCGATGTTCCAGACGCCCGCCGAAGCGGCGCGGCAGGCTGTTGAAAATGACGTTCATATTCTGGGCATTTCCTCCCTTGCAGCCGGACACAAAACGCTGGTGCCACAAACCATTGCCGCACTCCGGGAACTGGGCCGCGAAGATATTCTGGTGGTCGTCGGCGGCGTTATTCCGCAACAGGACTACGAATACCTGCGGCAAGCCGGCGCTGCTGCTATTTTCGGCCCCGGAACGGTGGTGGCCAGGGCGGCGCAGGAATTGTTGGGGGTATTGATAGGTTGAGAAGGTTGGTTGTT
>JALHMA010000428.1 GCA_022844265.1 Saprospiraceae bacterium | reverse complement strand
GGAGCTCCCGTTGTTTCGCATCTTCTATGGCCATTGCCTTCAGGTTGTAACGGCGTTTTTGCAGCCTGGATACCAGCAGCAAGGACAAGATTCCGAGTACCACATATAAAATCCAGGCCAGGAGGCTCCTGTAAAACGGCGGACTCACCTTCAAAAAAATGGGTTGGCTGCTAATGATCTGCCCCAGAAAGTTTTTGGTCTGCACACTGAACTCATATTCGCCTTCTTTAAGATTGGTGTATTCTTTGGCCGTAGCGTGGGTCCATGCGCCGTATCCTTCGTCAAAACCTTTCAAATAATAGCGAAACTGCTGGTTGTTCACTTCATTAAACTGAAATGCCTCTACTTCAAACTGTAGCACTTTGGCCCGGTAGGAAACGGTCAGTTGAACTGGATTGTCCGATTGAACCTCAAAGGGTTTTCGTTGATATAAAATACTGTGTTCCGACATATTAACCACCTTGCTTACGAGCAGTGGTTTTTCTGCTGCCAGGCGGTTTTCCAATTCGGGTCTGTACTGGATAAAACCTTCGTTGGCATTGAACAACACGCCGTCGCCCATGTGCACCGATATATTCAGCAGGTCGTTGTTAAAAGAATAGCGCAACTGAAACAAGGAGGAAGGAACGAACGAATAGTTGCCGTTACTGATTTGTTTAAAAAAACCGGCGATGTCTTCCGTGTAGATGTAGACGTTTTTTTGGTTGTCCTGCACCATCAAATAGACCTGTTGTTCCCCGATCACTTTGGAAAAAATTTCCGACTTTACGATGCGGTTGTTTGCCTGATCCAGCTTGTACACCCCTTTTGGCGTGCCCAGGTAAAGTTCGTTGTCAATTCGGCTCAAAATAATCTGCTCATTCACAGGGAGTCCCTGCTCGACCGATATTTTTTTGGCAAGCGCCGTCGTTAAATCAGGCGATAAGGAGAGCTCGTACAAGCCTTTGTAAAATTGCCCGACCCAGATTTTCCCTCCCCGGTCTTCTTCAAAAAAACGACTGGATTCCTCAAAGCCGCTGATTTTGCCGACGCTCTGCAATTCCATTTTTTCATTCATTCTGAATAAATGCAAACCCGAGTAGGTGCCCCCGATGGCAAATTCCGGTTTGGATTGCAACTGTTTTACCTGCCACAATCCATGCGTGTGAGCGATCCGCTTCGCCGTTCCATTGGCCAGCAGGAAAAGCCCGGTGTGGTGTCCGGCATAAAGTTTTCCGGCGATGTTTTGCATGCCGTAGGCGGGGCCTTCCGTCCCTTTGAGGAACGTGCTTTGGGCAGCATTTTTTGCCAAAAAGTAAATGCCGCCCGAGGTTGTAAAATAGGCGCCTTCATCCCGTTGGTATGCTTCGTAACCACTTCCCTGGATATTCAGTTCCCGGTTGATGAAGCGCATCGGGGAGTTGATGTCGATGAGGGCAATCCCGTTTTGCATGCCCACCCACAGGTTGCCGGAGTAGTCCTGAAAGGTCCGCAGACAGGCATTTGACAATAAACCTTCCCGGGTTGTGATGTTTTCGATAGATTGTTTTTCCAAATCGAACAGGAACAAACCAGCCGTTTGGGTGGAGATGGCCAGGCGGCCGTCTGCCAGCTGGAGGACGTGGTTAACATACTTGCCTTGCAGGGCATTGCCCAGGACCTCGTATTTCCCTACCGCCCCGAAAGAGGTGGTAAATTCGATTTTCCCCGAATTGTAAATCAGGAGATACCCGCCATCCTGCGAGAGTATCCCGGCGATGGTCTCGTCGTTCCCTTTGGACTGATAGGGAGAACTCAGGAGATTCTGGTCCTTGATTTCAAAAAGTTGTCCCTTTCTGCTTTGGGCAAATAACTTTCCATTGGCTTGAAAAGTACGATTGAAGCCATCCTGGTGCGTAAGGACGGAAATGGAGCGGCCATCATAGACGTAAATACCCTGAAAAGTGCAGAAGTACACTTTCGAATGGAGCAGGAAAACATCCCATACTTCATCAAAATCCGGTGATGATTGCGGTATTTGATCCATGAGCGACACCATATTCCAGTCGCCGTCAAAGTACCCGAACTCACCCTGCGAGCCAAAATACAAGCGGTCGGTTGTTGCGTCAAATGCCAGGGAGCGCTGCTTCTTGCCTGTTTGGGCGGCATGCTTTTCCCAGGATTTTCCATTGTAGGAAAGTATACCGAGGTTGTTTGCCACAAACAAGGTCATATCCCTGTTTTGTGCAAAATCAATGTTCTGTATTCCGGCTTTATAGTCGGATGGCGTGAAATTTTGAACAGGATATTTCCCCGAAAAAGCCTGGCATGGCCGGTCCTGCAAAAAAGCAAGCAGCAAACACAAAATGTACTTCGTGTATGGAAGAGTGTCTTTACCGTGAAAGTATGTAAATTTCATAATTTATTAACAATAAACTAATTAGGACGGCAAATGTAAAATTTTGTAGTAGTCAAAAAAATGTTTGATGAAATATTTGATGGGGTTTTAATTTTTTCCTTCTGCAAGGATGCAACTACTTTTGAGCCGCTAACAACCAAAGAAAAAAAGATGGGAGACGAAGAGTGGAGAAAAAAATTCGTCGAACACATTGTTTCACCTTATAATAGATGGTAATGAAAAAAGCAATACAAACGCTGATTCTATCCTTTCTCACCATTTCAGCCATGGCCCAGGCTGACAAGGTTTCCATCACAAACAACCAGGATGGGATGAAATTAGTCGTCAATGGCAAAGATTTCTTCATCAACGGTATGAATTGGGACTACTCCCCGATTGGCACCAACTTCACCTACAGCCTGTGGAAGCAGCCTGACGACATTATCCGGGCGGCCCTCGACGCCGAAATGCCCTTATTGAAGAGCATGGGCGTCAATGTAGTGCGGCAATACACCGGAGTGCCTGCTCGTTGGATTCGGTATATTTATGAAAAATACGGCATCTACACCATGCTCAACCATTCCTTTGGGCGCTACGGCCTGACCCTGGGCGGTGCATGGGTCGGCAACACGGAATATGCCGACCCCCGCACACGGGATTTGCTGCTTTCAGAGGTGAAGGCGATGACGGAGGAATATAAGAATACGCCCGGACTGCTGCTGTTCCTGCTCGGCAACGAGAACAACTACGGGCTGTTTTGGGAAGGCGCTGAAACGGAAGATATTCCGATTCAGGACCGGAAATCTACCACACGGGCAACTGCCATGTACAAACTCTTCAACGAAGCGGCGGTAGCGATGAAAGGCATCGACAAATCGCACCCCGTGGCCATGTGCAACGGCGACCTGCTTTTTTTGGACATCATAGCGAAAGAGTGCAAGGACGTGGACATTTATGGCACCAACATGTACCGGGGTGTTTCATTCGGAGACGCTTTTCAACGCGTCAAGAATGAATTTAACAAACCCATTATGTTCACGGAGTTTGGCGCCGATGCGTTCAACGCCATTGCCAACGAGGAAGACCAGCAATCCCAAGCCTTCTACATGGTGGGCAACTGGAAAGAAATATATGAAAATGCAGCGGGACTGGGCAAAGCCAACAATAGTCTCGGCGGCTTCACTTTCCAGTTCAGCGACGGCTGGTGGAAGTTTGGGCAGACCAGCAACCTTTTCATCCACGACAACAATGCCTCGTGGAGCAACGGCGGGTATCAGAGCGATTACGCCGAAGGCGAAAATAACATGAACGAAGAATGGTTCGGCATCTGCGCCAAAGGGCCGACCAACGAAAGAGGGCTTTACCAGCTATACCCCCGTGCTGCTTACTACGCCCTGAAGGAAGCCCACCTATTAAACCCCCTGGACAAAGGCACGACCTTGTCTTCCGTAGGAAGTCATTTCTCCAACATTCAGCTCATGGATGCGGTGATCATGGCGCGGGGAGACAAGGCGGCTCTCATCGGCGAGCAAACCAAAAAACTGCGCATGAGCGAGCTGCGGGCAGACTTCTACACATTCAGCACGGGCGGCGAGCGCATTGCAACGCCCAAAGATCCCGTTCCTGGCAGGACGGCCTACCCCGACCAACTGGGATTCGACCACATGGAATCCTTTTTTGTCGGCCTTGAGGCTAAACCCAATGAAAGTTTTCGGGCCAACGTGTCGTTCAACATCCTCGGCAATGTGGCCACTAACCCCATCAACGAGATTTTTTACGAAAACCGGGGCAGGCCTCAAACCGTGCAATCGCTCAATCCGGCTACCAACCAGATCCAAACCATCACGCTGGGTGATGTGGAACGATTTAGCGTATACCGGGCGGACATCAGTTGGAATGCCAAACACTTCGACCTGAAAGGCTTCTACCGCACCGGACATTACCACTGGGGGTATGAAGGCGACTTTTTTGGCTTTTACCCCGAAGCCAACTACGGCCCCAACATTGATATTTACAATGGCATAGCGCCCTTCGGGTTTGAATTGTCGGGCAAAAAAGCGTTCAAACATTTTAAAGTGGCATTCGGCCCCCAACTGTGGTGGGGCGCTAACCCCGCCATTTTAGCAAAATACAGCCGTCAAATCGGCAAATTTGACGTAACCGGTATTTTCCACGAAGACCTGGACGTACAAGCGCCCGCCGTGAGTTCATTTGCGGTACCCATACCACCCACCCGCAGGGCTGCACTGCACCTGAAAAGGAAACTGGGATCAGTCGGCTTCGAATTAGGCGGTATCTGGTCGAACTCGAACCGTGTTGGCGAAGTGTTCCAGGTAACGCGTGAAACAGCGGAAGGAAAAACCGAGGTCTTCCAGGATGAGACCACGATGAACGACACCTGG
>JALHMA010000427.1 GCA_022844265.1 Saprospiraceae bacterium | reverse complement strand
ATTCCCTATTGGTTCGTATTGCGCCCTGCCATCTTAAAGGCAGGTGGGCTACCTGTATTAACACCCCTGACTTTCGGGCTGATTGCCGCTGCTACCATTCTGACAACGCTGTCCGGTTATATTCTTAACGATTACTACGACCGGGAAATAGACCTGATCAATAAACCCCACCGGGTAATTTGGGGGCGTTATTTGCCTGCTCCATTTGCGCTGGTTTTGTATTCCGGTCTGGTGATCATAGTTCATGTGCTGGCATTTACCATCGACCAATCCCTTCGTCCGGCCAACCACTGGCCGCTGTGGGTATTCCCTGGTGTATCCTTTCTGTTATTTCTCTATGCCTGGCAGCTGAAATGCACCGCCATCATGGGCAACTTCCTGGTGTCCGTTCTGTGTGGCGTTGTACCGATAATAATGATATTTCCGGAGGAGCGCCCAATATGGCTCACTTCATTTATTCAACCGGAAGCCATGCAGAATGCGGTGAGCTCGGTTTGGCTGTACGCGTTGTTTGCTTTTATGACCAACCTGTTGCGCGAACAAATAAAGGATTTAGAAGATTTTCCGGGAGACTCCGAATGTGGTTGTGCCACCCTGGCAGTGCTGAAAGGACCTCGTTTTGCCAAAAAACCTGCCGGGTTTACGGGCTTGACCCTGAGTATCCTGACAGGATTTCTGTTGTTTTTCTGGCAGCAAACAGATGCCCCGGACTGGCAAATTATTGCGGGCGGCCTGTTGCTGTTGTTGCCTGCCCTCATTGCTACCCTGATTATCTGGAACGCAAAAGGAAAGGACGATTTTCGCCGCGCCAGTTTGCTCGTGAAAATCCTGATGGTTGCCGGGTTGTTTTTGTTGCTGCGTTCCTGGCCTGATGATCTCGGAAGCCTCGTAGAAACAAACTGGGTGCTGCAATAAAATGCCTGATCGGGAAGCGCTTTTTACCGCAAGAGCCTATAAAACGTGCGATCGGAATGTCATTCCCGATACACCCGGGCACTTTTTTTACATTTTTTGCTAAAAACCTGAAAATCAATGCCGATAATTGCCCCAAGTATTAGATTTTCGCTGGTAGAATATTGACCTTGCACCATGAAAAATAGCATTTTATGAATTCTAAATCTCTTGTATTCATCGCCTTTGCTGTATGGAGTGCTATTTGTTGGCGCTGGTATGTGTGCAATATCAAAGAAGCCTGTGTTGAAACCGCCGCTTCAATGGTAAGCAACGGGAATGACAGTGGCATTGAACCCGCTGCAGATACCGCCCAGACTTCTGATATACAGCCGCTGACCCATTCGGATAACAAAACTGCCGCAGGCCAACGCGCGCAACAACCCACCCAACCGTTATCATCTTCCCGTATCAACGAGGTGCAGATGGAATTTGTTGAAGACCGCATGGTCATCCACTTTCCGTATAATTCCATACGTAAGGAAGATAATATTTCCATCGACGATTACCTCAGTCGCCTGGCATCGGACCTGATATCCTCGGGCAGCAACGTCTCCATTACAGGTCATACCGACTTCGTGGGTGACGCCAAATTCAATAAACAGTTTGGATTGCAACGGGCAAACAGTATCCGGGCCATCCTGATTAAAAAAGGAGTGCCCAAAAGCCAGATAAAAACACACTCTTTTGGAGAATCCAAGGCAATTGCCACCAACGACACTCCCTGGGGACGGTATCAGAACCGCCGGGTGGAAATTCGTGTAAACAATTGATAATCATCTAAATAACCCACCTTATCATGTACGAACAAGATATACGCCTCGGCCCCGGAACAGGTACTTTTACACAGCATACGTTTGAAATACTGATTATGCTGTTCGGCGCTTTCCTGCTGGGGCTTTGGCTTGGCTGGATCCTCTGGAACCGATATAAACAGGAATTGGAGAAACTGCGGCTCGACAACCAAAGCCTGAAAATTACTTCGGACACTTTGATGACCGAATTGTCCGCTTTAAAAACAAAATTCAGCGCCCTGGAGACCGACAATAGTAATTTATCGACCCAGGTTGTGAGCCTGAATCGCAACAATACCAACTTGCGCGACCGGATTTCCCAACTGGAAGCGGAATTGCTGGAAACGAATTCCCGCAACCGGCAGGTCGAAACCGAACTGGGTCTTACCTATAACCCCGATACGTTGGCCGCAGACGATGTGCCTTTGGAAGTGGTGGATCAGGATTTTTCGGAAACACCCGCAGAAACGGATGAAGCAACACCGGTAACCGTCACCATGCCGCAGGAAGAGGGCATGTCCATTGTTATTTCAGCAGGCACGACCCCGATTGGAGAGGTCATCATCCAGCAGGCTCCTGCTTCCAAACCGGAGTTAACCATAGAATTTCAGGAGAAAACAGAGGCGACAGATACCCACACAAATGAAAACCTGGGCGAACAGTCTTCTGTAAACGTGTTATCGGTTAGCGAACGGGATATTATAGCCATGGGCGCTGCCGGCATTCAGGATGACCTGACCATCGTAGAGGGAATCGGCCCGAAAATACAAATGTTGCTCAATCAATACGGCGTCCACACTTACCGGCAACTGGCGGACACGCCTGTGGAACGACTTCGGGAAATACTCGCCAATGCGGGACCTCAATTGGCAATGCACGATCCGGGTACCTGGCCTTCACAGGCCAATCTGGCCGCTAACGATCAATGGGATGCGTTGAAATCTATCCAGGGATTCCTGAAAGGAGGGAAGAAGCCGACTTAAAATCCTCTTCCACGTGGCGGCGGCGGTTGGCTGCTCGGCCCGATAGTCGTTGGTACATCTTCCGGACGGGTGTTGCCCGTTTCAGGTAAATTGCTGTCTAAAAAACGCCAGGCAATGCCAATTCGAATTGCACCGAATGGTTGAGGATGCGATGCGGTCTGGTAAAACACGTCCGATTTATTCCAAAGCGTATTGAGATTTTCGTAGCGGAAGAAAAAACGGAACGACTGCACCTTAAATGCTGCAAAAACATCTATCCAGGGATAGGGCTTCTGCGTAAGCGTGTCCTGCAAGTGAAATTGCCAGGTAAGGGGCTGATACGCATCCGGCCGGAATTCGCTGTTGATGCGAAAGTCCACGCCGATGTTGAGCAGCATACGTTTTCTAAATATTTTACCGGAAAAATACAGGCTGTTTTTGCTGAACCAATCGGGCATGCGCAGAATTTCAGCGCGGTTGGTTCTTTGCACGGCGAGCGTATTGTCCAGGTGGAAATTGCCCAGCCTGATGTTTTCACTCACCAACAATTGTGCAACCTGTACGGCAGCGCCGGTCTGGGTGGCGAGGCTGTTTTGATCGTAGTAAATATAGTTGTTCAGCAAATGGGTGCGGGCTGTCACCTCGAAACCGATCAAAGGCAGCGCGTAACTGCCCGAAATGGTGTTTTCTACCGGTTTTTCGAAACTGTTGTTCCAGAAAGGGCGCTGGCTCACAAACAGCCGGCGCGCGAGCAAACCTGCCGGATAGCGCTGGCTGAGCAGACTCGCTTTCAAAATACCGGCATTGCCAAGTCCCAGTATAAGGTTGCCGCGCAATTGGTATTCACCGATATTTTCCAGGATACCCAGTGCCGCATCTGCCGTCAGTGCAAAACGTTCGGAAGGCGTGATGCCGAACTGGCCGTTCAAAAACAGGTTGGAAAAAGCCGATTTTTCAGGTTCCTGCCGCAGGCTGAAATAACTATGGGAAATGCCCACTGCCAGCACATCGGAGGGCCGGCCCGTTGTTTTTGATTTAAACGTATTGACTGTGAACGTATTATCAATACGATCAAGTTCGATGTAATTGCGGACACCGCGTTTATCAACCAGGAAATCGCCAAAAAAGGCAGAATCGCTGGCGATACCTTCCGTCGCGTCGCCATCTGAAAATTTCCAGTTTTGTGTCCTCCACGCAAAACTGTGCGTGGCGCGCAGCACACGTTTACCCATTTCTTCATCGCCTGCAAATCGCAGGTGTTGTGTGAGTTGCAGCGTTTGATCGCCGTGGCGGGTAAGCGCTTTGAGTTCGGGCAAATGAATAGCGGCATTGATCGGCCCGGTGAATTCTTCACCTCCAAATGCAGTGTCGGAAACAATGCCGCCATTGTCCTGCTGGCGGTTGACGTTTTTTGAAAAAAGGAGAAAACCGTCATACCGGCTACCCAAAGGTATCCAGAGTCCCATTACCAGCGCATTGTGTTTGGCGCGCTGATAACGGAATTGCCCCAGGTTGTTGATCGTCCGGTAATCCATCGAAAAGTTGGCGCCTCCTGAAAAGGTGCGGGCCAGCCTGGCATTGAGCATGCCTTCAAACTGGGTGCGCCCCTGCGAAAAAAACACCTCGCTGAACGAACGGCTGTTGCGGTAAAACCGCAGGTCGCCCGGCTGAAGGTTGTACAGGTCAAAGACATGTGTGCCGACATCGAACCCCAGCCGCGCCGGCGTTTCAAAAAAAAGCGGCCGTGCCGGTGTGCCCAGGTTGCCCAGTGTTCCCCAGTCGATCGGCATGCGCCGTGCGGGATCGTAAAAACGAAAATCCCGTTCGGGCAGGGTATCGGAAGCGGGGTAGAAGCGTTCCGGCGCATGGGCGAAACTGAAAAGCAGGGGCATGGTATCGACCACCGTACGGGTAGTCGCGCTGGCTGCAACCGGCTGCTGTGCCTGGATACACGTCGCGATACCGCAAAAAAGCAGTACAAAAACCCTTGAAACGAACTTAGACCAAATGGCTAAGGGTGCATTCATAGCTCGTGTATTGATGGAGAAGCCTGATCGGT
>JALHMA010000426.1 GCA_022844265.1 Saprospiraceae bacterium | reverse complement strand
CAAGGTGAAGCAGGCGCCAACCAGCTGCTCATCAACCCTTGGGCACGCAGCGCAGGATTGCACTCCCTGAATACTTCTTATGTCTCCGGGGCAGAAGCCATGTACCTGAATGTTGCCGGTTTGTCGCGGATCAAAAAAACACAGATTAACCTCAGCCACGCCCGCTACATTGCCGATATTAACATGAATGCCCTGGCTTTCGGGCAACGTGTAGGCTCAGGCGGCGGTGCTTTCGGCATCTCTTTGGTGTCGATGGATCTGGGAGAATTTCTCTCGACAACGGAAAATATTCCCGGCGGCACAGGCGCTACATTCAGTCCGTCCTATTTTAACATGGGGCTGTCTTATTCTCATTTGTTCGCCAACAAAGTTTCCGTAGGCGTTACGTTTAAATTTGTCAATGAATCCATCAGCAACGTAGGCGCGCGCGCCATGGCTTTGGACGCCGGCGTACAATATGTAACGGGTGAAAATGACAACTTCAAGTTTGGTATTTCCCTGCGCAATGTGGGTTCTAAAATGCGCTTTGTCGGAGAAGGTCTTTCCAAACCGCGCCCGAATCCGGGTCAGACTTTTGAGTACCCGGTTACATATTACGAGCGATCCGCAGCGTATGAATTGCCATCTCAGTTGAATATCGGATTCTCCCGCGATTTTCTGTTTGGCAAAACCAACCGCCTCTCCGTCATTGGCAACTTTACTTCCAATGCCTTCTCCCGCGACCAGGTAGGTGGCGGCCTGGAGTTCTCTTTAGGTCAGAATTTCGCCCTGCGCGGAGCCTATAAAACAGAACTGGGCGTAGCCGTCGGCAGCGCGGAAGCAACGCTCGACAACGGTATCAGTGCCGGGTTCAGCGCATCCGTTCCGTTCAAAAAAGGATCGGATAGCCGCCTGACTTTGGAATACTCTTACCGCAGTACAAGAATATTTGAGGGTATCCACGGCATCGGCCTGCGGCTCGATTTATAGAAAAGTAGCTGAAAAGCTTTCCTTTCTCCTAAAAGCTCCCTTACCTTTGCATTAGAATTTTTTACAGGAACGTTTCTGTCTGCCCGATAGAAGCGTTCCTGTTTTTTAGTCTGACTCAATAAACAGAGGTTTATCCTGCCGTTGGAGCATGATAAGCCTTTTTTCACTCGAATAACTGAGGAGAATTTTTCTAACCTTTAATACCTTTAATATGGCAAATTACACCTATCTGACACAAACTGGCTATGACAAGCTCAGAGCAGATCTGGATGAATTAAAAACAACCGGCCGCCAGGAAGCAGCACGCGCGATCGCTGAAGCACGTTCGCAGGGTGATCTGTCGGAAAATGCCGAATACGATGCAGCAAAAGATGCGCAGGGCTTGCTGGAATTTAAAATCAATGAACTGGAAACGGTCATGGCCAATGCCCGTATCATAGACGAGTCGTTGCTGGACAACTCCAAAGTTGCCATCCTTTCCAATGTGACCATCAAAAATCTGAAAACAGGCAAAGAGATGACCTATAAACTCGTTTCTGAAACAGAAGCAGATGCGAAACTGATGAAAATTTCCGTCACTTCTCCAATCGGGCAGGGCCTCCTCGGAAAAGTTGTCGGCGAAGTAGCCAAAGTCACCACACCTGCCGGCGCGATGGAATTTGAAGTCGTGGAAATTACTATCGGATAACCAATAACTGACTATGTCAAGCATTTTCACACGGATTGTCAACGGCGAGATTCCCTGCCACAAAATTGCTGAAACGGAAGACTACCTCGCATTTCTCGATGTGCGGCCACAGGCGAAAGGCCATACGCTGTGCATCACGAAGCAGGAAATCGACTATATTTTTGATGTTGAAGACGAATTGTACGCCGGACTGTGGCTTTTTGCCAAAAAAGTGTCGCACGCCGTGAAAAAAGCCGTGCCCTGCAAACGCATCGCCGTGGTCGTGATCGGTGATGAAGTGCGCCACACACATGTACACCTCATTCCTTTTAACAGCCTGGAAGATGTGCGTTTCACCGGCAGTGCGAAAGTGCATTTGAGTGTCGATGAATTCAGCGAACTGGCTGCCCGGATTGCGGCGGAAATGGCGGAATAATACATTAGTTGGTTTGCCAGCCGCAGCGCGGCGGTCATATTTGTAGTAATAGTTGCGATGATGTGTTCAGAGGTGCAGCGCACCGGTAATATTTCCGGTGCGCTGCACCTCGTTTTTTTGTTTGTTACAAGCTACAAATATGACCGCCGCGCTGCGGCTGACACGCCAGAAAACGCTTAATCAGTGTACATTCATCAGGCTGTGATATCGCTGTAAACTATACTCATGATGAAAACTTCCCATTTCCTGCTACTGTTCATCGCATTCACGCTCCTTTCTTGCAAACAACAATCCGGCTCTCAAGCCGCTATGGTGTATCAGCCTGCTGCTGCAACGAACGTGCAGCCGGTGCCCGGCAAAATGAACGGCCTCACCTTCGTAGCGCCACCCGAACCATTCCCCGAAAATCCGATGCCCGCCGTACAATCGACGGGCGCCACCTGGATTGCCGTGGTGCCGTATGCCTTCACCCGGCCCGGCGAGGCGAGTGTGCGCTTCGACGAAAACGGTCAGCACTGGTGGGGCGAACGTCCCGCAGGCGCCCGCGAAACCATTCGCCTGGCGCATGAAGCAGGCATCAAAGTCATGCTCAAACCGCAGGTCTGGATTCCGAGGCACTGGACCGGCAACCTCGATTTCGCTACGGATGCCGAATGGGACAGATGGGAAGCCGATTACGAACGTTATATCCTGCGTTTTGCCACTTTGGCCGATTCTGCCGGGGCCGATATGTTTTGTATCGGCACGGAATTTCGGAACGCCATCGAAAAACGCCCGCAGTTCTGGAACAGTCTGATCGTCAAAATCAAACAGGTCTACAGAGGCAAACTGACCTACTCCTCCAACTGGGACGACTGGGACAAGGTGCCTTTCTGGAAAGAATTGGACTATATCGGTCTCGGCGGCTATTTCCCCTTAGTGGAAGGTACAACACCTGATGTAGCACAATTGCAAGCGGCCTGGCAACCCATCAAGGAACGCCTGCGCGCCTACAGCAAACAACAGGGCAAACCGGTCCTTTTTACCGAATTCGGATACCTCAGCGTCGACGGCAGCGGCTGGCGCAACTGGGAACTGGAACAGGGCATCGAAGGCCGAAACATCAACGAACAGGCGCAGGCCAACTGCTTTGAAGCGCTGTTCTCCACTTTCCAGCCCGAAGAATGGTGGGCCGGCGGCTTTATGTGGAAATGGTTTCCGAATATGCGCGGCCACGAAGGATACCCGGAACGGGATTACACGCCGCAGGGGAAAGTGGGGGAGGCGACGTTGAGGAAGTGGTACGGAGGGAAGTTATGAGTTATGAATGATAAATGATGAATGATGAATGATGAATGATGAGTTATTGGAGTTTCAGGCTGAAATGGGGAAATGAGGTTTGTTTGTATTCTTTCACATTCCAGCCTGAAACTCCAATAACTCATCATTCATCATTTATCATTCATAACTCATAACTTTTTCAATATTTTATCAGCCGCTCCAGTTGCTCCTTCATCCGCTCCACCGGAAAAAAGTTCTGTTCCAGCGGGATAGCGAAGGGTACCGGCGTATCGAGGCTGGCTGCCCGCATGACCGGCGCGTCCAGGTGCTCAAACAAGTGTTCCGAAATCCAGGCCGCTATTTCGCCGCCGATGCCGCCGAAGAGCGTGTCTTCGTGGAGGATCAGGACGCGGTTGGTTTTTTTCACAGAGTTGGTAATGGCTTCATAATCAAGCGGAACCAACGAGCGCAGGTCGACGATATCGGCATTCAAGCCCATTTCGTCGGCCACCGCTTCTGCCCAGCGCACGCCCATGCCGTAGGTGAGGATACTGACATCGGTACCGCTGCGCACCTGCCGGGCTTTTCCGATTTCCACGGTGTAAAAACCATCCGGCACTTGTCCGCTTTCCGAACGGTACAGGGCTTTATGTTCAAAATACATCACCGGATTCGGGTCTTCAAAAGCGGCCAGCAACAGACCTTTGGCATCGGCGGGTGTGCTGGGGTACACCACTTTCAGGCCGGGCACGTGGGTAAACCAGGCCTCGTTGGACTGCGAGTGGAAAGGCCCCGCGCCGCTGCCCCCGCCAGTAGGCATCCGAACCACAACATCGGCAGTTTGGCCCCAGCGCCAGTGCAGTTTGGCGAGGTTGTTCACGATCTGGTTGAAGCCGCAGGTGACGAAATCGGCAAACTGCATTTCCACCATACTTTTGATACCTTTCAGGCTGAGCCCGAGGCTAATGCCCACGATGGCGCTTTCACACAGCGGGGTATTGCGCACGCGTTCTTTTCCAAACTGCTGCGTAAAACCGTTGGTGATTTTGAACACGCCGCCGTAATCGGCAATGTCCTGGCCCATGAGCACCAGTTCCGGGTGGCGCAGCATGGCCTCGCGCAGTCCTTCGCTGATGGCGTCGATATACCGCATCTCTTTGGCAGCCTGGCCGGGCGGCGTCACAGCGGCGGCGGGCGCGTACACATCGGCCAGTTCCGCTGCCGTATCGGGCACAGGTTCGGGTTCTGCAAACATGACATCCACGGCCTTCTGAATTTCTTTTTTGTACCGGTCTTTCAGGTTTTTGGCAAAGGTTTCCGTCAGGACGCCTTCTTCCAGCAGCCATTTTTCGTAGTTGTCGATCGGGTCTTTTGCGGCCCATTCGTCCATCAGTTCCTGCGGCACGTATTTGGTGCCACTGGCTTCTTCGTGTCCGCGCATCCGAAA
>JALHMA010000425.1 GCA_022844265.1 Saprospiraceae bacterium | reverse complement strand
GCCGTAGCGCTGTACAACGAATACAACACCGACGAAAATGCTGCAAATGCCAAATACCTGGACAAAGTGGTCGCCATCACCGGCAAGGTAAAAGAAGCCGCTAAAGACAGCGACGGCGCCGTGAAAGTGAGCCTCGAAGCCGGTAGCGATATGGGCGTAGTGGCCTGCGAACTCAGCCCTTTTGCTAACCACAGCCGAACCGATTTTCAGGCAGGCGAACAGGTCACTTTTAAAGGTAAATGCACCGGGCTGAACCTGGATGTTATTTTCGTGGAATGCGTGGAAGCGAAAAAATAAAATGTTGAGATTGTTGAGGGCCGCTCTGTAAGGAGGGTATTGTTCTCTCAGAGCGGCCCTCAACAATCTCAACCCTCAACCCCTCAACCCCTCAACAATCAACCCCTCAACCTCTCAACACTCTCAACCGTTTAAACATTTAATTATGCAAAAATTCATTGTTCTTTTCGCCGCTTTGTTTTTGATGAGCAGTTCGGCCTTTTCGCAAAAACTCTTCACCCGTGATGCCAAAATAAAGTTCAGTTCCGATACCCCGATGGAGAAAATCGAGGGCCTCAATAAAAGCGGCACCTGCGTGCTGGACGCCGCGACCGGCAAAATGGAGTGGAAAGTACTGATCAAAGGTTTTCTGTTTGAAAAAGCCCTGATGCAGGAGCACTTCAACGAGAATTACATGGAATCGTCCACTTTCCCCAACGCACAATTCAAAGGCCAGATCAGCAACCTGAGCGACATCAATTTCTCGCAGGATGGCAAATACAACGCCAAAGCAAGCGGTAAACTGACCATTCACGGGGTGGAACGCGACGTGAATGTGGAAGGCACCGTGAAGGTATCGAAAGGCAGCGTCGAAATCCTGTCTAACTTCGTTGTGAAACCTGAAGATTATAAAATTGCGATTCCTTCGCTGGTACGGGATAATATCGCCAAAGAAATCAAAGTAACGGTGAGCGCTGTACTGCAGCCGCTGAAATCTTAAATTCGTTATTGGTTATTCGTTATTCGTGTGGAAACCCTTGGCAAAAGGCATGTGCTTGAGCCAAGGGTTTCCACACGAATAACGAATAACGAATAACCAATAACCAAAAACAAATCAAGATCAATGAAAAGAAATCTCCTCTTATTGTTAGTAATGCTGCTCTGTGGACAAGGCCTGGTTGCCCAGGAAGAAGACCTGCTTTCCATGCTGGGCGAAGAAAAAACAACGGATTTCGCAACGGCCAGTTTCAAAACCAATCGCATTATCAACGGGCACTCCATTGAAAATACGGCTGCCGGCGTACTCGATTTTAAAATTTCGCACCGCTTCGGACCTGTGCGGCAGGGCTTGTACGATATGTTCGGACTCGATGCCGCCACTATCCGTATCGGTTTCGACTACGGTATCACCGACCGCCTCATGATCGGCATAGGCCGCAATGGCAACGAAAAAATCATCGACGGCTTTGCCAAATACCGCCTGCTGCGCCAAAGCAGCGGCAAACGAAACATGCCCATCAGTTTGTCGTATCTCATAGACGGCCAGATCAAAACGCTCAAGTTTTCGGATGCGGAGCGCGACAATAAATTTACGTCCCGCCTGTATTACACGCACCAGTTGCTGCTGGCCCGCAAATTCAGCAAAGCGCTGACGCTGCAACTGATGCCCACACTGGTGCACCGCAACCTGGTGCCGACCCGCGACGAAAACAACGACGTGCTGGCTATGGGTATCGGCGGGCGCGCCAAACTGACCAAAAGGGTATCTATCAACCTGGAATATTACTATGTGCCGGAAGGCCAGATCAGCACGGACTACGCCAATTCGCTTTCTATCGGATTCGATATTGAGACGGGCGGGCACGTGTTCCAGCTGCACTTCACCAATACCAATGCGATGAGTTACAAAGGTTTCATCACGGAAACGCCGGAAGACTGGTTTTTCAAAAACGATGAAGGCCGTATGCTGAGCGGTATCCGCTTCGGGTTCAATGTGTCGCGGGTGTTTACGGTGAAAAAACCGAAAGGACTGGAGTAGAAACAGGAATGAGGGATGAAGGAATGAGGCAAGCGGAATCAGGATTCGGGGATTTGTGGTCAAATACTCGAATCCTCATTTACTCGAATATTCTTTTTCGGTGTGGGTTCAAGTACCCGCACCTCAAATCCTCCCTTTGCAGGTACCGTGATGCGCACGGTGCCTGCTTTTTTTATGGCGCGAAACTTCCCGAAGTTTTAAACTTTCGGGAAGTTGGAGGTAAAGCGATTCCAAAAGAAAACATTGACTATAAGTTGTTGTAATAAAGCACACTATCGCGAATTTCTTCTATAGTTGGCTCCAGCACCTCCATATCGAGTTCCATATTACCCGAAACCGTCATTCGTACTTTACCCGCCTTGTTCTTTTTGTCCTGCTGCATGGTCTGCCAGATGTCCGGCACAATGTCAATGGGGATATTTCGGTGCGGGAACATGCGCAGGATCAGGCGAACCCAGGCGTCCGGCACTTGCGCCGATTTGCGCTGATGCTGTACCCAACTTTCCGTCAGCATCCCGACCGCGATGGCTTCGCCGTGGGTAAGCGGGCTGTCCGTTTCCAGGAAATAACTTTCCAACGCGTGGCCGATGGTGTGGCCGTAATTCAGCAACATTCGAATGCCCTTTTCGTGCGGGTCTTCCGTGACGATGCGCACTTTGACGGCGATGGACAGGCCCAAAATATGCAACCAGGTTTCCTGCGGACAGGCGCTTAATTGTTCCGGCGTCATTTCCCGGATCATTTCCCAGAGTTCCGGCGCGCCGATGAGCGCGTGTTTAATCACTTCCGCGAAGCCGCTGCGCAGTTCGCGTTCGGGCAGGGTGCTCAAAAAAACCGGATCGACGAATACCGCTGCGGGATTTTGAAAAACGCCGATGGTATTTTTTACTTTTTGGAAATCGATGCCCAGTTTGCCGCCGATGGCCGCATCGGTCATGGATAGCAGCGTTGTCGGCACCTGCACAAAATCGACGCCGCGTTTCCAGGTAGCGGCGCAAAAACCGCCCATATCGCCGATGACGCCGCCGCCGAGGTTGATGACTAAGGCATGGCGATCGAGTTGGGCCTGCAGCATTTGTTCCCAGATGGATGTACAGGTCTGGATATGTTTATACGTTTCCCCGGCAGGAATTTCCACAACAGGCGTATTTGCCGGCAAACCTGTAGCCGCCAGAAACCCGGGCAGGCAATCGCGGCGGGTGTTCGCATCAGTCAACAGGAGCATTTTGGAAGGCCTGCGCTGCTGCAACCATTCGGAAAAGGTATCCTGCAAGCGGCCCAGCGCAACCGGATACGCATCGCCGGGATAAAAAGTGGTTGTCATTTTTTTTGCGGCATTCTGATCGTGATGGTAGTGCCTTTGTTGGGTTCGCTGTGCAGTTCCAGTTTCCAGCGGTGTTCCTGGCACATGGTTTTGACGTAAAACAGGCCGAGACCAAAACCTTTCACATTGTGGACATTGCCGGTCGGGACGCGGTAAAACTTATCGAACACACGTTTCTGATGCTCTTTCGGGATGCCGATACCGTTGTCCTCCACACTGAGCAGCAGGCTTTTGCCTTCATTGCGCAGCCTGATGTGAATGTCCGGGATGTCTTTGGAGTATTTCACCGCATTGTCCACCAGGTTATGCAGGATATTGGTCAGGTGCAGCCGGTCAGCCTTTACCAGGGGATTGACGGCATCCAGGTCTAAGTGCAATATGCCTTTTTTATCGTTGACTTTCAACTCGATAGAAGGAGAGATGCTGGTAATCAGTTCGGCCAGGTTGATTTCCTCGACGTGCAGTTCGATGTTATCACGTTCAATTTTTGCTAATTGCAGTACTTTTTCCACCTGCGTATTCAGGCGCAACACCTGTTCTTTGATGATGCCGGAGTATCGACTCAGGCGCGCGTCGCCCTGCACTTTTTCATTTTGCAAAAAAACGTCCGTGGAAATATTAATCGTTGAAATAGGCGTTTTGAATTCGTGGGTCATGTTGTTGATAAAATCGCGCTGCAACTCCGACAGTTGTTTCTGGCGCAGGATCACAAACATGGTGTAAATAAAAAACGCAATCGTGATTATCATAAGACCCGTGAAAAAGATCACAATCCACATATTAGTGAGGATGTTGGAGGTTTTTCCCGGAAATTCGACACTGAAATAATAAATAAAACTGCTGTCGTAATGCTTCTGGAGCGGCTCGGCCAAGGGTTCTTCCAGGGCCGTGTATTTGATGAGTTTACCCTGCACCATCTGGTCGCTGGTACAGTCAAAAATAGCGTATTTGTAATCTTCTTTCAGGTTTTGCTGCTGAAATGCCTTGGCAAGGCTGAATTCCAGGTTGTTGGCCTCGAACGGGTTTTCGATATTGACGACCCAGTAATTGGAGGACACCTGGCGTACGAAGTTGTCGGAAGGCGGGATGAAGTCGCTGAGTTTACCCAGGTCGATGACCGCATCGAACATGGCCTGATTCACCCTGCGGTTGAATTCCCGCTCCTGAATATCCCAGGTACGCAACACCCAGTAGGTTTGCACGGTAAGCAGGCTGAGGATGGAAACGGCGCCCAGCACGATGACGCGGCGAATGATGCTACTGTTCATGCTTGTTGAGTGTTTAACCTCACCCCCCCGACCCCCTCTCCAACGGGTGAGGTTAACCCACAAGTCAGGGTTTTTTGAAAAAAGTTGTAGTTCTTTGACAGACTGAAACCATCTAAAGTTATTTTGCTATGATTTTAGAACCAATAATACATCAACAGATGTT
>JALHMA010000424.1 GCA_022844265.1 Saprospiraceae bacterium | reverse complement strand
GTTAAATTCAGCGCCTTGTTTCGCGACTCCTCTGTTTACAACCGAACGCGGCTCGTTGCGGTAGATCGCCCCGGGTATGGTAAATCCCATTATGGCAAAGCGGTGGTTTCCATTGCACAGCAAGCCGACATCATTGCGCCGTTGTTGAAAAAACTGGCGGAAAACGGTCCTGTTGTGTTGTGCGGCTCTTCGTACGGCGGCTCGGTGGCCGCCAAATTAGCGATGGATCATTCCGACCAGATACGTTCCTTGTTTCTGCAATCTGCGTCGGTACAGCCCAACGCAGAACGTACACCCAAAATAGCCCGCTGGATTCACTCGCCGCTGGGCGTTGTATTTCCCGGATGGGCGCGGGTAGCAACAAAGGAAAAATACGCACATTCCAGATCGCTGGAGACTATTCAGGATGGCTGGAGCCGTATCAAATGTCCCGTCTGGATTTTGCACGGCAACAAGGACGGCCTGATCTATCCTTCCAATGCCGATCATGCATACCGGCAACTCGCGCCGCATACGGCAGTGACGTATGTGACCCTGGATTCCGCCCGGCATAATATTTACTGGGCGCAGCGCGATACCATGCGTTTTTTCCTCCGGGAAGCCCTGGAATGTTCGGGCGAAGGATGCGTTGTTTACCCTTGGGTGGAAGCAGCAAAAAATCCGAATAAGTAGAAGTAAACCTTCCGTCTGACATGGCGCGGTATACCTGACGGCCCGCGCAGTGGATTTTGCTGTTAAAGAATTGAAAAAGAGAAACTTGCAACCCCAATTCAGATAAATGTTCTGCATTTTTGCAGAAGTATTCATCAGCGTGGATATTTTTATACCACACAACCAGTTCAAACATGAAAAAAATTTTTGCCCTCCTGCCGATTGTACTTCTTTTGGCTGCCTTTACCCCTGCTTCCAAGACCGTTTCCAAACCTGTTGCAGACCCCGTTATTCCTGCGGATGTTCAGGCGCTGCTTGATAAAAACGGCTGTACAGCCTGCCACCACGTCAGCCGCAAATTGGTAGGACCGATCTGGCCTGCCATTGCTGCCAAAAAATATTCGGCCAAACGAATCACGCAATTGGTCGGCAAACCGGAACCTGCCAACTGGCCTGGCTACCCGCCTATGGTCGCGCAAAAAGTACCTAAAGCGGAGATGACGAAAATTGCCAACTGGCTGGTAGGGCTGAAATAAGCGACCAGGCATAAGATACGAAAAAGACAAGAGGCTGTCTTAAAGGTTGATGAGGGTTGATAAAGGTTGATGAGGTTGATAATAGCCGCTCAAAATGTGGGAAATCACTTCCTTGAGCGGCTATTATCAACCTCATCAACCTTTATCAACCCTCATCAACCTTCAAGACAGCCTCTTTTTTTACTGCCTTCAGAACGGAATATCGCCCAGGTTTTTCCAACTTAACACTTTAGCCAGACTCCGGTTTTGCACCTCGTCGCCACCGTAAACCAGAAAACTTTCATCTTGCAAATTAGAAGTTGAATCTCTAATTTGCAAGATGTATAGATATTCTCTAAGAAATTATTTTTCTTCTGTGGGCATTTGACACAACTCACTGACATTGCCCTTTCCCTTCCTTACCTTTGCACAACCGGATTGATACCACAACAACATGACCGAGTTAAGAACCGTAAACGTCACCCGCTACATCGCGCCTTTGCGCGAAGGCGGCTCTCTGCCGGCGTTGGCGGAGGCGGACGATGATTTTAAATACGTGCTGAAATTTAAAGGCTCCGGACAGGGTGAAAAATCTTTAATTGCCGAATTGATCGGCGGAGAAATAGCCCGCATCCTGGGTTTAAAGGTCCCCGAACTGGTTTTTGCCAACCTGGATGAGGCTTTTGGACAAACGGAGCCCGACGAGGAAATTCAGGACCTGCTGCAGGGCAGCAAAGGAATGAACCTGGCCTTGCATTTTTTGTCGGGCGCAATCACTTTCGATCCGGTTGTTACGGTCGTGACGCCGGAACTGGCCTCTCAAATTGTCTGGCTGGACGCTTTTATCACCAATGTAGACCGCACGTTCAGAAACACGAATATGTTGATGTGGCACAGGGAGTTGTGGCTGATCGATCACGGCGCCTGTTTGTATTTTCACCATTCCTGGACGGATTGGGAAACCCACGCAAAAAGTCCTTTCCCATTGGTGAAAAACCATGTATTGCTGTCGAAAGCCACCTTATTGTCCGAAACGGACGCGGTATTCAAACAACTTTTGACGGAAGAAAAAATCCGGGCGATTGTGGCGCTCATTCCAGAGGAGTGGCTGCAATGGCGAGACACGGAAGAAACGCCTGCCATGCTTCGGGAAGTGTACGGCCGTTATTTGACTACCCGCTTGAAACATTCCGATATTTTTACCAAAAAGGCCCAGGATGAAAGAGAAGCACTTGTATGAGTATGCCATCATTCGCGTGGTACCCATTGTTGAACGGGAGGAATTCCTCAATGTGGGTATTATCCTTTTTAGTAAAAAAGCGAAGTTTATCAGGGTACATTACGCCGTGGATGAAGCCAAATTGTTGTCTTTTTCTGCCGACCTGGATGTGGAACAGATCAAATTGAATGTACAATCGCTGGAAAAGATAGCCATGGGCGCCGCGCACTGCGGCCCTATCGCTGCATTGGACGTCGCCTCCCGCTTCCGCTGGCTGACGGCGGTCAGAAGCTCTGCCATTCAGACTTCCCGGCCGCACCCGGGATTGTGCGAGGATCTGGAAGCGACGGCGAAGCGGTTGTTTGAGGAGTTGGTCCTTTAGAGGTGAGAAGTGAGAAACGTCCCGTTTGGCGACTCTTATGGTTTGGGCTTGCATTTTTCAGGCCTGTAATTGTGAGTAGTGAGTAGTCAGTAGTGAGTGGCATCTCGTTGAAGAATTATTGAGTTCCTTCTTCTAACGAGTTGCCACTCACTACTCACTACTGACTACTCACTACTCACAATTACAGGCCTGAAAAATGCAAGCCCAAACCATAAGAGTCGCCAAACGGGACGTTTCTCACCTCTCACCTCTAAAAAAAACCGCAGATCTATAAGCCGGATTCTGTGCTTCACTTGCGCAAAGCCTCTGTCATTTATCTGGTCCCGTACAAGACGGGATCTGCGCTGCCTACCCCCCTTGCTTCCGACCCGTCCGAAGACGCGCCAAAACTGCGCGAGCCGCGCATTAACAAGGTGTACATGGCATTTCAACCCGCAAGGTTTGTCCCCCGTTGCAGTTACCTGCAACGGTCGTGCGCTCTTACCACACGTTTTCACCCTTACCTTGTGCCGGAAAACCGGAGCAAGGCGGTAATTTTCTGTGACACTTTCTATGCCCTTCCCTTCGGAAGAACTCCGCCGGTTAGACGGTGCGGTGCTCTGTGTTGTCCGGACTTTCCTCCCCGAAAGGCGACAGAGCGATCTGCGGCTGTTTTTTAGAAAAAATTCAGTATTGGCTTAAACTTTGTTTGGATACTTTTGCACGATCAATGAACCGTACATACTATCAGAAACTTTTTGACTCTACCCCGAGGAACCATTTTATGATCCCGACATGATAAAGCGTTTGCTTCTCTATATTGTTGTGATGTTGATCCTGCTGGCCCTTGCATTTAGCGCCGGGCAGTGGGACAAAGATACAACGCTCCTTCAACAGCATTCCGAAGAAATATCGGTGTGGCTCTCCGGTCAGGAATCGGAGGGTCTGGCCTGGGGCAGGACCAATGCTGCGAAAGCAGGCGCCTGGCAGGGACAGTCCGATAAAGCCTACACGGTTTTGTTGCACCGGCAGGACTCTGTCATTTCCTGGTCGAACACGAAAGTGATACCGGTTGGCACGGAACTCCGCAACATTGCCCGAAGCCCTGGAAGGTCACTTTTGAAACTCCCGCTGGGCTGGTTTTTATGCCACAGCGAACCCAGCGCCGCTTATACGCTTACGGTGCTCGTTCCAATTCGTTACGCGCTGAATTTCAATGCTTTAGACCAGGAAAATGTTTTTCCTGCCGGTAAAAATATAGATGAAAATATAGCCGTATCGACGCTTGCAAGCGATTATCCGATCATCGTCGACGGGAAGCCGCTGGCCTGGTTGAATGCAACAAAACAGGTGCAATCGGGTTGGCTGCAGTGGTTGCAGTTGACGGCCTGGCTGTTGTTTTTTATCCTCTTTTTCAGCCTGCTGAACCAGGCGGCGCGCTGGTTGAATACCCGCACAGGGGCTTTGGCCGGAACGGCGCTGCTCTTGG
Organism: Saprospiraceae bacterium; assembly: GCA_022844265.1. Classification (GTDB taxonomy): domain Bacteria; phylum Bacteroidota; class Bacteroidia; order Chitinophagales; family Saprospiraceae; genus M3007. The sequence goes on along the minus strand of JALHMA010000424.1, from coordinate 570 downwards.
TCAGCGTGGCCGTTTTATTGTGGCTGAATATTGCCACAGGTTTCACCCAACAACAATTCAGCGCTTTGCCGCTCTTCGCTCCGTCCTTTGAAAATGCGTCGCTGATTGGCAAATCCGTGGGCGACTGGCTCATACACGCGGTGCTGTTGTTGTACGTCATGATATTTTTTCACCGTCGATTCGGCGTTGTGGAAGTGGCAGCAGAGGCAGAAACGCCTAATGCCGAAACACTGCAAATACCCGCGCCGGCGCAGGAAAAATCGGGAATCAAATCGGTACTGGCCTCTTTTTGTTACCTGATGGCCATGCTGAGCATCCCTTTTAGCGTACAAATCATGCGCGAATTGGTGCTGCACAGCCGCATCGGATTCGATTTTGATAATATTTTGAACCTGGGTAGCCTGGGTTTGCTGGCCCTGACCGGCATCATTGTATTGATGGTCGGACTTTTCCTGTTCAGTCACCGGATGCTGCTTACCATACAGCAACTGAACATGCCGCTGCCGCAGCGGGCCGTCGCTTTGGCCGTCGCGGCGGTTGTTGTGACGGCATTGTCCGTTCCAATGGGCG
>JALHMA010000423.1 GCA_022844265.1 Saprospiraceae bacterium | reverse complement strand
CGACTCACCACTCACCACTCACGATTAATGGCCTGAAAAACCAATTCAAAAACACCAGAGCCGCCAAACGGGATGTCTCTCACCCTCTCACCCTCTCACTTCTCTCACTTCTCTCACTCTCTCACTCTCTAAACTAAGTAATTTACCCCAAAAAACAGCACCAGATAAATCCAGAGAATATCGAGAAAATGCCAATAGATCGTCAGCAGGCGCAGTTTGAGGCGTTTTTCTGGGTCGGAAAAATATACCAGTACAGTAACGGGGTCGATCATCCGTTTTTTCGCGGTGCGGTAAAAATGATACAAAAATGGCAGCCCACCCACGACGTGAGCCAGGTGTACAATAGAAATGACGTACAAAAACCCGGTGGTGGTAGAAGAATTGAGGAGAATATTGTTGTTAAAAAGCCAGGCCCAGGCGACTGACTGCATCACCATAAACAACAACGACAACCAGATGGTGTATTTCAAATGCTGCTGGTATCCCGTGGTATCATCGCCGAGGTAACAGCGTTTGGCGCGTATCAGGGTATAACTGCTGGCCAGCAAAATGACCGTATTCAATAGAAAAAGCAGCGGTAATTTTACCGGCGCAACGCCGTTGGTGACACGGATGTAAATATAAGATACCGTGAGCGCCAGAAACAGGAACGTGAGGCCTGTCAGCAAGATGAACAACTGCACATTTTTGGGGTGAAACAGGAATTCATCCTGCTGTTGCGTTTTATTTTGCTCCATCCGTTTTAGTTATCCGTTAGATTAGTTATCCGTTATTAGTTATTGGTTATCAGTGTTGACAATCAAGCATTTGCAATGAACTTAATCAAAACTGATTTTGCACATCTACTAAAGATGTTGTTGTGGTAAATATTGACGCTGAAACAGAAGGGAGAGAAATAAGTTGAATCGTGAGTTGTGAATCGTGAGTCGTGAGAGTAGGAGCGGATGAGCGGATACATTTTGGTCTGATTTTGGGAGACCTTGCATTACCACCTTAAACCTTCAAACGTTAACTCACGACCGATTAAGTAGCTGTGCAAAATTAGTTTGGACTAACTTCTCTGTAAATGCTTGATTATCCACCCTGATAACCAATAACTGATAACAGATAACTATCTAAATGCTTGATTGTCAACACTGATAACCAATAACTGATAACAGATAACTATCTAAATGCTTGATTATCAACACTGATAACCAATAACTAATAACGGATAACTTTTTATAATGAGATATCTACCCATCTTTCTTTTTAGCGGAATACTTTTTTTAAGTAGTGCCTGCCAAAAAAAAGTAAGCGATGTGTTGGCCGCAAAAGCAGCGCCGCACGACCTGTTTTTAATACAACGCTCCTATCCCGATCGCGATTTTGACGCGCAAGGCTGGCAAAAAGCCATGCGCCGCGCCCGGCAAACCGAAGCGGTGCAGGAACGCGACAACAGCTGCTCCGGCACCCTGGCTGACTGGACGCTGCAAGGCCCCGCCAACATTGCGGGACGCGTCAATACATTAGCCGGCAAACCCGATCAGGAACAGACGCTTTTGGCTGGCTTTTCCGGCGGCGGCATCTTCAAAACAACCGATGCGGGCCTCAACTGGCGCCCTGTTTTCGATGAACACCCCGAACTGTCTATCAGCGATGTCACATTTGACCCTTCCAATCCAAATATCGTGTATGCAGGCACGGGCGATGCGAATATGCCCGCCTATGTATTTAATGGAGAAGGCATCTATAAAAGTACGAACGCCGGCGACACCTGGCAGTACCTGGGATTGCAGCAGGCGGGTATCATCTCTAAAATTATCGTACATCCGGCCCAGCCGCAGGTATTGTATGCCGCTACCATGGGCAATCCGTATGTGCGCACCAATGAACGCGGCATTTACAAAAGTACCGACGGCGGCCAGAATTGGCAAAAGGTGCTTTTTATCAGCAACCAGGCCGGCGCTTCCGACCTGGAAATGGACCCTTCCAACCCGCAAGTGCTGTACGCTTCGTTCTGGGATCGTATCCGCAACAATTCGGAGTCTGTTATTTTCGGCGACCATGCGCGCATTTACAAAACAACCGATGGCGGCGCCAACTGGGCCGTGTTGTCCAGCGGTTTGCCTGTCGGAAAAATGGGTCGAACCGCTCTGGTCATCTCTGCTCAAAATCCGCAAAAACTGTACGCACTGTATACGGACACCCTTTCCAGCGTAGGCGGCATTTACGTGACCACAAATGGTGGAAACAACTGGAATCCTGTCAGTATCAATGGTTTGGGAAATGCATACGCCAATTTCGGGTGGTACTTCGGGAAAATCCTGCTGCACCCCGACAACGATGATGAATTGTACTTGCCGGCGGTACAACTGTGGCGAAAATCAGCCGCTTCCGGCAGTTGGGTGACTGTCGGCGCCGGCCACGCCGATGTCCACGACCTGATTTTTACCAGTACAGGCAGGCGTTATGCCGGTAATGATGGCGGCGTGTATTACCAGAATCCCGGCAGCACTGCCTGGACCCGTTGCAACAACCTGCCGCTCACCCAGTTTTACCGCACTAATTTTAACCCGCACCAACCGGACACGTACTACGGCGGATCGCAGGACAACGGAACCAACAGGGGAAATGCACAGGGCATAAATAACTGGCAGGGTATCTTTGGAGGCGATGGCTTCCGCTCTGCTTTTCACCCTGATAGTGCACATATTTACTGGGTAGAAACACAAAACGGCGCTATTCATAAAACCATTGACGCAGGCAGCAACTGGCAGGTGGGGCAGACCTGCCTGGGAACAGGCGACCGCTGCAATTGGGACACGCCTTATTTCCTGAGTCGCCACAACCCGGACAGGTTATACGCCGGCACCTATCGGGTGCACCAGAATGACTTCGGCTCCTGGTCGCCCGCTTCTCCAGACCTGACGGACGGCAATATCTACGGCGCTGCTTTTCACACCGTTTCCTGCGTGGAAGAATCGCCGCTGGTTCCCGAAAAACTGTTTGCCGGTACCAGCGACGCCAATGTCTGGCGGCGCGAACCGGCAGGCTCCTGGACGAATATCAGCAACGGATTGCCCAACCGTTATGTCACTTCCGTGCAAGGCTCCCCTACCCTGCCCCAACGCATTTTTGTGACCCAATCCGGCTTCCGCGACAATGAATATATTCCGCATATTCACCGCTCTGACAACAATGGGCAAACCTGGATAGATATTACCGGCGACCTTCCTCAAATGCCCGTCAACGACCTGTTTGTCCGGCCCGGACACGCCGATTCCATGTTGTTTGCCGCCACTGATGCAGGAGTTTACTTTAGCCGCAATGCAGGCATTTCCTGGAACAGACTGGGACAAAACATCCCTTTTATTCCCGTCTTCGATCTGGAAGAAAATCCGGTGCGCCGGCAACTGATTGCAGCGACGTATGCCCGCGGCTTGTGGACATTCCCGCTTGATTCCGTACTTATTCCCGGCCCGGGAACTGAAATCGACCTCGCCGGCAACATGGGCGCTACCGGTAGCATCTCGCTGGCAGGTTCCGGCCAGACCATCAGCGCCGGGCCGGACGGTTCGTTCAGTTTTGATGCACAGACGGGCTGTCAGGACTACACCCTCACGCCCTATCGCAACGATAATCCGGTAAATGGGGTGACGACCTTCGACCTGGTGCTGATTTCCAAACATATCCTCGATCTCGAACCGCTCGATTCGCCTTATAAACGGATTGCCGCCGATGCCAACCGCTCCGGGGCCATCACAACGTTTGATATCGTGCAGTTGCGCAAACTCATCCTCGGTATCGATACCGCATTTATCGGCAATACCTCCTGGCGATTTGTACCGGAAAATTTCACTTTCCCCAATCCACTCGATCCATTTGTATCGGTTTTTCCGGAAAGTCTGCTGATAAGCGCTGAAAACACCTCTCTTTCCGGTCTCGATTTTGTCGCGATCAAAACGGGCGATGTCAACCAGACCGCTTCTCCAACATTGACCAGTCCGCTGGAACAACGCAGCACACCCTTTCCCATTTTACTGGCAGATCAATCATGGGAGGCCGGTGCAAGTGTGGTGACTGAATGGAGCGCCGACCTGCGATCATTGACAGCCCTGCAGTTTTCCATCCGGTTCGACCCGGAAAAATTGACCTTTGAAAAAATAGAACCCCTGATCGAGGGACTTGTTTTGACAAATTTTGGCACGGATAAAGCAGCGCTGGGCTTGATTTCAGTCAGTTTTGAAACAACCGGCGGCTGGGCTGCTACCGGAACACGCGCGTTGTTCAATCTGCATTTTACAGCCAAAAACACCGGAACGCTTGCTGCCAACATACACATGAGCGACTGGCCGACTCCCGCGCTAGCTTATCGCCCCGATGGCGCCGCACTGCGTCCGGTGTTGTTGCAAAAACCGGAAAAAGGTCTTGCATTTGTCGCCCCGAATCCGTTTGGATCTGAGGGTTGCTGGTTGTATTACCCGGAAATAAAAAACAGCGCACTTGAATTACAAATTATTGATTATCAAGGTAAAATAATTTTCCAACAAAACCTTCAAGGCAATGCGCCGCTGTTTTTAGAAGCCGGAATTTTTCCCTCGCCGGGCACATGGTTGTACCGGATAAGCGAGCGGCAAAGCGGGAAAAAAGTTAGCACTGGAAGGCTTGTTTTCGTTGGTAATTGAACATTGAAATGTGCGGGGTCAAAAGACCCTACGGTCTGCACACAATTCTAACAGTTCATTTACACTATGTATTCCACGCGAGTTTTTAACCACAACGGACACAAAGTGGTTTGACAAATGGGCCACCGGGGTTGTTTGTGCGGCTTGG
>JALHMA010000422.1 GCA_022844265.1 Saprospiraceae bacterium | reverse complement strand
TTAGTTTTTCAGGCCTGAAAAACTAAAGCCAGAACCATCGAGCTGCCAAACAGGACGTCTCTCACCCTCTCACCCTCTCACTCTCTCACTCTCTCTCACTCTCTCACTCCTCTCACCCTCTCACTCCTCTCACTCCTCTCACTCCTCTCACCCTCTCACTCCTCTCACTCTCTCACTTCTAAAAAATGGATCACTTCACCCACCTCCTCTCCCTCCTCCAGCGCGAGCGCGACGAAGACCTACAGGAATTCCTGCGCCAGATCCGCGAGCGACCGCTGTCGGAGCGTGTGGAAAGGGGCAATAGTTGGTATCCTTTGCAGGTGGTACAAACGGGTTTTGCATTGGGCGACAAGGCATTTGTAGTGGTGGAACGAACGACCAGGCGCGACGAACCGCACCAGCTCCGCTCGGGGCAGACCGTCAGTTTTTTTACCCAGTCGCCGCATGTAAAAACGCCGGAAAAACAAGGCGTTATCAATTTTGTGGAGCGCAACCGCATGAAAATTATCCTGAATGCCCGCGATGTGCCCGACTGGATCACACTCGGCCAATTAGGTGTGGATCAGCTGTTCGACGACCGCAGTTACCAGGAAATGGAACGCGCCCTGCACAAGGTGATGCAGGCCAAAGGAGACCGGCTGGCCGAACTGCGCGATATCCTCACCGGCCGCAGAAAAGCGGCGGAGGTATTTGAAACGGCTCCCGTAGCGCTGTCCCAGCTCAATGACAGCCAGCAAGCCGCCGTGACGGCCATCCTTTCCAACCGCGATGTGACGGTGATACACGGTCCGCCGGGCACCGGCAAAACAACAACCCTCGTGGCCGCCATTGCGCAATTGGTGGAAAAAGAAAGCACGGTGCTGGTGACGGCCCCCAGCAATACCGCAGCCGATCTGCTCACCGAGCGCCTGGCCGCAGCAGGGGTGCAGGTGGTGCGTGTGGGCAATATCAGCCGCGTCGATGAATCGGTGATGCTGCATACGCTGGACAGCATTATTTCCCGGCACCCGGACAGCAAAAACATCAAAAAAGTAAAAATACAGGCAGCGGATTACCGGCGGCAGGCGCGGCAGCACAAGCGCAGTTTCGGCTACGAGGAACGCCGCGAACGCGAACACCTCAAACAACAGGCGAAAGAACTGGAAGCCTGGGCGGGCACGCTCGAAGAACGCCTCGTGGAGCAAATCCTGACCTCTGCACAGGCCATTACCTGCACGCTCGTAGGCGCCAACCACCCGGTGCTGGAGCGCTACCGCTTTAAAACTTGTGTGATGGACGAAGCGGCGCAGGCCCTGGAACCGGCAGCATGGATTCCGATCATCAAGTGCAGCAGGGTGGTGCTGGCGGGCGACCCGTTCCAACTGCCGCCGACCGTCAAAAGCCAGGAAGCCGCCCGGGGCGGATTGTCCAAAACCCTGATCGAGCGATGCCTGGAACTGATACCCGATGCGGTGCATTTGCTGGATGTGCAGTACCGGATGCACCATACGATCATGGATTTTTCCAACCAGTATTTTTACGCAGGCGCTTTGAAAGCCCACGAATCGGTGGTGGGTCACCGCTTGCTGACGCTCGATAAAGAAGGCGATGTGCTGACCGTTTTTGAGCCGGTGCTGTTTGTAGATACTGCCGGAACGGGTTTTGAGGAAAAGATAAACCGCGTTGCGGGGAAGGATTCCGCGCGTTTTGCCAGCAAATACAACCCGGAAGAGGCGCTGCTGCTGCGCGAACACTTACTGAAGTTGCTGGAACAATTTCCCGATCCTGCCCGGTACCCATCCATCGGCATCCTGTCGCCCTACCGCGAGCAGGTGAATTATCTGGAGGAAATGGTGCGCGAAGACGAAGTACTCGCTCCTTTATTCGCCACCAGTACGCTCGTAGTCAGCACCATCGACGGCTTTCAGGGACAGGAACGCGACATTATCTACATCAGCCTGGTGCGCTCGAACCCGAAATCGGAAATCGGTTTTTTGAGCGACTACCGCCGCATGAACGTGGCTATGACCCGCGCCAGAAAACTCCTGGTTGTGATCGGCGATTCGGCCACGATTGGGAACAATGTATTTTATGCCCGTTTTCTGGAGTATTGCGAGCAAAAAGGGGCGTATCAGACGGCGTGGGAGTATATGAAGTAAGTGCGAAGTCTTCAGTCCGAAGTGCGAAGTCTGTAGAGTACACCGTTTCATGTTTTGGAAACCCAAGTATGAAACGGTGTACTCTACAGACTTCGCACTTCGGACTGAAGACTTCGGACTATTGAAGTACCCTGATCTCCACCCGCCGATTCTGTTCCGATTCCTTCGGGCTGATGGCATGTGGAAACATCATTTCCGAGTTGCCGTAGCCTTTAAAACGCAGGCGTTCGGCGGTGATACCGTTTTTTAGCAGGTAATCGTAAATGACGCGGGCGCGATTGATGGAGAGATTCATTTCGTCCGGTTCCGGTTCCGGAATAGGTTTGCCAGGCTTGTTGATATGGCCTGCAATTTCCACATGCAGGTCGGGGTTGATCTGCATGAATTTTAAAATTTTGGGTAGTTCCGGTTCCGACATTTTGAGTAAAACAGCCTGGTCGCCTACGAAAAAGAGGTTGCGCAGCACGGCTTTTTCACCCGGTTTGGCGGGCGGCAGTTCAATATCCGTATTGATTTTGTATTTTTTATACAGTTCCGGGCTGCCGAAAATGCGCGTGGTGAAATCTTCAAAAAAGTAATTTCGCGCAACGGCTTCGACCTTGACAACCGAATCTTTCGGCAAACGAACGGCATAGTTTCCGGTAGAATCCGTTCGGGTGGAATCCATACGCGTTTTGGAACGGAAACTGACCAGCGCCTCGATGCCTTTCCCCGTATCGCGATCCCTGATTTGACCTTTAAAAGTAGTCATCGGCACGGCCAGCACTGCTTCCACTGTTGCCCGTCTGTTGCGTTGCCGCCCCGATTCGGTGCTGTTGGGCATTACCGGGCTGCGCTCGCCAAAAGCCCTGGTCTGGATTTTTTCGGCAGCCACCCCGCGTTGCACCAGGGCAGCACGGACGGCGGCGGCTCGCCGGGTAGCGAGGGATTCATTGTTGCCTTTTTCCCCGATGGAATCCGTGTGCGCTGTGATGCGCAGCAGCCGGAACCTTTCATTGGCAGTAAATAAACGCGCCATACTATCCAATATGCCGAACGCTTCGGCATTCAGATCGGCTTTACCTGTTGCAAAATACACCTCCACATAGGAAGCGCTGTACAGCGAATCGAAAAGAGACTGGGCCTGGATGGCTGCTGACAGCCCGCAGCACAACATAAGAGGGACTATGATCTTCATTGAAGGTCGTTTTAAGCGGAAATATCGAACAAAAGAAAAGAGCTCCGCGGGTATTTTTATTTTTCCGCGGCAAATTTTTAAGTTGATGGGTTGATGAAGGTTGATAGAGGTTGATGAAGGTTGATATTCAGCCACTCAAAAATGAAGCGATTTTACTCTTTTCGAGTAGTTGAATATCAACCTTCATCAACCTCTATAAACCTTCATCAACCCACAAACCTTCACTCACTATTCTTCCAAATCATGAAAAAAACCTGCTCTGCTATTTTCTTATTCCTGTTTATTTCGGCTTTGATGGCCCAGGAATTACCCACCGAAATAAACGCTTACAAATTTAAGGTCCTGAAAAAAATGGACGCTACGGATGTTAAGAACCAGTATAAATCGAGCACCTGCTGGGTGTTTTCAACCAACTCGTTTTTTGAAAGCGAACTGTTGCGCATGGGCAAAGGTCAGCATGATCTGAGTGAAATGTTCGTGGTTCGCGCCGGTTATCTGGATCGGGCCGACAATTACCTGCGCCGCCAGGGCGCAGCGGCTTTCAGTCAGGGCGCCGAAAACCACGATGTGATCAACCTGATTCGCAAATATGGTATGACGCCCCAATCCGTGTACAGTGGTTTCCCGGCCGGTCAGGACAAACCCGTACACGGTGAAATGGAAGCGGTGCTGAAAGCCATCGTGGATGCGCTGCATAAATTGCCCGACGGCAAACTCAGTCCCCAGTGGAGAAAAGCATACGCCGGAGCACTGGACGGTTACATGGGCGCGCCACCGGAAACCTTCACCGTCGCAGGTAAACAACATACGCCGCTGAGTTATTTCAATAGTCTGGGGCTGAACCTCGACGACTACGTGGCCCTGACCTCCTATACCCACCATCCGTATTACAAACCATTTGTGCTGGAAGTGTCGGACAACTGGTCGAACGGGATGTTCTACAATGTGCCGCTGGACGAGTTCTGCCAGATTGCCGAAAACGCTGTGAACAAAGGTTACACCGTAGCCTGGGCCACCGATGTCAGTGAAAAAACGTTTTCAGCCAAAGAAGGCCTTGCGCTCATGCCTGCCAAAGCCTGGGACGATATGAGCCAGGCCGAACGTGATTCCCTGTGGAAAGCGCCTGCAAAAGAAAAAATCGTAAGTGCCGAAGAACGGCAGGCGGCCTTTGACGAACTCACGACCACCGACGACCACGGGATGCACATTGTCGGCATGGTGTCCGATCAGGCAGGCACCAAATACTACACCGTGAAAAATTCCTGGGGAACGGTAAAAAAGGAGATGAATGGATATTTGTACGTCTCCCAACCTTATTTCCGTTTCAAAACCATGTCGATTATGGTGCATAAAGACGCAATACCGGCAGCGATACGGCAGAAGATAGAAGTGAAGAGGTGAGAAGTGAGAAGTGAGAGGCGTCCCGTTTGGCCGCTCTTATGGTTTTAGAATGGGTGTTTCAGGCCTGTAATTGTGAGTAGTGAGTAGTCAGTAGTGAGTGGCATCTCGTT
>JALHMA010000421.1 GCA_022844265.1 Saprospiraceae bacterium | reverse complement strand
TGTTTGTCGCCGAACACCGACCTCTTTTTGAAATCATGATTGATTATCTGGATGAAATGGAAGAAGAGGAGGAAGATTAGGAATGATGAACGATGAATGATGAATGATGAACGATGAATGATGAATGATGAACGATGAATATTTGGCCCAGAGGTGAAGTAAATTTTAGGCGGCTTTTGGGAATCATTCATCGTTCATCGTTCATCATTCATCGTTCATCGTTCATCATTCATCGTTCATCATTCATCGTTCATCATTCATCGTTCATCGTTCATCGTTCATCATTCATCATTCATCATTCGCCATTACATATGCACCTTCTTTTTAAAAAATTGCCGTTCTGTGTATTGCTTTTAAGCACGGAAATTGCCCATGCGCAGGAAAAACTGCCGCTCACGGATATGTCATTCTGGAAAACAGATGGCGCTAAAAACTGGCAGATAGCTGCTGATGCGACAGTTGATATGAGCAGGCACGATCAAATGAGCATTGTGACGGGAACCGGTGTGCTGGCCAACCTGCCGGATGCAAAAAATCGCGCTAACTTATTGTCTGTCAAGGAGTACGGCGACGTGGATGTCTCCTTCGATTTTATGATGGCCGTTCATTCCAATTCCGGTTTTTACCTGCAAGGCCGTTATGAAGTGCAGTTGATGGACAGTTGGGGTGTACAAAAACCAAGTTTTGGCGACTGTGGCGGAGTGTATGCCCGCCGGCGCTGGAATCCTGGAGAACAGTTGTTCGACGGCGTACCGCCCCGCCTGAATGCCTGTCTGGCGCCAGGGCTTTGGCAACATATCGAAATCAGTTTTCAGGCGCCGCGTTTTGACGCTTCAGGCAAAAAAACAAGCAATGCCAGGCTATTGAAAGTCGTATTAAACGGCGCCATTATTCATGAAAACCTGGAACTTACAGGCCCGACTGGCGGCCCCATTTCGGAGCAGGAAGCGGCAACAGGCCCCTTTTTGATTCAGGGCGACCACGGCCCGGTGGCTTTCCGCAATTTTAGTATCGTTTCCAAACAAGGCGCCGCCGTGCAGGCCGGGCCGTTTGAGTACCATGTAGTTTATGGCAATTATCGAAACGCTTCGGAGTTTGACGGAAAAAAGAGCGAACTGGACGGCACTACGGAAAAACTGACCTGGGAGGTTGCCAAACGAGAAGATGGTTATGCCATCTCTTTTACCGGCAAAATGAAAATACCCGAAGCAGGCCGGCACCGGTTGGTGTTACAAATTGCCGGCCGTTCTTCCATGAAAGTAAATGGCGTGGAAGTATTTCCGGACGCCTGGTCGCACAGCAGCAATCCTCGTGTTGCGGAAATTGATCTACCTGTCGGAGATGCTTCCCTGGAACTGTTAAATTATAAAATGGAAGGCTGGATGGAACCCTACATCGGCCTGTGGGTGGAAGGGCCGGGTTCGCGGCCTGCTGCTTTGCATGCACTGAGTTCTACGTTGTCGGTACCTGCATCCGATCCGATTATGCTGGAAGCGCAGCGGCCTACGGTGTTTCGATCTTTTATGGATGTTGATTTAAAAAACTACCCGCAATCGCCAGAATACACGGACAAACCCAATTTTTTTCCCGAAACCAAAAGAAAACGGATTGTTCATGCCGTACAGGTGGGCGATCCTTCGCACCTGCATTACACGTACGACCTCGATAACGGTGCCGTCGCGCAAGTATGGAAAGGAGACTTTTTGAATACCTCGCCTATGTGGGACAATCGCGGCGACGGATCTTCCCGCCCGGAAGGAGCCGTTTTGTCTTTGGACGATGTATCGGTTGTGGTGGCCAAAGCAGATTTGTTCAATCTGAAACCGTCTGTCACCGAACCCGTAGCGGAATATCGCCCGAGAGGATATGACCTCGATGAAGGCGGGCAACCTGTTTTCCGCTACCAGCGTTTTGGTATGGATGTCTCGGATCAAGTGCGGGTGAGCGCCGGTAAAATGCTGACCAGAACGCTGACTTTCGACAATATCCCTGCCGGACAAACATACGTTTGCAGGCTCGTTACGGGTGAAAAAATTGAAAAATCGGCGGAAGACACCTGGGTGGTCGATGGCAAAAAGTACTATATTCAGTTGCCCAAAGGCGCAAAAACAAGCATCGAACAATCGGGCAATTTGACCGTATTATACGTGCCGGTGACGCAGCAAGTGTCGTACAGCATACTCTGGTAAGTGGATTGATGACCAGTTTGGCCATTTATTCAATCCACCAATTCGCTAATTATGTATTATCTGATTTTTCCCAATGCAATAATGGGTTCTATTTATTTTGACAAGATGCCCCATAGTGCTATGGCCGATTGTAAAGATATTGATGAGCCTGCTTTCGTTTTTTTTGAATTTAGTCATGCCCGAGAGTTTCACATTCTAAGTCACGGTTTCTATACAATTTGTACAAATTTTGCGAAGATGCGACTTGAACAATCGGGATTATCTGGAATTCAATTTAAACAAACTATTGTAAAGAAGAGTGGTAATCCAGACTGTCTTAGGGAGGAATCAACTGATTGGTGGCTGCTTTGTATAGAAGAACTTAACAGTGGTTGCGATTTTATCAAATGGCAAACGCAGATTATAGTTTCGGAGCCGGCACTTAAATTCCTTGAGGCTAATAAGATTTTCAACAGAATAACCTATGGTTCTGATGTAGGATCACAATTTGAGTATACAACCAATTTGCTCAAGGTTTCGGGAGAAAATTTTATCAAATTTATAACTGAAGAAGTTCCAGTGTTTCACCAACTAAACTTAGAAAAGGCAACGACATATGATGCTGATATGCCCCCTTTATCCTCATAACTCATAAATCATCCCTCTATAATATGAATTGTTCTTCTTATTTTTTCCTCTTCGCATTGCTGCTGGCCGGTCATTTGAAGGCCCAGGATAGCCTTGGCCCTATTCTTCCAACAGAAGACACATATTACCGCATTATTAAAGTACCGATACCGGAGGGCGTGATCCTGGAAGCAGGCGGCGTTTGCACGATGCCGAACGGTAATATTGCTGTCAGTACCCGCCGCGGAGAAGTCTGGATCGTGGAGAACCCGGCTTCTACTAAACCCCATTACCGCCTTTTTGCCTCCGGTCTGCATGAAATTCTTGGGCTTGCCGTTAAAAATGGCGAACTCTACTGCGCGCAGCGCGGAGAATTGACCAAACTGATCGACCGGAATGGCGACGGAGAAGCCGATCGTTATGAAACCGTATATGCCTGGCCGATTTCAGGGCATTACCACGAATACAGTTTCGGCCCAAAACTCGCTGCGGACGGTAGTTTCTGGGTGACCGGAAATGTCAGTTTCGGAAATTCCGACTGGTGGTCGGGCAAATCCATCGTTCCATGGCGCGGCTGGACGATGAAAATCAGCGAGGACGGCCGCATGGAACCCTTCGCTGCCGGCATGCGCTCGCCATGCGGTATCGGTACCGTGGACGGCGAATTTTTCTACGGCGACAACCAGGGCGACTGGATGGGCGCAGGTTTTATCACGCATGTAGAAAAAGGTGATTTTGTTGGTCATCCGGCTTCATTAAACTGGGCTGGACTGCCGGAATCGCCGGTTAAAATGCGTAAAGAACTGGTTTACAAGCAGGTAGACCCACGCGACGCTCCAAATTCAAAGCCGGAATATATCCGGGAAGAACCGATGACCACCATTTATGAATTGGGGCATACCACTTACCCGAACCAGCAGATTAAGGCGCCGGCAGTGTGGTTGCCGCATGGCGTGCTGGGCGTTTCTACTTCAGAAATTATTACCGACGATACAAAAGGCGCATTCGGCCCATTTGCCGGGCAGGTGCTGGTAGGCGACCAGGGCATGTCCAAAATCGCCCGCGTTTTTCTGGAAAAAGTAAACGGTGAATACCAGGGCGCCTCCTTTGACTTCCGCAGCGGCTTCCGCTCCGGCGTGCTCCGCATGTGCTGGGGTACGGACAATGCCATGTATGTGGGCGGCACCAATCGCGGCTGGGGCAGCACCGGTAAAGAACCTTACGGCCTCGAAAGGTTGATCTGGACCGGGCAGGTTCCTTTTGAAATGAAAGCCGTACGTGCTATGCCCGACGGGTTTGAAATTGAATTTACCCAACCGGTGGACAAAGCGACGGCGGAAAATGTGGAGCACTATGCGGTAACCAGTTATACCTATAAATACCACCCGGTTTACGGTAGCCCAATGGTTGACTTTAAGGAAAATGCCGTACGCGGGGCCAAAACCAGCGCGGACGGGATGCGGGTGCGTATCGTGGTGGACAGCCTTCGTTTGGGACTGATTCATGACATAAAACCGGAAGGCCTGCGCTCTGCCAAAGGGCAATTACCCCTGCTGCACGGCGCGGCCTACTATACCCTGAATGCCATTCCCCCCGGCCCCAAAGCGGATTTTCCATTGGTTGCCGTAAAGCCTAAAAAGGTGGAAAAGGAAGACATGGAAGATCCAGGTATGGCCGTCAATACCCCCGATAATCAGATGAAAGAGGCCCGGCCAACTACGGCGGGAGAAGCAAAAAAAGAAACAAAACCCGCGCCTGCCAAACCCGCCGCGCCCAAACAAAAGGCGGTTTCAGAAAAGGAGGCGCTGACATTGCTGACCAAACACACCTGCTCGGCCTGCCATAAAATCAACGAGCGCTCGGTCGGCCCGCCTTATGCGGAAGTCGCCAAACGCAAGTATTCAACTGCCCAGATCGTGGCGCTGGTGCACAACCCGAAACCGGAAAATTGGCCCGACTATACGCCGATGGCCCCCATGCAACACGTTCCCAAAAAGGACATTGAAAAAATCGCCGTCTGGATCAATTCACTCAGAAAATAGAAAAAAGCAAGCCCCGGCACATTTGCCGGGGCTTTTTACCAAATCAAACT
>JALHMA010000420.1 GCA_022844265.1 Saprospiraceae bacterium | reverse complement strand
CGGGAAAGCGTGATCGCCGCTGTGGCTGTCCGCGTGGAAGAACCCGTTTTTGAAAGCCAGACCAAAACGCGGCTCGGTTCCGAACGGATCGCGCCCGACGGCCCGGCCATGCGCAGCTGGATGAACGATTTTCTGAGCAAAGCCCTGGACGATTACCTCCATAAAAATCCGGAGGTCGCCAAGGAAATGCTCAAACGCATCCAGCAATCGGAGCGGGAGCGAAAGGAAATAGCCGACGTCAAAAAATTAGCCAATCAGCGGGCAAAAGCAGCCAATATTCACAACAAAAAATTGCGCGACTGCCGCTACCACCTCAATGAAAAAGGGGCGGAATATCTGCGCCTCAATAGCACCATCTTCATCACCGAGGGCGATTCTGCCAGCGGTTCCATCACCAAAGCCCGCGATGTCAATTCCCAGGCTGTGTTCAGTCTGCGCGGTAAGCCGCTCAACTGCTATGGCCTGACGAAAAAAATCGTGTACCAAAACGAAGAGTTCAACCTGCTTCAGCACGCCTTGAACATCGAGGATTCGCTCGACGACCTGCGCTACAACCGCGTCGTGATCGCAACCGATGCCGACGTGGACGGGATGCACATCCGCCTGCTACTACTCACGTTCTTTCTCCAGTTTTTCCCCGACCTGGTGCGCAACGGCCACCTGTACATCCTCGACACACCCTTGTTCAGGGTGCGCGACAAACAACAGACTTTTTATTGCTACTCCGATACGGAAAGACAACAGGCCATCCAGAAACTGCGCGGCAAACCGGAGATCACGCGATTCAAAGGTCTCGGGGAGATCAGCCCCAATGAATTTGCCGACTTTATCAGCGAAAACATCCGACTCGATCCGGTTATTTTACCGGAAGACACCAACCTGGATCACGTACTGAGTTATTACATGGGCAAAAACACGCCGGAGCGCCAGGACTTCATCATTGAAAACCTGCGTTTTGAAATAGATGTGATCGATACGCCGGAAGAAGAAGCGCAGGTGATGCCGGAGGAAGTGGTGAATGAGGGGTAAATGGCAGGCCTGTTATCAAGCAGGTCGCTTCACCAAAATACGTAAAAGAGATTTTCGGGTATTTAGTAACGCTTAAAAAACAAGTTCACGATTTGACTAACCCCCGCGCTTTAGCCGGGGGAAATGAACGAGACAAACACAGATGGGTTTTAACCCAAAATGAGTGTTCTGGGGTTAAAACCCCGTTAGGTCTGGTTGCTTCGAATCCCCCGGCTAAAGCGCGGGGGTTAGTCAAATCGTGAACTTGTTTTTTTAGCGTTACTTAGTTAAAAAAAACAAAAAAAAGAAGGATGTTACAACCATTTTCAGAAGTAGACACGTCCTACACTTGAACATAACTTACCTTCTTCTTATGCCATATCGAAACATCTACCTCCCGCCCAAATGGGCCTGCTTTTCCTTTGCTCTTTGCTTGTTTTTTCAGTTTGTCTGTGCGCTGCAAACGCAGGCGCAAACCCGCTACACGGTCAGCGGCACCGTTACCGACCGCGCCAGCGGCGAACACCTCATCGGGGCCACGGTGCGCGATTTGAAAAGTGGAAAAGGCACCGTAACGAATACATTCGGCTTTTACAGCCTGACCCTGCCCGAGGATTCGGTGCTGATTGCCATCACCTACATTGGTTACAAAGCCGATGGTTTCCGCTATCTTTTGGACAAAAATACCACCCAAAATGTGACGCTGGAACAAAGTTCGATCTTGAAGGAAGTAGAAATCGTTGGCGAGCGTTACGAGCGTATTGAAGAACGCGCGCAAATGAGCCGCATCGACATTCCCATCCAACAAATCAAAAACGTGCCTGCGTTTATGGGTGAAAAGGACGTGCTGAAGGCGCTGCAACTGTTGCCGGGCGTGTCGGCGGGCGGCGAAGGGCAGAGCGGCATTTATGTGCGCGGCGGCGGACCCGATCAGAACCTGATCCTGCTCGACGGGGTGCCGGTGTACAATGTTTCGCATTTGTTCGGCTTTTTTTCAGTCTTCAATCCCGATGCGGTAAAAGATGTTTCACTTATCAAAGGCGGCTTTCCGGCGCGTTACGGCGGCCGTTTGTCGTCGGTGATTGAAATCAATATGAAAGAAGGCAATGAAAATGAATTTCACGGGGAAGGCACCATTGGCCTGATCGCTTCCAAACTGACACTCGAAGGCCCTATTAAAAAAGGCAAGTCTTCCTTTATCGTTTCGGGGCGGCGGACATATATCGACATTCTGGCGCGCCCACTGATTAAAGCCGGTTTTGAAGCCGACGGCAGCGAAGGGGTGGTCGGCTATTTTTTCGATGACGTGAATGCAAAAGTGAACTACCGTTTTTCTGAAAAAGACCGGGTTTACCTCAGTTTTTATACCGGACAGGATAAGTTTTACGCAGATTTTGGAGAAAGGGATGAGGACTATGAAGACCAGTTCAAAGCCGGATTGGGCTGGGGAAATGTCACATCTGCGCTGCGCTGGAACCATATCTGGAGTCCGAAACTTTTTGCCAACACCACCCTCACATACAGCCGCTATCGTTTTGAAACCTCCAACGGCTACGAAAACAGGGAGCTGGAAAACAAAACGGTGGTGAGTGAAGACAAATTTGACCTGCTGTATTTTTCCGGTATCAACGACGTGGCTGGAAAAATTGATTTCGACTTTTTGCCGAGTCCCGATCACTATGTCCGCTTTGGTGCGAACGTTATTTTGCACACCTTCAAGCCGGGTACTTTCCGTGCAGGTTATTCGTCTTTTGAAGAAGGAGGCGATACGAGCAGTTTTCGAGCAGATTACAGCCAGGATAATGTGCGGGCTACCGAATTTGCCGCTTACGTTGAAGATGACTGGAAAATAAATGAACGTATTCGCATCAATGGCGGTCTGCACTTTTCGGGATTTGCCCTGAGCGGCAAACCTTATTTTTCGCTGCAACCGCGCTTCAATGCGCGTTATTTGTTTGACCGCGGCTGGTCGCTCAAAGCGGGTTTCAGCACCATGCGGCAATACATTCACCTGCTCACCAACGAGACCATCGGACTCCCGACCGATCTCTGGCTCCCGACCACCAAACGGGTGAAACCGCAGGATTCCTGGCAGGCGGCGCTCGGAACGGCGAAGACTTTAGGCCAGGATTATGAGTTCAGCGTGGAATTGTACTACAAGGAAATGAACAACGTGATCGCTTTCCGCGAAGGCTCCAGCCTGCTGCAATTCGAGGGCTGGGAAGACCGTGTTTCGCAGGGCAAAGGCACGGCCTACGGCGCAGAGTTTTTTGTACAAAAAAAGCGCGGCAAACTCAGCGGTTGGGTCGGCTACACACTTTCCTGGGCTACCCGGCAGTTTGATGACATCAATTTCGGGGAAGTGTATCCGTACAAATACGACCGCCGCCACGACTTTGAAATCACCGGTTCCTACAAATTCACCGAGCGGTTTTCTTTAGCCGCCAGTTGGGTGTATTCCACCGGAAATGCTGTCACACTCGGCAATTCCCGCTACTTAGGCCCGTCTGCTTACCAGAACTACCTCAACGAGACAACGCATACGCCCGAACGCAACAATTTCAGGATGCCATCCTACAACCGCCTGGATGTAGGTTTTGAATTTACCAAGAAAAAGCGCCGCTACACCCGCACCTGGGCTTTCGGCGCCTACAATGCCTACAACCGGAAGAACCCGTTTTTCCTGTTTACGGAATCGGAAAACAACAATGGAGAAACCACTACGGTGCTGAAAAAAGCGGCGCTGTTTCCGGTGATTCCTTATTTCGCGTGGAGCTTTAAATTCTGAAAATGGTTGATGAAGTTGATAATGGTTGATGAGGGTTGATATTCATCCACTCGGAAAATATTGCAATTTTTACTTTTTTCGAGTGGATGAATATCAACCCTCATCAACCCTTATAAACCTTCATCAACCTTTAACAACTCAACAACATGAAATACTTCTTTTTTATACTCGCCGCTTCCCTCCTGCTGAACGCTTGCAGTGAAGATTTTTTCAGTCAGACCGTGAAAATTGATCCGCCGGAATACGATAAACAACTGTCGTTTCACCTGCTGCTCGACAACAATGATTCCGTTGTCCGGCTTACCGTGACGCGCAATTACGGCCTGCTTGAAACCGTACAAAATAACGAGGACTGGTATGTGTCTGGCGCCACTGCCGAACTCTATGAAAACGGGCAAAAATGGGTCACTTTTGCACCGATGAGCGTGGACAGCGGTTTTGTACTCACCGGGATATTGCCGCATCCATTTCAGACCGGAAATACCTATGAAATCAGAGCCGCTCATCCGGACTATCCTGCGGTGAGCGCGGTACAGGTGGCTCCCGCCGATTTCCAGGTGGATTCCCTGCGCATACGCCGCAATGCCGTACCCGGTGAATTTGGCGACCGGCTGGATCTGCTGGAAGTATTCCTGAAAGATCAGCAGGGCGTGAAAAACTACTACGAAGTAACCATTCTAAAACGGTACTACAACTATATCTACAACTCGACAACCGGAACCTTCGATACCATCGGCGTATATGAATATCCGCTGGGCGTAGAGGGGTTTAATGATCCCAATGTGCAGTTTGGGTTTGGCAATGGAGGTCTGATCAGCGATCAGTTCTTTGATGGACAGGCCTATAAATTCCAGGCGCGTTTTTATGGCAACAACGGTGGCTCTTCAGACAGCACCGTAACAGTCAGGATACGCAATGTGACGGAAGACTATTTCAAATGGTCCCGTTCCTATGAGGCCAATTACAACGCGGATGGAAATCCGCTGGTAGAACCTGTCTCCGTTTTCAATAACCTGCAAAATGGGCTGGGGATTTTTTCGATCGCGGAGGAGAAGAATTTTGAGTTGTGAGTAGTGAGTGGTGAGTAGTGAGTCGTGAGTGGATACTCGTTAGG
>JALHMA010000419.1 GCA_022844265.1 Saprospiraceae bacterium | reverse complement strand
ATCTTTTTCTTTTTCTACTTTTGCCCTGAAATTGTTAAAATTGCCAAAAATGTCTGTTCGTCTGCATGTTGTAGTGCCTTGTTACAATCCGCCATCGGGTTGGGAGCAGGCTTTGGCGGCACATTTTCTGGAATTAGGTCAGGCTTTGGGCGATGTGGTTGGCGATTTGAAGTTAATTGTCGTGAACGACGGCTCATCCAAACATACGACAGCGCAGAATTTCGCGTATTTAAAAGAAATATCACCTGCTGTAACCGTAGTGGATTATCCCGAAAACCGGGGCAAGGGTTATGCTTTGCGACAGGGCGTTGCCTGCGCAGATGCAGATTATTACATCGTGACGGATGCCGATTTCCCCTATACCATGGACAGCATGGTACGGGTAGTGCAGACACTGCTTGCGAAAGGAGGGATCGCAGCGGGCAACAGGGATACATCGTATTACGAACGGGTGCCTTTGTTCCGAAAATGGCTGTCGAAATTGCTGCGCTGGGTACTGCGCCATGTGTTGCAACAACCGATCGACGACTCCCAGTGCGGATTAAAAGGTTTTGATGCAGCCGGCAAAGCCGTTTTTTTGCAAACAACGATTGACCGGTTTCTGTTTGACCTGGAGTTTTTGATGCTGGCATACCACAAAGTACTGATTACGCCGGTACAGGTGGAATTGCGTGAAAGTGTCGTTTTTAGCAAAGTGGGTTGGAAAATTCTTGCCACGGAAGGCCGCAATTTTTTGTGGCTGCTTTTTCGGAGGGCGTTGGGATATTGAGGTATTGGGATATTATGATATTGGGATATTGAGGTATTGGGATATTGGGATATTGGGATATTGGGATATTTACACTTAAATCACTGGTTATCAAAACAATATCCCAATATCCCAATATCCCAATATCATAATATCATAATATCCCAATATCCCAATATCATAGATTACAACTTAATGAAGCATTTAGAATACATAGAACACACCCTGCAACGCCTGGCATCGCCCAAGCGTTCGCATACTTTTTGGGGCTGGCTGCTGGTGATGATCTTCGCAGCGGCATTGCTGTGGATACACAACGACGCCTGGCGTGATAACCCGAACGCCTACCTGCTGCGCGATACGCCCGATACCTATAAAAACTACATGACTACGGCCTGGCATGTGACGCATGACTCGGGTTATGTGCATTATGACGGGATGAATTACCCCTATGGTGAGCACGTATTGTTTACGGACAATCAGCCGGTTATCAGTGCTGCTATGCAATGGTGGAACCGCAACGTTTCGGACATTTCGGGTGAAACAACGGGGATTTTGAACCTGTTACAGGTGCTTTCACTGATTTTGGGCGCCGGTGTGATCTATCTCCTGTTCCGAAAACTGCACTTCCCGGTGTGGTACGCCTGCCTCGTATCGCTTGGAATATTGTTTTTGTCGCCGCAATATGCGCGTTTCGACGTGCACTTCGGACTGTCGCATACCTGGGTTTTTCCCATGCTGCTCTTGCTGTTGTGTCGATACGAAGAGCGACACAGCAGGCGTTACCAGAGTTTGCAGATCGGCGTGTTGCTGTGGTTTGCTGCGCAGCTGCATTTTTATTATTTCGGTCTTTCGGCGCTTTTCCTGGGTTTATACACGGCTTATCAATTGCTGATCGACCCTTCCTTCCGCAACATCCGGGTGCGGCTGAGCCACCTGGTCGTCATGGTACTTCTGCCGTTCATGCTGCTGAATATCTGGCTGCACTGGGTCGATTTTCGACCGGACCGGCCGGCAACACCTTATGGTTTCACGGGGTATATCGGATTTTGGGAAGGCGTTTTTTTGCCTTACGAAAACTTCCCGCTGTACCAATGGATCGACCATTATGTGACCAAAATACGCCGCCTGGACAGCGAGTCGCAGGCTTATGCGGGCTTAGTGGCGTTTGTTTTTACACTGTGGCTGGTTTTTTCAGGTTTTTTGTACCGCATCGTCCGGCGCGTGGCATCCCTTTTCAAAAAAAATACCTGGCCTGCGCCGTACCTTTTTCCTGAAAGTTGGGATTTGGCTGCCTATCACCGGGTGCATAAACGCTATCTGCAGGGCATTTTCGCCGCAGCCTTGGTGCTTCTGATTTTTGCCTGCGGTTTCCCTTATGCCATTAAAGGTCTGGAATGGATTGCTGATTATTTCGGTCCATTGCGGCAATTCCGGGGCATGGCGCGTTTTACCTGGGCCTATTACTACGTTATCAATGTGCTGGCATTTTATATCATCTGGAATTGGAGTATCCATTTTAAAGGTTTTCAGCCGGGTAAAATGTTGTGGTTCCGCTGGGTGATCGCCTTGTTGCCCTTAGGCATCCTGGGTTATGAAGCCTGGTGTTTTCAGCAGCACCGGCCCTTGCAGGTGGAAAACAACCCGGCCTACCCACCCGAACAGGCGACTTTCCCGGATAAATGGCTGGAAAAAGTAGATTTCAAACCGTATCAGGCGCTGTTGCCGTTACCTTATTACCATATCGGTTCTGAAAATATCTGGCTGGAAATGGATTTTGCACTTTTCCGAAAGGTGCAATTGACCGGCCTGAAACACGGCATACCTGATATGGGCGTCAACATGAGCCGCAGCTCTATAGGCCAGATGCTCAAATCGGTACAATTGAGTTTGCCGCCCGGGGAGATCCCTCAAATACTTGAAGACCTGCCAGACAACCGTCCGCTAGCCATTTTCACCGAACAAAGGCTTTGGGACGAGGTGCAACAACGTTATCCTTTCCTGATCGGCAAAGCGACGCCGGTGTATGCAGGTTCCATTATCCGGGTACTTTCCATTCTGCCCGACAGTATCCGTGCCGCCGCCGCCGAACACGCCCGGGCACTGCAGCGCGAAGCCGCTCAACGCAGCATTTACCCCGCAGGACGCTACCGAAGTGATGCGGAGCCGGGTTTCCTGTTTGTACAAACCTTTGACTCTCTGTCGAATACGCCCCGGATTTTTCAGGGGGGCGGAGCATTTACAGGTAATATGCACGATACCACCTGGCTCTGGAACGGCCCGCTGCTGAAAGGAAATTACACGCTCAGTTTCTGGATCAATATCAAACAGGACATGGGGCTGGTACATGCTTTAAAAATACTGGAAAACGCGCAGGCCGATGGCCGGGAAGTCCGGCAGGAAGACGTGCAGGTGCGTTTCCACTTGAAGGAAATTGTGGGCGAATGGGGCATGTTTGAAATACCCGTTGCGGTGAGCGAAGACCGGACGTCGACGCGGATGTACCTGCTTCAAAAAGGGATCAACGCGCCATTTTTTCTGGATGAAGTATTGCTGAAATCGGAAGGATTCAACCTGTATCGTACCCTGCCCGGGTGGGTGGTGCGGAATAATTTCTGGTGTAAAACTGCTGGTTTTGAATAATGGGATTTTTTCCCTCGTAGCGTGATTGAACACGGATTGGACGGATGAGACACGGATTTTTTCTTTAATTTTTTTTGTAAAACCCTGATTATCAGCACTAATAACCAATAACTGATAACTAATAACAACGCATGAGCATACTGCTAAAGCAAGCCCGTATCATAGATGGCAAGTCGGAATCTAAGCCGCAGGATATCCTGATCCGCGACGGCCGTATCGCAGCCATCGCACCGAATATTCCTGTGGAAGCAGGCATGGAGGTGTGGACGTCGCCGCACTTGTGTGTGTCGCCCGGCTGGATCGACGTGGGTGTACAGACGGGAGATCCGGGTTTTGAGCACCGGGAAAATCTGCAAACAGTGGCTCAGGCGGCTGCAAAAGGTGGTTTCACGGCGATTGCGCCTTTCCCGAATACCAACCCGGCTATACATTCCAAATCAGAAATTCTGTATATCAAAAACAACACCGCGCATACCGGCGTGCATTTTTATCCCATCGGGGCCATCTCGCAGGAGTGCGCGGGAAAAGACCTGGCGGAACTGTACGATATGCATACGGCCGGCGCGGTGGCTTTCAGCGACGGTAAAAAAGCCGTGCAGGACGCCGGGCTGCTACTGCGTGCCATGCAATATGTCCGGGCTTTTAACGGCCTGGTTATCAATGAGCCACACCATAAAACCATAGCCGGCGGCGGACAAATGCACGAAGGCGCCATCAGTACTTCGCTGGGCCTGAAAGGGCTGGCTGCGCTGGCAGAGGAAATAATGGTACAACGCGACCTCAGTCTGCTGGAATACGCGGAAGGTCGCCTGCATATCCACCTGGTTTCGACAGCAAAAAGTGTCGCGCTGATCCGCGCCGCCAAAAAAGCCGGGCTGTCCGTCACCTGTTCCGTGGCAGTTGTCAACCTGTTTTTTACCGACGAACAATTGCGCGATTTTGATTCCAACTGGAAACTGCTGCCACCCCTGCGCGCGCAATCAGATGCCGATGCCCTGTTGGAAGGCTTGGCCGACGGAACCATCGATTTTATCGTATCCAACCACGCGCCCTGGGATGAAGAAGCCAAAAACCTGGAATTTCCGTATGCCGAATTTGGAATGATCGGCCTGGAAACCCTTTTTCCGCTGTGTTGTACTTTCGGCAAAAACAAACTGTCGCTCCCTTTGTTGGTGGAAAAACTGTCGCTAGCACCCCGGCGCATCCTGGGTCTGCCTGTCCCTGCCATCCAGGAAGGCGCGGCTGCTGAACTGACGGTGTTCGATCCGTTTGAAATCTTCAGTTTCACACAGGAGCATATCGGCTCCAAATCGCACAACACCCCTTTTGTTGGACAGGCCTTCCAGGGGAAGGTGCTGAAAACTATTTGAGTAGTTGTGAGTTGTGAGTAGTGAGTAGTGAGTAGTGAGTAGTGAATTGTGAGTAGTGAGTAGTGAGTACACAATTACTCACAGTGACCGTTACAACAATTCACGTTTCACTACTCACGATTCACAACTCACGATTCACACCTCACAACT
>JALHMA010000418.1 GCA_022844265.1 Saprospiraceae bacterium | reverse complement strand
GGAACAGTGACCACGCCGGAATAGGAATCCAGCCAGGCGGCCCCTTCCATCAAAGCGATACCGGCGGCGGCGCTGATTTTATCATGCACCAAAGGGTCGTTTTTATAGGCATCCACCACCTTTTTATCCTGTGAAATGAAATGCGCAGCCAGGTTGGTGGGCAAGGTCAGCGTAGGCATAAATTTGCGCAACAACTTGCCCAGCAATACTTTAATAGCAGGCGCTTCAAAAGCCAATTGAATCCAGGGACTTGTGGCGATCAAGCCGGTCAATGCCGGGGTTCGCTGCAGGCTGTAGTTGAGCACCAGGTTGCCGCCCATAGAATGACCGTACAGGAATAGTGGCGAATCGGGATACAAATCCCGTGTTTTTTCGAGCAAAAGTCCGATATCGTCAAGCAAGGCGTCGAGGTTTTTCACATGTCCGCGAATGCCTTCGCTGCGACCGTAGCCCTGGTGGTCGAAACCAACCACCGCTACGTCATGCGCATTGTACCACTCCGCTACATGGGCATACCGGCCAATGTGTTCACCTTGTCCATGCGCGAGCGCAATCACTGCAATGGGTCTTTTAACCGGCCAGTGCGCGGCAAACAATTGCAGGCCTTGCTGATTT
The DNA here is from genome assembly GCA_022844265.1 of Saprospiraceae bacterium. GTDB lineage: Bacteria > Bacteroidota > Bacteroidia > Chitinophagales > Saprospiraceae > M3007. The sequence continues at coordinate 4,325 of JALHMA010000418.1, read as the reverse complement.
TTCCAGTGTAATTCAATCATAAGTCGTTATTGGTAATTAGTAATGGGTTATTCGTGTTGATATTCACGCATTTGCAAAGCAATTAACCAAAACTAATATCGACGCCAATGTAGTTACACCTACTCCAATAAAGCAAATTTAACCATTACCTTTCTTGATTTCTTCGTACAAACGGATCGTTTCCGGCGAAGGTCTCGACTGAAACTCCTGTTCCATCATTTTGCAGCAGAGGTTATACTGCATTTCCACTTTATGGAGCATGCCGAGGCTGGCATAACACTGCATGGCGCGGCGGTGAATGGCTTCCATCCGAAAGTCGCGGGAAAGGATATCGCTACAGACGGCGGTGGCTTCCCAGAAATTACCTTTTTGGCAAAGTTGTTCGCTGCGCAAGTCGGCAATCTGTTCAAAAACAGAACTCAGGTGCTGCCGTTCAACATCTATCCAGTTGTAGGTGTCCGGGGCGTAATCGTCCAGAAAATTCGCCGAATAAATTTTAATAGATTCCTGTAAAATATCCTCCGGGATAGCCGCGCCCAGGCGTTGACACTCCTGAATTTTTTTATATAAATTCTTGAATATCAGCACGTCCGATTGTAATTGCCAGTCATTCTGCAAGCGATAGGCATTTTGTTCGAAGCGAATAAAATCGCGTTCTACACCAGCCTGTTCCTGAAATGCCGAGCGGATGTGCGCCAGTTCGACATTCAGGCTTCTTCGGGCGCTTTCCGGTGCGTTTTCGTATTTATCAGGCCAGAAAATTTTGGCTAAGTAATCGCGCGAAAGGGCTTTCGGATAGTGATAAGCCAGGCAGGCAAACAGCAGTTTCGCCTGATTGGTCAATTCAATTTTACGCCCCCGGAACCGGATTTGCAGGTTGCCGAAAAAAGAAATGTCGAATCCGCCGGACGTGTCTTCAATACCTTGTTCCATCTGGTGTTGTACAGGCAGATGCGTTTCAGGCGATGTCATTGCCGTACCCGCCCCGGCGAGCAGCATACCGGGCGTCACGGCAGTCATCAGCATTTTTGCAGTGGCGAAATGGTGTTTGCCTTTAGGCGCTACACGTTTTGATCTGAACTGAGGCAGATAGGCCTCAAAACAGGCAAGCATACGATCCTGGTCGGCTGGAAGTTCCAGTACATCCACTGCCCCGGATTTAAAGAGCAGCCTGGTCGTAGCGCCCGAATAATCGGAAGTAGCAACCACTACCGGCGTATCCGGGCTTTCCCGTTTCCAGTTGCGCACCACGGGCAGACCGTCTATTTGCGGGGGCGCGTGGAGGACGACCACCATACCTATTTCCTGCAGGGAATTCCAGTGCAGCGCGTCATATTGGCCGGTAGACTGTTCAACCTCGATGGCAGCTGCACTACTCAACCGCATGGTCTGAAAGAGGGCGTCGTGGTTGCCGCAAAGCAACACTTTTGGGTTATTCATGGACATGGGGTATTGTTTTCGGTTATGTCATTAATGCGACATTCGAATGAAACGTGAACCTTTTTTATCCTATAAAATGCCTTGGTAGTGTTAAATTTATAACTCTGTTAAGATTATTATGTTTAAATATTGAAAATTAATCCCGGGGCTTGTTGCGCTTTCGGCAATTTTCAGGTAGTTTTGTCAACATATCATTTACAGAATCCTGAAGCCGGCGCTCCAAGACCTTATTTTTTAATTCGTACATGGCCGATATTTTGTAAAACCCAAGTTTATTCCATGGATTTATACATAGATATTGCGCCATTTACACAAGCGCTTTTAATAATGGATTCTATCTCATTTAAAGGTCTCCCTTCCGACATCCATCACTGTACCAGCCATCGCGATGGCGAATGGGTCATTTGGCGTTGTCCGCACTGCACAGACTATGAACGCCGGATGAACTGGCAAACAGGTGAAATGCGTATCCAGCACGGTCGATCTACCGCCAGGCATACGGGCATCAGTACACAGAAGCAGAATATGGAGTCCCTTCGGAAAGTCAACTCATTCAACTGATCTTGTTCCTTCAGATTGTTTGAATTCTGTCATCAAACGGTTCAGCAAACTTTGTCTGGGCTGTAATTCCTGTGCAGGAACCGCAGCAGCGGGCTGTGCGGCTGCCGGCTCTTCGGGCGTCGGGCTGTTTTTGACCGTTGCAGCGCCGGTATCCTGTTGAACCTGACCTAATTCAGGCAGGTATTTTCCCATAAACTTTGAAAAAATACGCAGGCCATCTCCGGCGAACGATTTATTGGTTCGGCTGGGCAAATGTTCGATGACACCTTTCAGCGGGCCATTTTCCGACGTGCGGTAATAGTCGATGCGGAAGGATATTTTGCTGGAAGCAAGCGCTTCCTCTGCAAACTCATGGATCGGGTTGTCGACCTTTTTCCGGCAGCTTGCGAGTTCATTTTCCAGGGCGGCTATTTTTTCGCCGAGGCGTTCTTCCTGCTCCAAAGCCCGTTCCAGCAACTGGATGATCTGGTCTTTGGTACGTTTGTCTTTTTGATTGTTTGGCATGACTTTTTGGTGTTTGGTGTGTGGTGTATAGTGTTTAGGGCGCTTCGCCTTTGGCAGTAGTTGGTATTTTGGCCAAACTTTTACAAAGGCCAAAGGCGAAGCGCCCTAAACACCAAACACCAAACACGAAACACCAAAAAAAACCGCCTCCTGCCGACAAATCGGTATGAAGGCGGTTTTTTCAATCAACTGGTTGCGAAAGCATTAGGCTTGCTCGTACACCTGGAATTTGCCCAGTTCTTCAAAACCGGCAACGGGAAGTGGGTTGCCGGAAGCATCGTACAGGCGCAGCACAGCTACCATGTCGTACACACCTTCGCTCAGCGAATTGCCCGGCAGGTTGATGACGGTGCGGTATGTGTGCCCGCTTACAGGTATATAAGAAACGGTGGCAGTAGGCGCGACAGCAGACTCGCTAACGCCCCATTTTTCAAAATACACCTGAATTTTCCAGCGGAATCCGCGATCAAGCAAGGGCACCAGCGCACCGGACACCTGCCATTCAAAATGGAAATGAATGGCTTGCTCCACCTGGATCAGGCGTTCCTGCGTGAGATCGGATGGCCATGGGCCTGATGCGGGCAGTTCGTGCATAGTTGCCAGTGTGCGTCCGGTAAAACGGAAAGAGGACGGGGTGGCAAGGGTTTCTTCGACTATCATTGGTTAATTTGATTTTTGGAGTGACGCTTTGCCGGCAATCTGTTCAGCAGGGATGTTCTTTGTCCCTTTGCCTGTAAGCGCCTTATCCGGTTTTTTGTTGTAGAACTGTTGCTCACTGAACTTGATACAAAGGTGAAGGCGCCGAAGTTAAGCGCTGCTAAAGCGGCGCCTATTCAGCGATTAAAACGCAGTTAAAAAACAGTTTTTTATCTTTACTCATTGGCTTTTCTATCTTTGCGGGCTAAATTTCGAACTAAAACACTCACGATGAGCAATATTCTCGCTGGAAAAAAAGGAATTATCTTCGGTGCCCTCGATAGTCAGAGCATCGCATGGAAAGTCGCAGAACGCTGCGTGGAAGAAGGTGCACAAATTGTGCTCACCAATGCACCCGTAGCCATGCGTATGGGGGAAATCAATGCCCTTGCAGAAAAATGTAATGCGCCCGTTTTTGGAGCGGATGCTACTTCTATTGAAGACATGGAAAATCTCTTTTCCAAAAGTATGGAGCATTTCGGAGGTAAAGTTGATTTTGTACTGCACTCTATCGGTATGTCTGTCAATGTGCGCAAGGGCAAATCCTACACAGACCTCAACTACGAGTGGATGCAAAAAACCTTCGATGTCAGCGCCATTTCCTTCCATAAAATGATGCAAACCATGTGGAAAATGGATGCCATCAGCGATTGGGGCAGTGTCGTGGGCCTTACTTATATCGCCGCGCAACGCGTATTCCCCGATTATTCCGAAATGGCCGAGTCAAAAGCGCTGCTGGAATCTTTCGCCCGCAGTTTCGGCTACCATTACGGCACGGCAAAAAATGTGCGCGTCAATACGATCTCACAATCGCCGACCATGACGACCGCCGGGAAAGGCATCAAAGGTTTCCAGGAATTTTACAATTATGCCGACAAAATGTCTCCACTCGGCAATGCTCCGGCAGAGGATTGCGCCAATTACTGCGTTGCCCTGTTCAGCGATCTGACGCGTTTTGTGACCATGCAAAACCTGTTCCATGACGGTGGGTTCTCCACTATGGGTATGAACCCTGCCATCATTGAATCATAGTGCCTATTTACCACATAGAATACATAGAAAAAATACAGGTCACATAGTTCGCTTTGAGTACCATTTAACGTTTGTGCCCTATGTGAAAACCC
>JALHMA010000417.1 GCA_022844265.1 Saprospiraceae bacterium | reverse complement strand
AGGTTTCTTTCTTCCGGCGTCATACCGGTTTTATTGTTTTGCGGCATGGTCATCGTTGTGACCACCCGTTCCATGATTTTGTCTTTCATTTTTACAATATCGTCTGGCGTGTCATACACTACGCCGTTGGGCGGCGCCGTCCAGGTTTCGTCGGTCGGTTTGGAGGAATGGCAACTCGTACACCTTTGGGTAATAATGGGTTGCACCTGGGCAAAACTGACTTCTTCGCATGCGCCCGGATTCAACGCCGGGGCCGTAATCATCACTGCCGACAACAGGATCAGCACGGAAACGGGCGCTACCCAGACGGAGAGCTCGCCTTTTTCGCGCAGGTTGAGGTAATGTTTGATACCGGCTGTACCCAGTGAAATGATGAGCAATACTAACCAGGGGCGGGCATTTCCAAAAGTGCTCGGGAAGTGGTTGCTCACCATGACGAACAGCACGGGCAGGGTAAAATAGTTGTTGTGCAAAGAGCGCAGGCCCGCATTTTTTCCCAGCGAGGGATCGAGCGGCTTGCCTTCTTTAGCGGCCCTGACCATGGCTTTCTGGGCTGGAATGATGTTGAAAAATACATTGGCAGCCATGATCGTGCCCAACATGGCCCCAAAGTGCATGTACGCCGCCCGGGCGCTGAAAACCTGTGTGTAGCCATACGCAAAACCGGCGGCGATCAGAAAACCCAGGAGCGCGAACCAGATGCCTTTCCCAACTAATTTCGTTTTACACAGCGCATCGTACAACAGCCAGGCAACAACAAAAGAACCCATCCCCAACGCAATCGCCCATGCGGGAGCGATGTCCAGCACATTTTTATCAATCAAAAAAGCGGAAGCGTTGAAATAATACACCACAAACAGCAGCGCCACGCCGGATATCCAGGTGAAATAGGCTTCGTATTTAAACCAGTGCAAATCCTGTGGTATTTCCTTCGGCGCAATCTTGTATTTTTCCAGGTAATAAAAACCTCCGCCATGCACCGCCCACAGGTTTCCAGCCAGTTCGTCGCGCACGTTTTTGGTGCGGTTCAGGGCATTTTCCAGAAAAACAAAATAGAACGACGCGCCGATCCAGGCTATCCCGAAGGTAATATGCATCAGCCGAACCACAATATTCAGCCATTCCATCAGGTGCCTTTCCCAGGGCGTCCCCAACACGAGGTAATAGGTATATCCGAGCAGCGCAACAATGGTCAGCACAATGCCAAAGTACAATATGCCCTGACTTTCGCCCATTTTTTCCACCCAGAACGTATTGTCCGGTTTAGCCGTCTGGTCTTCCAAATCCTTTTCTTTCCGCATCGCAACGGCCACCGAATAGGTCGTGCGTATCAGCAAAACCAGGATCAGCAGGAGGGCGATGTAGGCGAGGGTGTAGAGCATGAGAGAGGTGAGTAGTGAGTTGTGAGTAGTGAGTAGTGAGTGGTGAGTGGTGAGTAGCATCCAGTTACAAGAATGAATTGGAGTAAGTTAAGTTGCCCTGTTCTTGTAACTGGATGCCACTCACTACTCACAATTCACTACTCACTACTCACTACTCACTGCTCCAAAGCCGCAGTCGGCTGACACCGCCATCCGGGAAAATATTCAGGCGAATATGCGAAATGCGGTCATGGGTTTTGATCTGGCTTTCAAATACGTGTTCCCAGTCGGCGCTGAGTTTTTGTTCCGGCAGCAGTTCGATCCATGGAACAAGGCCCTGAAGCACCTCATCATCGTTATCACTCAGGCAGCCTTCGATGGAGCAACGGTCGGGGTAATTGCCTTTAAAATGGCAGGTATCGACCACTATTTTTTGAATGTGTCCCGGACGCGCCAGCCGGACGAGCACCCAGTCGCAGTTGCCGGGTGTCCGGTTGCGTTTGGTTTCCCAGCCGTCGCCCATATTGACGCCCCTGCCAGGCATAAGCAGATTGCTCATGTCGCTGAAAAACATATCGTTGCAGTGAATCGCCCGTGCGCCGTTCGCTGCAGCGGCCAGGTCAACCGATTGCCCCGGCACGCGTTCATTCCAGTTTTTATGCACTTCGCCGTATACTTTAAGTCGCGCCACACCGCCATCCGGGTAAATATGCAGGCGCAGGTGTGTAAAAACAGCTTCAGCAGTGCAGGCATAAAAATTCCGGCTGCCTGCGTCCAACGGCGATTTGGGCAGTATTTCCACCCAATCAACCGGCGCATTCCCCCAATCCGACACCTGAACATCCGGGCCGATATACGCCGCTTCTATCGAGGCAAAGGGCGGGTGATTGCCCAGAAAAAAGTGGGTATCGATGTCAAATCCTTTTATTTTTCCGGCAGTAGCCAATTGCACCACACACCAGTCATGGCCGGGCGTACGTTTGCGGCGGCTCTCCCAGCCGTCCATCCATTTGCCCCGGTCGGTGTACTTGTCGGCGATAAAAATGCCCCGGCCCGGCTTGATCAGGTTTTCCTTTTCTGCAAAAAAATCGTCTGTGGCGTACAGCACTTTACCGCCCAGACGCTCTGCTGCGAGGTCCGTTAATTCTGCAAATGCGGGGGCTGTTTTTTCAATTTCAGTTACTTTCGGAGCAAGCATCTTCCTGCATTTTTGGTGATGATCTGGTTATTGTTGAACACTAATTGTCCGTCTACGTAGGTTGCCTGTACGGCGCCCTGCAAATGTTGTCCAATGTACGGGCTGATCGGATGCCGGAACAGGATTTGTTCTTTGGTTACTTCAAAGGCTGTTTCCGGCGACCACACGACGAAATCCGCATCGCTGCCTGGCTGAAAAATGCCTTTTGATGGCCATATTTGTAAAAACTGCGCGGGTTGTTCCGTCAGCAGCGGAATAAACTTTTCCAGCGGCATCCTGTTTTTCAAAGCCGTCCAGGCGGCGGGCAGCAAAAACTGAATACCCGCAATACCGCCCCAGGCCTGTTGCAGATTACCTGTTTCCATGGATTTGACGGACGGCGGTGCAGGTGAATGATCGGTTGTAATAAAATCGATCAATCCCTCCCCTACTGCCTGTCGCAGCAAATCGTTGTTCGCTTTTTCCCGGATCGGCGGGGCGCATTTATACAGCGTATTGCCATCGGGAATATCTTCCGCATCAAAAAAAAGGTATTGGGCGCAGGTTTCTACGGTCAATGGCAATCCATCGTTTTTGGCCTGCCGGATCATATCCAGGGCTTCGGCGGACGACAAATGTACGATATGCACCGGACACTGAAAGCGGCGGCACAGGTCGATCATACGCAGGATGGCTTCGTTCTCCCAGGATTTGGGGCGACTGGAGAGATATGCCTGATAATGCGTCGGTTGCGCAGCCAGCGAGGCCGTATCCGCTTCACCGATCCATTCGCAATGCGCCAACAGCGGGATGCCCGCCGCCGCGATCAGGGGCATACTTTCTTCCAGGTCGTGCATACTGACATTGGGAAATTCATCGATACCTGAATGCACCAAAAAGGCCTTCATGCCCAGAATGCCGCTTTGCAGCAAAGCCGGAAGGTTATAAAAATTGTCGGGTATCAGTCCGCCGTAAAAACCGCAGTGGATATGTATTTTACCTTCGGCAGCATTTAGTTTTTCCTGCAAAGCCGCAGCGGTGGTGGTCACCGGACTGGCATTGAGCGGCATATCCACGAGGGTGGTCGTGCCACCGGCAGCGGCGGCCTGCGTGGCCGTATCGAAACCCTCCCACTCCGTTCTGCCCGGCTCGTTGATGTGTACATGGGCATCTATGACGCCCGGCATCAAGACGTGGTCGCCGCAGTCGGTGATGCCTTCCATGCTGGTCGGACGGCCTTGTTCTATCGCCGCAATGCGCCCGTTTTCTACCCGGAGCGTTGCTTCCTGTAGTCGTCCGTCTAGCCAGCATCTTCGGCTGTGGATTTTCATGTTTAAAATCTTTACTGATGAAGGGTTAAAACAGATGCTTTTTGCAAAAAAACGAACGGAGGAATCTTTGCCACCGTTCGCAGGTCTTACGCCCCCCGCACTACTTCCACATGAATTTTTACCACAAAGGACACAAAGTGGTTTTCACAAAGGACACTAAGCGTAGAGTTGACCACATTTTCCCAGCTAACTGCGATGTTTAAGTCATGTTTTCAGTGAATACGAAGTAACGCTCAAAAAACAATTTATGCTTTTTACTAACCCCCGCGCTTTAGCCGGGGGAATCGAATAAATCCAACCCAACGGGGTTTTAACCCCAGATCACTCATTTTGGGTTAAAACCCATATAGTGTTTGTCCCGTTCATTTCCCCCGGCTAAAGCGCGGGGGTTAGTCAAATCGTGAACTTGTTTTTTGAGCGTCACTAAGCGGGACGAGTCAACTCTACGCTTAGTGTCCTTTGTGAAAACCACTTTGTGTCCGTTGTGGTAAAAAAACGCGTATTAAGTAGCCAGAAGTGCGGATCGTAAGACCCGCGCACGGCAGCAAGGTTTAGCCATACAACCCCATCAACACCTTTTCCGGCGTCATCGGCGCTGCATACGCAATATTTGAATCCGGGTTAAACGCCAGCACCGCATTGCGCAGGGCGAAAAAAGCGCCGATACCGTACATCAGCGGCGGCTCGCCGACGGCTTTCGATTTAAAAACAGCCAGATCGGAGCCTTCCGTTTCCAGAAACTGAATATCCAGCACGGCAGGTACCGAATAAATATCCGGGATTTTATAAGTGGATAACGCATTGGACAACAACTTGCCTTCCGCATTGTACAACACCTCTTCCATCGTCATCCAGCCGATGCCCTGCACAATGCCGCCCTCGCATTGCCCCAGGTCGACGGGCCGGTTGATGCTCGTTCCAAAATCGTGCACCACATCCACCAGGTCAATGGTATAAATGCCTCGTAGACAGTCTACTGTACAAACTGTCAGCGCCGTGCCGTACACATGATAGGCAAAAGGATGGCCTTTTCCGGTCGATTTGTCGAAATGTATCTGCGGCGTGGCGTAGTGACCTTTGGCGCTCAGATTGACCCTTTG
>JALHMA010000416.1 GCA_022844265.1 Saprospiraceae bacterium | reverse complement strand
GGACGTTACAACCTCTACCTCGGCGCTGCGCACAACGGCGAACGCCTGAATAAACTGTACCGGGAAATGCTGGATGAAGCGGGTATTCTGACCGAACTGGAACCCATTATTGCAGCGTATGCCAAAGACCGCCAACGCGGCGAGCGATTCGGCGATTTTGTGATTCGTAAGGAATATGTGAAGGCGACCACGCACGGCACGAACTTTCATTCTTAGGTGCATAGTGTTTGGTGTATAGTGTTTAGTGTTTAGGGCGCTTCGCCCAAGCCACCCACTGTTGCCAAAGGCGAAGCACCCGAAACACTAAACACCAAAAACCATAAACGAAAAAAAAATGGATGAAACTTTACTACCACAGCATTTCGATGCTGCACAGGTGTCCGAAAATGCGGATTCTCCGCCGACGCCCGGCAACAAACTGTTTCCTGTTTTTTTAAAACTGGAACAGTTTGACGTGCTGATTGTCGGGGGCGGTTACGTCGGTATGGAGAAAATAACGGCGGTGTTGCGCAACAGCCCGGCTACCCGCATCACGCTGGTGGGTTCCGTTATTTCCGACGAAATCAGGGCTTTTGCTGCTGATTACGAGCAGGTAGTATTGCTGGAAAAACCGTTTGACCGTTCGGATTTACTGGGCAAGCAGTTTGTCATAGCTGCAACAGACGATGCGTTTGTGAACCGGCAAATCAAAGCCCTGGCATCTGCGCGGGGTATCCTGACCAATGTAGCGGACACGCCCCACCTCTGCGATTTTTACCTCAGCTCTGTCGTGCAAAAAGGCGACCTGAAAATCGCCATTTCCACCAATGGTAAGTCGCCCACCATCGCGAAACGCCTGAAAGAAACCTTTCAGGAAACGTTGCCGGGCGAGCTCGACGACCTGTTGCAGCACATGCCGGTCATTCGGCAAAAACTGGGGGGAGATTTTGCGGAAAAAATACGCAGCCTCAATGCTTTAACCGCATCCATTGCGGCGGGCGAAGCAGCGATACCACCCCAGCATACAGAACGGAGCGCTTTGACGGCATCGATTGAGGCAGGTGAAGAAGCGCTTACGGCGGTCATTCCGCACCAGAACCTGGAGCGTATCAGCGACCGGAAATGGCGGCGCCTGGCGACGGCTGCCCTGGCGGCCTTTGGTTTGTCGCTCATTTTTAATGTGGTTTCTTTTTATGTGCCTACGCATACCTGGCCTGATTTGGTAGGCAGTATAGACCGGCAGTTCTGGATATTTGTGGGCGTGGGCTTTTTGGCACAATTGGCCGACGGGCTGCTGGGTATGGGTTACGGCGTGGTCACCCAGGTGTTTTTGATGGGTGCGGGCGTACCCCTGGCGGCGGTGAGTTCGAGTATTCACACCGCCGAAGTATTTACTGCGGGCGCTTCCGGGTATTCGCATTACCGGTTCGGCAATATCAACCGGCGTTTGGTCAGGGTGCTTTTAGGGCCGGGCGTCATCGGCGCTATTGTGGGTGCCGCGCTATTGTCCTGGCTGGGCGAGGAATATGCTGCGTACATCAAACCGATCCTGGCAGTGTACATTTTGTTGCTGGGTATGCGTATTCTGAGCAGGGCATTTGTGCGGAAAAATAAAAAGCGCCGGGCGCGCAACCTCGGCTGGCTGGCCGGAGCGGGTGGTTTCCTCGATTCCTTCGGCGGCGGCGGCTGGGGGCCACTGGTGACCAGTACCTTGATTGCAAAAGGTAAAACGCCTCAATATGTCATCGGATCTGTGAGCCTGACCGAATTTTTTGTCACGCTGGCCAGCGCCGTTACGTTCTTTTCCTTTATCGGTTTGTCGCACTGGCTGGTAATTGCCGGCCTGATCGTAGGCGGCGTCGCAGCGGCGCCGCTGGGCGCCCGGCTGGCGGGTAAATTGCCCGTCCGGGTCATGTACGTCCTGGTTGGAATTGTTATTATGGTTTGGAGCGGCCGGATACTGTGGAAGGCCATGGGTTTTTAGTGTTTGGTGTTTGGTGTTTGGGGGGCTTTGCCTTTGGCCACTCGGGTCTCCTAGCCGCTACGCGACCGGGAGACCCGAGTGGCCAAAGGCAAAGCCCCCCAAACACCAAACACTATACACCAAACACTATACACTATACACGACACACGCTCTGCATAATCCGCTCCGCGTGCACCCTCGAATTTTCAATAAACCACACATGCGTGTCCATACCGCCGCAAACCACGCCCGCCAGGTAAAGCCCCGGGACATTTGATTCCTGCGTTTCCGGGTTGTATTGCGGGTGGAAACGGCCATCGTTACTGAGTTCCACGCCCAGTGCCCGCAGAAAATCGAGGTTGGGCTGGTAACCGGTAGAGGCCACCACAAAATCGTTGGCTATGGTAATCAGGCCTTGCGGCGTTTCGATATCCACTTCATGCTGGCGGATGGCGCGCAGTTCGGAATTAAAATAAGCATGGATAGAACCCTCCTGAATACGATTTACAATATCGGGCCGCGCCCAGTATTTGACGCGCGCGCCGATGTCTTCGCTGCGCACCACCATCGTCACTTCGGCGCCTTTGCGCCAGGTTTCCAGGGCTGCATCGACGGCTGAATTATTGGCGCCCACCACCACCACTTTTTGCCGGTAATAGGCATGCGGTTCCTGGTAGTAGTGCGTCACTTTAGGCAAATCTTCCCCTTCGATGCCTAATCGGACCGGAATGTCGTAGAACCCCGTTGCCAGTACAATCTGTTTGGCATGATAGGTGTGTTTATTGGTAAATACCTGGAAACCAGGTGTTTGTCGCTCGACACGCAGCACCTCTTCATAGAGATTCAACTGTAGTTTTTTCGACTCTGCCACCCTTCGGTAGTATTCCAGCGCTTCCGAACGGGTAGGTTTGGCATTGTTGGAAACAAAGGGGATATCGCCGATTTCCAGGCGTTCGGAGGTCGAAAAAAAAGTCATATTGGCAGGGTAGTGGTACAAGGAATTGACCAAAGATCCCTTTTCTACTATGAGGTAATGCAGTCCCGCTTTTTGCGCCTCCAGTCCACAGGCCAGACCGATAGGTCCGCCGCCGATAATAAGTAAATCAAGTTGTTGCATACAGCGTTTGTGATAGTTTTGCAAATTTGCCCTGATAATCAATAACTAATACAATATCACACAAGTTTTTTGAGTATTTGAAGATTTGAGTATTCGAGTATAAGTGATTCGTTATCAGTCAGATACTCGAATACTCGAATCTTCAAATACTCAAAAAAATTCAGTGACAACGTACTTATAACCAATAACTACTTTTGACAACAAAAACAGAACACATCGCCCGGAAAACACGATTTTACCGAAAACTCCACAAATGGCTGGCGGTTCCTTTGTTTGTATTTATGTTTCTGATCGGTTGTACTGGTTTGTTGCTGGGCTGGAAAAAACAAATAGATTTATTGCCGCCTACTCAAAACGGTTCCAGCCGTGTAGCGTCCGAATGGCTGACGCTCGACCGGATTCAGGCGATTGCACAAGATTATGCCCGGGATAGTTTACAGGCTTCGCCGGAGATAGACCGCATCGACATCCGACCCCTAAAAGGAGTTGCCAAGATCGTTTTTCTGCACCATTTTACGGAAATTCAAATCGACTGCCATAGCGGAGCCGTGTTGTCCCGCGCCACCCGCCGTTCCGATTTCATCGAAAAAATTCACGACGGCTCCATCCTCGACTATTTTTTTCAAACGGAATCAGAACAGGTAAAACTGACGTACACCACGATTGTTGCTTCCGGATTGATATTACTTTCCATCAGCGGTTTTGTGCTGTGGAATAACCCGCGGCGGATAAGGAAGCATAAAAGGAGGAATGATGAATGATAAATGATGAACGATGAATGACCGAGCGTTATGTCCGACATAACGCTCGGTCATTCATCATTCATCATTCATCATTCATCATTTATCGTTTATCATTCCTAAAAACGTCTTTGCGTTTTTTGCCATCAGCCCTTTCAATTGTTCCAAAGAGATGCCCCGCAGCAGTGCTGCCTGCTCATAAATAGCGGCAATTTCAACATCGGGATCATCGTCGGTTTCCAGGAAAAAACGATCCTCCGGCGTTTGACGCAAGGCTTCGGCGCTGTGGTTGCCGGGTTTCAGCAATGCAGCCCCGAAAGACAGGAAGCATCCTTCTTTCAACAGCATTTGTGCAGTGTCGGGATGTTTATTAAAGCCGTGAAAAATCCATGGCTGCTTTGGTTTCCATTGTTTTTTGATTTGAATCACTTCGTTGTAAGCCCTGACGCAGTGAATAACGAGCGGCTTTTGGACCGTTTCCGAAACGTCGATGCAATACCGGAAAGCCGCTTCCTGCAAAGACCAGGGCGTGTCGCATACCTTATCCAGCCCGGCTTCCCCGATGGCGCAAACGCCGGGTAAAACGGATTGCTGATCCAGCCATTGCTTTTCGGCATCAAATCCATCAGCTTTCAGGTACCAGGGGTGCAGGCCGACGGAGCAAAACTTTGTCCGGCCCGAAGCGATCTGCCCGAATCGAAGATTTTCCAGCTCGGTTACCCCGGCATTTCCGGTCGGAAAGTGGGTATGTATGTCGAAAAAGTTGCTCATAGGCAAATAACAAGACAAACGCCGGAAAACGACAATGGTTTTGAAAAACAAGCGGCGCAAACACACGTTGTGCAAAGTATGAAATCTTGTATAGTCCCAACCGTTGCATTTTTATTTGTCTTATTGCTTACTTCCTGTAATCGCCGGTTTCCGCCGCACTTTAGCGTCTGGAAAATGACCTCTTCTGATCGCCAGATTTGGAAAACGTTTGCCGAAGAAGCCGTACAGCCTACTATTTTTTATTTCCGCTCCGGCGCGTATACCCTGCGTGGCTGGACCATCGGCGCCGATTCGCTGCCTGTAACCCTGCTGCTGCACGGTGCGCCCAGTTCGATGGTTAAATTCAGCGCCTTGTTTCGCGACTCCTCTGTTTACAACCGAACGCGGCTCGTTGCGGTAGATCGCCCCGGGTATGGTAAATCCCATTATGGCAAAGCGGTGGTTTCCATTGCACA
>JALHMA010000415.1 GCA_022844265.1 Saprospiraceae bacterium | reverse complement strand
TCCTCTATTCCCTCCGCAATGCTAAAATGCACCGGACAAGTCCGCGCCGCCAGTTCCAGCACTTTTTTCTGAGTATCCGAGTACCCATTCGCCGGCATGGTAAACTTGATTTCAATCCGCGCGATCCGGCGCGGGTCGGCAGCCATGATTTTGGTGACTTCGGCATGTGCGCCGGTGATATCAATTCCGTGGTTGCGGGCGCTGATGCCCATGAGGGTCAGCATACAGGAAGCCAGCGAAGTAGCGCAGAGGTCGGTGGGGGAAAATGCCTCGCCGCGGCCCTGGTTGTCGGGCGGCGCGTCGGTGATGATTTTTTCACCGGAAAGCAGGTGGGTCGCTTCGGTGCGGAGCTCGCCGAGATATAGTACAGTAGATGTCATTTGTGCGTGTTTAGTGTATGGTGTTTGGTGTTTGGTGTTTGGGGCGCGTTGCCTTTGGCTGTGTTTGGTATTTGGTGTTTTTGTTTCGAGGCATTGCCTAAACTACTCACAGTTGCCAAAGGCGAAGCGTCCGAAACACTAAAAACCAAACACCAAACACGCACTTAAGCCCCTTCGGGCTTCGACGGCTGCCAATCGGGCCGCGTTTCCACCAGTTCTTCCTTATCGGCGTTTTGTTCGGCTTTCCGACGCTCTTTTTTAGCGCGGTCTTCGGCTTCAATTTTGTCGTAGGCCTTGATGATGTCTTTCACCAGGCGGTGGCGCACGACGTCTTCGGTCGTCAGGTGGATCGAAGCGATACCTTCCACGCCGTCCAGGATTTCAATAGCCTGGCGAAGTCCCGATTTTTGGTTGTGCGGCAGGTCGATCTGGCTCATATCGCCGGTAATGACGCATTGCGCAGAAGGCCCGAGGCGGGTAAGGAACATTTTTAACTGAAGCGGCGTGGCATTTTGCGCTTCATCGAGGATGATAAACGCATGGTCGAGCGTGCGACCGCGCATGAAAGCGAGCGGCGCAATTTCGATGATGCGGTTTTCCATGAAAAAATTCAATTTATCCATGGGAAGCATATCGTCCAGCGCGTCGTACAACGGACGGAGGTAAGGATCGACCTTTTCTTTCAGGTCGCCGGGCAAAAAACCGAGGCTCTCGCCGGCTTCAACAGCCGGGCGGGTGAGCACAATTTTTTTGACCATTTTATTTTTCAACGCGCGCACCGCCAATGCCACGGCGGTATAGGTCTTACCCGTACCGGCCGGCCCGAGCGCAAAAACGATATCATTCGTTTCCACGATTTCGACCATTCGTTTTTGGTTGCGGGTTTTAGCCCGGATGGGTTTGCCATCGCGCCCAAAAAGAATCGTATTGCCATTGCTGCCATCTCCATTGACAGGAATACGCACTTCAAAAGGGTTTTCTCCACCCAACAAGTCTTCGACTGTTTGCACGGGAAGTTCCTGGTGCTCGCGCAGGTAGCGCACCATCATCTCGAATTTTGCCTTGGCCGCCTGGGTGTCTTTTTTTTCGCCGGTGAGTTTCAGGCTGTTTCCCCGGGACGTGATGGTCACATCGGTAAAAGCTTTGCGCAAGAGATTTAGTTTGGCGTTGTTTTCTCCGAAGAGTTCAACGGGATCAACGCCCTCGACTGTAAGAATGATGTCGCTCAATAGTAAGTTCAAGTTTTTTGGCAGCGGGAAGTCCATCAGCACGCAGCGGGGTGATTTTTCAGCGTTTTTAGTTGTGCGATGCTTCCATGCCTGTTTTTAAATCGTTGCCCCCCTCTTCCGCCCACAAATCTAATAGTAACAGGCGAATCTTCCAAACACAAATACAGGGGGTATTAGTTCATTAATTCATATTATAATTTACGCCGAATCGTATCATGCGCCCTTGTTGTGGGTTAAACAACAGATCATCAGGCGTTCCGGTAGCGTCTAATCCTGCAAAACGGCGGTTAAACATATTTTGAAACTGCATGTAAATCAGAAAATGATTGCTCAGGTAAAGGCGGGCGGACATATCCCAGCTTCGAAAAGTCGGATGGCGCTCCAGGATATACTGGTATTGGAACTGCTCGCGGTAAGCGATTGATTTGCTGAGCACAGATGATTGGCGGTTGGAAGCAAACATCAGTTCCAGTTGATTCAATTTAAAAAAGGTGCGGAACTGCGTATGCCAGCGCGGCTGGTTCATCACTTCTTGCAGGGGTTCCGCGCCTTCTGAGAGCCATTCTTTTCCCCGTGCATATTGTATAAAGAACTCCGTACGGGAAGAAATAACTACTTTTTTGCGGTTTTGGCCGGAAATTCCGATCAAATCCTTGTTTTCTGAGCGAAACAAACCCTGTATTCCCCACAAATTCCTCCCGCGCCCGGGAACAGTCTGGTATCCGTAAATCCAGTCGCCCGTTTCCGTCAACACCAGATTGTTGGGGCGCACCAGATTGCCGGCTTCCTGCCAGAAATAAACCCCTTCCAGGCTAAAATCGCCTTCAAAACGTATAGCACCTTCTGCCCCGCGGGTTCGTTCCGGTTCATTTAAAGAAGAAACCAGCGCGCTGGATAAATTGCCGTTTTCAGGCAGGATATAAAATGAATTGGTTTGGTAATATGGCGATACCTGCCGGACACCTTGTGCGTAGTTGGCCCTTGCGACCCAGCGTTTTGCAATGCGGTATTGCGCCGCCAGCCGGGGGAGAGGCGTTACACTCGAAAAATCACTCACAAACGTATTCAGGGCCAGTCCGCCGATCATCGTCAATGCTTTGCTCTGCCATTTCAACTGACCGAATCCGGTTAAATCCAGGGCGCCCCGACTGTTGGGAGAAACCGGTTCGGAAAAAATATTACTGTCGAATGCGTTGGCTTCCACCGGCGTTTGATGGTGGTTGAAATAGGCAAATCCATTTGATAAATTGATTTGAAACCCCATATCGAGTGATAAATTTCTGAGCAGCGAAGCATTTAACCTCGATTCAAAGCGGGCGTCAAATCCATTAGCGTAACCGTACCGCTCATCGGAATTGTATTTTTGAAAAACGCTGTCTACGAGACCCGTCACGGGCGGAGCCACCGTTGATTGTAACAAATAACTACCCGCTGCCAGCCGGTCGTAAATAAAGGTCGACGTGGAGGTATTATTAATTTTATACCGCAAAAAAGATGCGGTATGGTACGCCACCCAGCGTTTTCGCTGTTTTTGAAAACTAAAAACAAACACCTCGTGGTTTTCAGCAATCCGGTTGGAAGAGTTGGCATAAGAAACGGCTAATGGATTCATTCCCAATGCACTATGATCAAAACGGGCCATCCGGTGGTAACTGAATTGAAGGCCCCGCCACCGCAGATTTACCCCAAACAAGCGGCTTTCATGCATGACCGGAGCGGTTTTCGGGATGTTGCCCATATCTGAACGCCGGTAATTGGGGTTATTCAGGTAAAAACCCTGCGGCAGGTATCGCGGGACATAAGCATCTGCATTGAAAATCGACTGGTCGTAATAAATATCTGTCCGTTCGCGTACCGTACTGCTGCCATACAGGCTGAAATGAAATATTTTTTTGTCTTTGCCCAATTTGCCGCCGAATGTAAGATCGAGATTATTGTTGCCGAAACGCCCGAAAGACAGATCCGCCTGGGTATAAACGGGCCTTTCGGATTCTTTCAGGATAATATTCACCACGCCTGCACATGCTTCATTGCCGTAAAGCGCGCCGGCAGGGCCATAAATGACTTCGATGCGTTCTGCCTGCCGGATCGGCAACTGCGCGCCGATAGGCATACCCAGTGCCGTAAAAGGTTTGATCGGCACATCGTTGATCAAAATTTTGACAAATTGATTGCCCGCCATTCCGCGCATGAGAAAGGTCTCTCCTTCCAGCGCATTGCCGGGTTGAGACACCCGGATACCCGGCGCCGCCCGCAGCACATCGCCCAGGGTAATGAATCCGTTGCGCTGAATATCTTCCGCCGTAGCCACCCAGATCGTGAACGGCATTTGATCGGCTTCTTCGAGGGAGCGCGTGGCGGAAATCACCCGCGTCGACTGTAAAGAAAGATCGCGCATCACTATATCCTGTTCGGTGAGCCGCTCCGGGCTGAGCAGCAGCGACGATGTATCATTTTGAGCAAAAAACGGATACACACAAAAGCAATAGGCAAACGATAACAGGTATTTCACGGCGACAACAGTTGTTTGGTGCGACAAATAGCAAATTTTGAATTCTTTTGAGTATTTGAAGATTCGAGTATTTGAGTATCTGGCTGATAACGAATCATTTATACTCAAATTTTCGCATACTCGAATACTCAAAAACGGTGTGACATTGTACTAGTCATCCGTCTCCAGCCCCTGTAAAATACCTTTTTCCATCGGCGGCACACCGCGTTTCATCCACTTGGGTTGCGGCGCAGACATCAGGTAATAATCAAAAAACTGCTGCATACGCCGTTGAAAGTCCATACGGTTTTGCAGTTTTACCGGCCAGTGCGGCTCGTCGTTGTAATTGAGCAGCCAACAGGGCTTTCCGAGGCGGCGCAAGCCCGAAAATAATTCGATGCCCTGGTACCACGGAACGGCGCCGTCTTTGTCATTGTGCAAAATCAGGAGCGGGGTCTGTACTTTATCCAGCGTAAACAAGGGCGAATTTTCCAGGTAGCGCATCGGGTATTCCCACAGGCTGCCGCCGATGCGGCTCTGCTGATGTTCATATTGAAATACGCGGCTCAGGCCCGATTCCCAGCGGATGCCACCATAAGCCGAAGTCATGTTGGCTACCGGCGCACCGGCTTCCGCACAGGCAAAAAGGTTGGTGCGCGTCACCACATAAGCCGCCTGGTAACCGCCCCAGGAATGCCCCTGCATGGCCACGCGTTTGGGATCGACAAAACCTTTGTTGATCAAAGCCGTCACGCCGCTGACAATGGCGTTGTAGGCGCTTTCTCCGGGATAACCCGTGCGGTAAGGAATGTCCGGTGCAAAAATGAGATAGCCTTTGCTGGCATAAACGGTGTAATTGATTTGCGAGCGGTGAAAATCCGGGGAGCGGTGCTGGTGCAGTCCGTCGGAGAGTTTTTCGTAAAAATTGACAATCATCGGGTATTGCGC
>JALHMA010000414.1 GCA_022844265.1 Saprospiraceae bacterium | reverse complement strand
CTCTAGAGTTGATCTGATTTTTTAAAGCGATATACTTGATCCGTGTCAACTCTAAAGCGGAAAAATCCGCGTTCATCCGCGTAATCCGCCAAATCCGCGTCCCCATTGACTCTACGAGGGGAAAATCCGTGTCCAATCTCTTTAATCCGTGTTCCATTTTTCTCACCCACTCACTTCAAGATAGCATGAGAATCCTATTAGTCGAAGACGAAGAACATATCCGCGACGCGGTCAAAATGAACCTTGAAATAGAAGGTTATGAAGTGGTGGCCACGGGCAATGGTAAAAAAGCCCTGGAATATACACAGAGCCAGCATTTCGATTTGCTGCTGCTCGATGTGATGCTGCCCGATGTGGATGGTTTTGCCATTACAGAGCAGGTGCGGCTAACCAATACGGAAGTTCCGATTTTGCTGCTGACGGCCAAGGACATGTCACAAGACCGCATTATGGGTCTCAAGAAAGGTGCAGATGACTACCTGACCAAACCCTTTGTGCTGGAAGAATTGCTGTTGCGGGTGAACAATCTGATGCGGCGCAGCCAGCGGGTGAAAGGCGAGGCGCCGACTTTGTTTGAATTCGGCAAAAACAAGATCAATTTCGATACTTTTGAGGCGGTATCATTCCGGGGCGACGAAATCATGCTCACCAAAAAAGAGGCCATGCTGCTCAAACTGCTCATTGAACGAAAAAACGAGGTGGTCAGCCGCAACCAGATACTGCAGTCCGTGTGGGGTTATGATGTGTTTCCAAGTACGCGGACCATCGATAATTTCATTCTGGCATTCCGCAAATACTTTGAAGAAGACCCTAAAAATCCGCATTTTTTCCATTCTATGCGGGGCGTAGGGTACAAATTTACCTTGTGATGTGGTCTAAAATTATCCGGTTTCCGTTCATTTTGCTGATCCGCCTGTATCAGTTGACGCTTTCACCTTTGCTGGGCGCCAATAAATGCCGGTACCAGCCCACCTGCTCCTATTATGCCATCGGCGCCATCGAAGAATGGGGCGTGCTGAAAGGCACTTACCTGGCCGTCAAACGCATCCTGCGCTGCCATCCCTGGAGCAAACACCCGATGCACGATCCGGTCCCGAAAAAGGAATGAGGAATGAGGAATGAGGAATGCCGAGCGTGCTGTCCGACATCCCGCTCGGCATTCCTCATTCCTCATCCCTGTTAATCCCGCTCTGCATCCCTCATTCCTCATCCCTCATTCCTCACTTAAGAACGGGTATCTGTAATCCGTTGGCGGCACAAAATTCTCCTTCATCGTACGCGGAGATATCCAGCGGTACATATTCAGGATAGAACCCGCCTTATCATTGGTGCCGGAAGCGCGGCCTCCGCCGAAGGGCTGCTGGCCCACGACGGCGCCGGTTGGTTTGTCGTTGATGTAGTAGTTGCCGGCTGCGTGGCGGAGTTTGAGGTTGGCCAGTTCGATGGCAGCCCGGTCGCGCGCAAACACAGCGCCGGTGAGGGCGTAAGGCGAAGTTTGGTCGAGCAAATCCAGCGTTTCCGCATATTGTGCATCGGGGTAAACGTAGATGGTCAGCACCGGCCCAAAAATCTCCTCGCACATGGTAACATATTTAGGATCAGACACTTCGAGGACCGTTGGTTCGATAAAGAAGCCCTCCGTTTTGTCGTAATTTCCACCTGCAATCACCTGCACGCCCGGCGCTTTTTTAGCATCGGCGATATAGGATGTGATCTTATCAAAAGCCTTTTCGTCGATGACGGCATTGATAAAATTGCGGAAATCTTCGGTGGTGCCCATGGTCATGGAGGCCAGGTCTGCCAGCATTTTTTCCTTTACAGCGGGCCAGAGGCTTTGCGGGATGTAAGCCCGGGAAGCGGCGGAACATTTTTGGCCCTGAAACTCAAAAGCGCCGCGTACCAGTCCGACGGCCACGGCGTCCGCTTCGGCAGAAGGGTGCGCGATGACAAAGTCTTTGCCGCCCGTTTCGCCCACAATGCGCGGGTAGGTACGGTAATTGGCAATATTGTCGCCGATGGTTTTCCAGATGCGCTGGAACACGCCCGTGCTACCGGTAAAGTGCAGTCCGGCGAACGCCGGGTGGCGGAACACCACGTCGCCGACGGTCGGGCCATCCACATACACCAGGTTGATGACGCCGGCTGGTAGTCCGGCTGCTTCCAGGATTTCCATAATAACCGCTGCCGAGTAAATCTGGGATTCGGCGGGTTTCCAGACGGCTACATTGCCCAGCATGGCAGGCGCCGTGGGCAAATTGCCGGCAATGGCAGTAAAATTGAAAGGTGTCAATGCAAAAATGAAACCTTCCAGGGGCCGCCAGTCGGTTCGGTTCCAGATGGTACGGCTGCTGATGGGTTGCTGCTGGTAAATTTTTTCCATGAAATGGACATTGTACCGCCAGAAATCGGCCAACTCGCAGATGCAGTCAATTTCAGCCTGGTAAGCGTTTTTACTTTGGCAGAGCATGGTGGCCGCCAGCATCCTGGAGCGATACGGCCCGGTCAGCAAATCGGCGGCGCGCAGGAAAATTGCGGCGCGTTCCTGCCAGGGCATGGCTTCCCAGGCCGGTTTGGCGGCGAGCGCGGCCTCTATGGCTGATTTTACGTGCGAGGCATTGCCTTTGGAGTAATGGCCCAGAATATGTTTGCGTTCGTGCGGCGGGCGCATGGCCAGTTTCTCTTCCGAAAACACGTGTTTGCCCCCGATAAACATGGGAATGTCTTTTTGGGAGGCTTTTGCGTCGGCGAGCGCTTTTTTCAGGGATAATTTTTCCGGCGATCCCGGTGCGAAATTCAGCACCGGTTCATTCACCGGATGTGGTACCGTAAATATTGCGTCAGTCATTTGCTATATGTGTGTGGTGTATAGTTTCGAGGATTTGAGTATTCGAGGATTTGAATATTTGAGTATAAATGATTCGTTATCAGTCAGATACTCGAATACTCAAATCCTCAAATACTCATTTTTTCATGGTAGCGTGCCGATATGAACCTCCGCCGGGATAAACGGCGTGGCATCGGCGCCGCCGACAATGATTTCGCGTACGATGGTGCTGCTGATATGGGAAAATTCCGGTTGTGAAATCAGGAATACCGTTTCGATCCCATCGCCCACAATATGATTGAGTTGTGAAATGGTTTTTTCATAATCGAAATCGGAGGCATTGCGCAGGCCCCGTAGCAGGTAACGCGCTCCGATGCGCTGGCAATAATGCGCGGTCAGGTTTTCAAAAGAGTCGACGCTGACCTGCGGGTATTTGGCAAAAACCTGCCGCAACCACTCCATGCGCTGTTCCAGCGGGAACAGGTATTTTTTGGTGGAATTAATGCCAACTGCCACAATAATTTTGTCGAAAAGAGGCAGGGCGCGTCGCACCAGGTCTACGTGGCCGACCGTGATGGGATCAAAAGAACCGGGAAATACCGCGATTTTCATATCGAATCTGGTTAGAAAGCGGGGCAAAGTTGGGGCTTTTGTATGGAACGACAAACATAAGTAGTTATGAGTTGTGAGTTATGCGTTATAAGTGTCTGCAATAGGTGTCATGCGCATTACAAAATCTGTACAATTACATATTCAATATTTTGATAACGAGGTGTTTATAACATTCGTTTTGCTACATGACGCGGCACCGGAACAAAAAATTAGTCCGGGACAATGTTTTGTGATTTGAATCGAACCTCTACCTTTGGGGCGAACAAAAATCATTTTTAACTATCTGAAATCATTATGAAAAAACTCTTTTTCACCCTTGCCATTATGTTTGCATTTTCTGCAGCATATTCCCAAAGCACCTATAAGTCTGCCATTGGGTTGCGTTTTGGTGTACCCCTTTCTGTATCGTATAAACAATTTATCAGCGAACCCGGCGCAATCGAAGTTTTTGCAGGTTTCCGCAATTACAGCGGCTATGGCTGGTTTAATGTCGGTGGTCTGTACCAACACCACAAGCCGATTGAAAGCGTTGCAGGTTTACAATGGTATTTTGGCGGTGGTGCTGCCGCTTATTTCTGGAACTATGATTTTGATCTTCCGGGCGATGACGACACGAACGTGAACCTTTCCATATTGCTTAACCTTGGTCTGGACTACAAATTTGAAAGCGTTCCGCTCAACCTGTCTGTCGACTGGGTACCGGGTTTCTTCATTGGCGGCTATGCCAGAGGATTTGGTGGCGGTTACGGCGCTTTGAGTGCCCGCTACACATTAAAATAGTTGTTCCCCGGTCCGTCTTTCGGAGGGGCTACTTCACGTTTATCGTGGAGTAGCCTCTTCTTTTATGTCTAATAACTACTTATGAACAACGAACCCGATATTCCCCACGATCCCCAACCCTGGCAGGTGCTCGACCGGCGTTACGTGCTGGACCGGCAGCCGTATATGACCCTTCGGGAAGACACCGTTCTGCTGCCGAATGGCGCCCGTATTGAAGATTATTTCGTGTTCGAGTACCCCGACTGGGTAATGACCCTGGCCGTCACAAAAGCCGGAGAATTTGTACTGATCCGGCAGTACCGGCACGGCATCGGCGCTGTCCACTACGAACTGGCAGCCGGTGTGGCGGAGAAAGCGTTCTCCCCGCTGGAAAACGCGCAGCGGGAACTGCTTGAAGAAACCGGCTTCGGCGGCGGCGAATGGCAGCTTTGGATTCAGGCTTCCGCCAATCCGGCCACCCATACCAATACGAGCCATATTTTCCTGGCTACCGGAGTCGAACGCCTGGATCTGCAACAATTGGAATCAACCGAGGAGATCACCGTCCGGGTATTGCCCGCTGCGGAGGTGCTGCGCATTTTACGGGCCGGAGAGGTGTTTCAGGCCCTGCATTCGGCGGCGTTGTGGCGGTATTTTGCGGAGTTCGGGATGCCCGGAGTGAGAAGTGAGAAGTGAGAGGTGAGAAGTGAGAGACATCCCCTTTGGCCACTCTTTTGATTTTTGATTTGGGTTTTTCAGGCCTGTATTTGTGAGTGGTGAGTAGTGAGTGGTGAGTAGTGAGTGGCTGCTCATTAGAAGAATGTTGAGCTCCTTCTTCTAACGAGCAGCCACTC
>JALHMA010000413.1:3834-5117 GCA_022844265.1 Saprospiraceae bacterium | reverse complement strand
GTAGACGCCAAGTGGCATACCTACCGCTTTTCCTTTTCCACCGATCCCGGCACAACGGAGGTTACGCTGAGCCTGCGCAACGAAGCGCCCGGCGGTTATGGCAACGACCTGGCCATCGACAACATCTCTTTCCGCGCCTGCGGACCCGACATCGATGTGCCCGTCACGGCTTTTTTCTGCGCCGGTCAGCCGCTTACCCTGAACGCTGCACTGGTCAACTCGCCCTACACGCCTGCTTATTACGAGTGGCAGTCTTTTAATACCGGCAACAACAGCTGGGAGCAGCTCCCAAACGGCAATAACCTGAGCCATACGGTGGCTCTACCCGCGGAAGGCGAGCAATACCGGCTCGTGGTGGCCGGCGGCCCGGCAAACCTCGCCCTGTCGCATTGCCGGGCCGTGTCTTTACCTGTGGAACTGGCGCTCGATGACCTTTCGGATTTTGCCATCAGCGGAGCGGATACGATTGTTTGCAATGGCGCGCCGGCTGTGCTGGAGGCGGGCGCTTATGCCCGGTATCTGTGGTCGACCGGCGCGCAATCGGCTGATATTGAAGCGCCTGTGCCCGGCTGGTACGCCGTGACCGTCACTTCGGCGTATGACTGCCCGGCTACCGATAGTTTGTATGTGTACGAGGTCGAACTGACTGCTGCAGCCACGGCAAACGATCCGCATTGTTATGGCTACCAGGACGGACGCATTCAGGTGCAGGATGTGCTGGGCGGCTCCGGACAGATCAATTTTAGTCTGAACGATGGGCCGGCACAAGCCCAGGCGACTTTCGACAGCCTCGGCGCGGGAATGTACACCGTGGCGGTTGCAGATTCTCTGGGCTGCCGTTTCCCGATGTCTGTGCAGCTCATCGATCCGACGCCCGTACTGCTATCCATCGGCGGCGACCGGGAACTCCTGGTTTGCGATTCATTGACGCTGGAAGCCAATGCGAACTTTGCCCTGACGAGTTTTCTGTGGCAGCCGCCAGACGGCCTTTCCTGCACTTCCTGCCCGGCGCCCGTTGCCATGTCTATGCAAAATACCGTGTACACGCTCCATGTCATGGACGATCGCGGCTGCCCGGGAAGCGATTCCGCGCGCATCACCATTTTACCAAGATTGGATGTGTACGCCCCGAATGTTTTTCGGCAGGATATTTCCGACAACGGCGTCAATAATACTTTTACGTTGTTTCCTTCAAAAAGTGTCACCCTGATCCGGCGGCTCGACATTTATAACCGCTGGGGCGAACAGGTTTTTCGCCGGGATAACGAATTGCCCGGCTCCTC
>JALHMA010000413.1:0-3734 GCA_022844265.1 Saprospiraceae bacterium | reverse complement strand
GCCGTATTCGTTGATTTCGACCTGAAGTCGGCAGCGAAGTTTTTCTGGTACCCCACTTTAGCATACACACCCAGCCAACCGGCAAAACGCTGCTCGGCGCTTATCGAGGCAATGATGGCCGAGTGGTTCAAGGCGTAGTCCTGCTCGCCCTGTACGGCATCCGCGTAACTGACCCGGTAGCTTTGACTCATAAATTCAACCCCGCCCAAAAACAGCCTGCTTGAAGTGTGATTGTACCGCATAAAAAAATTGAGGGGCAACATGGATTCCACGCCCCATTTGGAAGAAAAATTGCGGTTCCACACAAACACGGGGAGGATAATGGTGCGTCGGAATGATTGTAGATAGGATAAACCGGCGCCCCATTCATGGTCTTCGTCCCTTTTGGAAGCAAAAAATGCCATCAGACTGATCACCCTGTTTTTTTTATCGAAATTGAAGGGGCCTCTATAATTACCGGCAAAGCCGTATTTCAGCCGCATCACACCGTAATGGCGCTCGTTCAGCGGTTTAACCATGATCAGGTCATAGGAGGTGTTTTTCAATGAATGCTGATCTAACTGATTGAACATGGGGCGAAAATCGCTACCGACCTGTTTGAAATGGTATTGGTCGCGCACATATTTTACACCCACCATCATCTTGAAATCCGGTTTGTTCAGCAGGGGCGCTTTAATACTCATCAAAAACTGCTCGCTGCGATTGGTCGCGCTGTACGGGGCAGCCATCGGGGTTTTTTCAGGCCGGTAGGTACTGGATCCGTTTTGGCTGTATGATATTTCCAGGCCCTTTCCAGCCGACTTACCCCGGATGCCGGGAATACAGTAACAGCGCGCATTGCCGAATGGATCGGCAGTAATGTCTTCCGGCATAAAGCCCGGTTTATGCTGACTGAAAGACAGGAAGGGGGGAAACAATAAGATGAAAATGAGCGAAAACCTGGGCATTATTTATTGTCAAGATTGTTGAGATAGTTGAAATCGTTGAGGGGTTGAGATGGTTGAATGCCTTTTGATTTGTTCGGCTACCTAAAATCCGAATCCCGCCTGAAAAACGATCCGCGGCGATCTTTCCGTATTTTCCCCGGGAATAAAAGCGCCTAAGGAGAACACCAGCACATCGACCGGAGATACCCACAACCCGCCGCCATAGTTGTAATGCCACTTTGCAGACTCGTCTTCTTCCAGCCAGACCCGCCCGTAATCGAAACCGCCGAAAACCCCGAACGTGAGTGGCAGGGTGGAATTATAACTGCTGCTCAACCTGGCCCGGAGGTCGGTATTGTGCCAGAAACTGCTTTTCCCATAAAAGCGCTCGGTACGGTACCCGCGCAGTCCCTGCTGGCCGCCGATGGTCTGCATCTGGAAAAATTCATAGCCGGTTCCTACATTTTGCCCGCCACCGATCTGGGTAGCGAAAACGATATTTTCTCTGTAATCGAGGTGTTTATAAAAAGCGAGTTGCACCCGCCAGACGGTGAAGTTTTTGTTTTCAGCCAGATTGTTTGTCCAGTTCAAAGTTGTTTTAAAACGGATGCCCTGGTGCGGCAAAAAGAAATTATCGACATTGTTAAACACTAAACTGAATTCGGTGCCGCCGAAATATTTCCGTTTGAACAACGCCGGATTATCGCTGCCGTAGGCGGTGATAAATCGTCCGGGCGTCGCCTCTATCCTCGATGTTTCCAGCAAAGGCCCGAGGGTAATATAACCGCTGGAGCCGGCAAAGCGCTTTTTAAAAGCCGGATATAACCGCGTGCCGGTTTGCCGGACCCGGTAAAAATTGTTGTTGCCTTTTTCCCGAAACGATTCATTGCCAATACCGGCGAAATTGAAAGAATAAGTCGGCCCCTGGTTGGATATATCCAGGTACAGGTCCCAATTTCCAAACATATTCGGAAAATCGCCTTCATAAGTCATTTTAAATGCTGCTGTTCTGAAAGCAAATCTCCCGCCAATTTGCTGCGAAGAGGCATAGGGTTCCTTTTTGAAGCCGTATTTGGTGATGTTCAGAAAGGGGCCGAGCAAAAAACCATCGTCCGGGTTATATCCCACAATTGGTACCGGCAGCACAAAATTGTATTCGCTGTCATAGCCGCGGCGGTCGTAGATATTGTAGCGGTACAGGCTGTTTCGTTTATCCCGGGTTTCAGTACCGGGGTTCAGGGTATTGGATCGCAGGTCGTCGAATACGAGGGTTTTTTTGCGCCCTTTGCCCACTTCCGACCGGTCGGTAAACTCGTCGGGTTCCAGACCGCCGATCAAACGCACCTTCATTCCTTTGCGCACCTTGCCTTCCACGACGAATTCGTCTTTATCGCCGTTGCCGTACAGATTGACCGCTTTGGTGATTTTCCGGTCGAAGGTTCGTTGAAAAATGCGCTCTTTTACTTCCCCTTTTTTGGACAATTCGTATACCGTGACACGGGTAAAACGGTCATCCATACGTTCCACTACAAATCGTTCCCGTTCATCGGTGCCAATGACATCCACCGATTTTCCGAGAAATTCATAGTGCTTGCGGGCAATCTCCATCAGGTTGTCGCGCCGGGATTTCAGGCTGCTGATAATATGGGGCGCCGACACCTCACGCGCTTTTTCGGGCCAATTCCGGAACGCATTTTCAATGATCTCGTCGGTCAGGTGTTCCTGCACAAACCGCACCTGTGCTTCCCACTGTTCCCAGTCGAGTTCGTTGAGGAAGGTATGGTCGTACAGGCGCGCGCTCCAGGTGGACCATTTGACGCTGCGGACGCTGGGGCCATACGTTTGTAATTGCCGCAGGAAGGGCAGGGTCTGCCGCGCCACATTGGTGACCAGTCCGTCGTAGCGGGAAAAAGCCTGATCCCGGTCGCGGGGAATGGGCCGGTACAGTTTGGTTCCGTCGTCCTGGTTGATACAAGCCCATACCCATTGGTCGTCATGCCGGTCCCAGTCGCCGATCAGGAAATCCAGCATGCGCGATCGCAAAGCCCAGGCTTCGTCTACCCGGTGTTTATTGTCCTGGAGCAGGCTTTCGACCAGTTCGGGTGTACTGACGATCTTGTCGGGATTGCCAAACCAGGCGGCGTCCTTCCAGTTTTTTCCATCCGGCCGTTCTTCCACCAGGTGCATTTTGCCGCCGAAAATGCGGTTGTAAGGGCCAAGGGCCGGTTGAGCCGGGATATAATACAGGGTTGGGTTGGTGTGGTATACGTTGATGGCTTCGGCTATGGACGGCACTGCCAGCGGTGCGAAGGGGTGGGTGGAAAGAAAATTGTCTTCCACCAGGTATTTCGCTGCGGCCATTTTATTAAACGGGAAAGGTAAAAACCGGCTCGCATCCTTGGTGAGTCCCCGCAACACATAGTCTTTCCCGTTGGCATCCACCACCCGCAGGGAATTGGTCTGGTTGCCGCCGCCCTGTTTTACCGGGATGACGCCGCCCTGGAAGGTATTGAGGTCCAGCACCGGAAACGTATATTTTTCGAGGTAAAGGTCGCGGTGATGCGCGCCGAACACCCATTTGTGGAGTTTGCCCACCGGCTTTACCTCGTTACTGGAAACCTTTTGTTGGGTGATGGTATCTCCCTGTTCATATTCCGGAAAATCCGACTGGATTTGTTCCGCTTCGGCAGGAAGGTGATCCTTTATTTTTTTCATAAAGACCAGTTTTGCTTCCGCTCCGTCGGAATTTACTTCCCAGAACTGCACCCACGTTTCGCCACCTTCATAAAAACGCAGTATGCTGAAGCC
>JALHMA010000412.1:2343-5124 GCA_022844265.1 Saprospiraceae bacterium | reverse complement strand
AAACATTTTCCAGAGCGGTTTTTTACGGGCTTCTTCCAGCACATTCGGACCGAATTCAGCCAAAAGTTGCTCCGATTGGACAGAAGTAATACCCTGCTTGGAGGAACCCAGCAATTCAAATATCTTTTTTTCGGTAAGTATGTGCCAGTTCATGTTTTTTTTGTGTTTTGTGTTTGGTGTTTAGTGTTTAGGAAGCTTCGCCCTTGGCAATTGTGCGTATTTTAGCCGAATTACATACAGTTGCCCAGCGCGAAGCTTCCTAAACACCAAACACTACATACTAAACACCAATTTACGTTTTCAGCCATTTCCACAACTCAAACCACCCAACCGACACCAGCGCTGCCAGCAGGCACCAGCCTGTTTCTGCCGGGGTTAATATGCCGAGTTGAAATATGTTGCGGGCTACGGGTACAAGCAAAACTGTTATTAATACCAGCACCGACACGCCCACCATCCACCACAGCAGGCGGTTGCGGTAAAAAAGCGTCCGTGCAATGGTATACTCAAACGAGCGGTTGGCAAATGTCAGGAAAATATTGGCCAGCAGCATCGTGACAAAAACGAAAGAGCGGGTGGTCGCTTCGTCTTTTCCCAGCCAAATGGCGTAGTGGTACATCACAAAAACACCCACTGTAATCAAAAAACCTTGAAGAAGGCTCAATGAAAGTTCGGGCCAGGAAAACAGGTTGGCGCCTTCCGTACGAGGCGGTTTTTGCAGTACGTTGGGCTCAGCAGGTTCATTTTCAAACGCAATGGCGCAAGTAGGCCCCATAATCAGTTCCAGAAATATCACATGAATGGGGGTCAGCATGTGCAGGTAGGTCCAGTCGAACAAGAGGGGGAACAGTACCACCAGCACAATCGGCAGGTGAATGGAAATAATGTATCGAATGGCTTTCCGAAGGTTGTAGTAAATAAGTCGCCCGGTTTTGATGGCGTTCACCATGTGTGCCAGATTATCGTCGAGCAGCACCATCGAAGCGGCGCCTTTGGCGATTTCCGTTCCGCGGCGCCCCATGGCTACGCCCACCTGGGCTGCTTTCAGGGCTGGGCCGTCGTTTACGCCGTCGCCGGTCATCGCCACGATTTCACCGTTTGCTTTCAGGGCTTCCACCACCCGCAATTTGGCTTCCGGGAACATACGCGCAAACACATCCGTGCGGCCAACTATTTCCCGGAGTTGCGTTTCGTTCATTTGCATCACCGCTTCGCCGCTTACCGCTTCGCCCCGCACCCGGATACCACTTTCCTGCGCAATATTCAGGGCGGTTTCCGGGTAATCGCCGGTGATCATTTTGACCGCGATGCCGGCCCGGTAAAAGTCGTTCATCACCTTGCCGATACCCGCTTTAGGCGGGTCGTACAAACCTATCAGCCCTTCAAATGTCCAGGGGAAATCGTCCTGTTTTGCCGGATATTTTTCATCCTTCCAGGCAGCGCTGCACACGCCGAGGATTCGGTAACCCTTGCGCGCCATTTCCTTTGTTTTGGCCAGAATCTCCGTCTGTTGCGCAGCATCCATGTTGCAAACCTGTAAAATGCGCTCCACGGCGCCTTTGGCTGCTACGATGCGTTCTGTCGTGTCGGCGTGCAAAAATACGTGCGTCATCATGGGTGGCACACCGCCCAGCGGATATTCGTGCACCATTTGTGTAGCGGGGCGGCGGTCTTTAGACGTTTCTTTTTCATAAGCCAGGTGAATTGCCTTTTCCATTGCGTCGAAGGGCGCCGGTTCGCTGGCCCACATGGCGTATTCGAGCGTGCGGCCTTTGCCCGAATAGTCGGTTACCTCGGAAACAGTCATTTTACTTTCCGTAATGGTGCCCGTTTTATCGAGGCATATCACCGTTGCGGCGCCGAGGCTTTCCACGGTTTTGGGTTGTTTCACCAGCACGTGTTTGCGGGTCATGCGGTAAGCGCCCAAAGCCATAAAAGTGGTAAATGCCACCGGAATCTCTTCCGGCACCAAAGCCATGGCAAAGGCGAGCGAATACAGCAAAGCACTGAGGAAAGAACCGGAATAGGCATAATTGATGGCGCAAACGATCAAAAAAGCCACCAGGCCGGCCCACAACATCTGTCGTACAAACCGCGTAATCTGCCGCTGCAAAGGCGTGGGTTCGGTTTCGATAGACTCGATGGATTTGCCTAATTTGCCAAACTCGGTTTGTACGCCCACCGCCTGTACTTTCGCTACACCCGCGCCGGAAGCCACAGTGGTGCCCTGGTACAACTGGTTGCGGCCTTCTTCATCTGGGTTTTTACTGACGGGCAGCGATTCGCCGGTTAAAATGGCTTCATCTACACTCAGGTCGTTTTGTTGCACCAGCACACCGTCGGCAGCAATGCGTTCCCCTTCCTCAAAAGCAATCAGATCGTCCACAACGACGTCTTCCACCGGAACCTCCTGCCGCTTTCCTGCCCGGATCACTACCACCCGCGGTTGCGACAACTGGCGCAGGGCAGAAAGGGCTTTTTCGCTGCGAAACTCCTGCACAATCTCGATCAGGGTAACAAAAATGACCGCTCCTACCATCAACCATGCTTCCGCTGCATCGCCAATCAGGAAATAAAGCGTGCACGCAATCACCAACAACAAAAACATGGGTTCCGTACCTACATCTTTCAGCATGTGCCAGATGCGGCGTTGGGGGC
Organism: Saprospiraceae bacterium; assembly: GCA_022844265.1. Taxonomy (GTDB): domain Bacteria; phylum Bacteroidota; class Bacteroidia; order Chitinophagales; family Saprospiraceae; genus M3007. Next base: position 2,466 of record JALHMA010000412.1, on the reverse strand, counting down.
GGACATATATCTGGTTGCTGCCATTGCGGGCGCGGCTTTCGGCTACGGCTTTCGGGCTTAAACCTTGCAAATCAGGGGAGGATTGATGCATGTAGAGTTGGTTATCCGTTATCCGTTATTGGT
>JALHMA010000412.1:0-2243 GCA_022844265.1 Saprospiraceae bacterium | reverse complement strand
GTTATTGGTGTGGTCCCGAAATATGGGACATTTCCGTCAGGGAGGGAATACATGAATTAACTTTGCTTTCTTACTTAACAAAACGACACGAATAAGTTGCAGCGGAAAAGATATATATCCTAAAATTACTTTCCCCCGGTGAGTTCGGCTTCCAAAGCGAGCGCCCGCGGAAACAGGATATTGTTTTCGAGGTGAATATGCAGGCGCATATCGGCATCAAATTCCTTGTGGAGTTCGTACCAGTCAGTGCATTCATCACAGGCGCCAAACGGCGGTTGAAAATGCAGCGACAATTCCCTGATATGTTTTAATACCACAGCAGTCTGGTTATGATCCTGTACGATGGATTGTATTGATTTTTCCAGCTTACCGTATGTCGGAGCAATAAAAACCTGTTTACCGGTACGCAACTTTTCCATTTCTATTATGTAAGGAAATAAAGCGTATTCTTCGCTGATCAGGTGCTGTTTGACGCGTTGATCCAGGTCAGTTAACAATACCCGGATAGCGTGTAGTTCGGGGTGATTCGAACCCTCTTTGGCGACAACAATATCAGACAGTAACAGTAACCTGGGCAAAGTCTCCCGTATATAACTGTGGTGGGTTCGGATGATAAAATCTACCAGAAATTGGGTTTCCCACTTTGCGTAATTTAAATGCGGGGAAAGGGTAATGGGGCGCTCTTTCAAACTGACCAATGCCTGTTCAAGAATATGCTGATCCAAATGCAACTCCGCAGAAGCCTCCTCCAGCGTCAGATTACCGGAACAACAGAAATCTATACCGTAGGCATCCAGCACCCGGGCTGCCCGGTAGTCGGTCGTTACGATTTCGTTGATGGTAGCACGCTGCATAGAGGCGAGAAGTGAGAAGTGAGAGAGATGAGACGACGTAAAGGTGCGAGGTTGAGGATGGCCGGAAAATGATTTGAACAACCGTATGTAAATGACTTTTATCATCTTTTGGCACTTTGCCTTTGGCTACTGTGTGTGAAATTGGAGCGAAGTACGAAACACAAAACCGCCTTTGGCAACTGTGCGTAGTTTAGGCAATGCGCCCCAAACACTAAACACCATACACCAAACACCATACACCATACACGGGGTTGGCCCTTCTACAGGCTACATTTGCATTAAAATCAACCGGTTGTATGAGATTAATCATCTTGATTTGACTTGTATGCCCTCATTTTTGTCGAGCAATCCTTCACTAAAAAATCCGACACATGCAACGCTTACACAACAAAGTAGCCATCGTTACCGGCGCAGCCGGAGGCATGGGAGCATCTATTGCCCACCTGTTTGCCGAACAGGGCGCTCTGGTGCTCGCCACCGATATACAGTTTGAAAAAATGAATACCTGGGTGCAGGAAAGCCGGAAACACAGCCTGGCCATTGAATGTATCCGCCACGACGTGGGTTCTGAATCCGACTGGAAATCGGTCGTGGAAAAAGCGCTGCACCTCTACGCCAAAATTGATATTCTGATCAACAATGCCGGTGTGTACCAACCTATGGAAACCACGGAAGCGACGAGCCTCGAACGCTGGAATCAGATCCTGCAAATCAACCTGACCAGCGCTTTCCTGGGCGCTAAAGCCGTCTTGCCGCACCTGAAAAAATCGGGCAAAGGCGCCATCGTTAATATTTCTTCTATCGCTGGCATCGTTGGTGGCAATGGCGCGGCCTATTCGGCCTCCAAAGCGGCTATGCGGCTGCTGACCAAAGACCAGGCCATCGAATTCGCGCCTTTTCATATCCGGGTCAATTCCATCCACCCGGGCGGCGTCATGACGCCGATGGTAGAGCCCTTGTTGCCCGCCGATCCGGCTGCACTGGAAGGCATGATGAAAAATATGTGCCCACTGGGCCGTATCGGTGAGGCTATTGAAATTGCATACGGGGCTTTGTACCTGGCCTCCGACGAATCTTCTTACGTCACCGGCGCCGAATTAGTGATTGACGGCGGTTTGACGGCGCGGTAGTATTTTTGTTTAATTTTTCTGGCATCTTTGATGGCTTACGCTTACTAAACTTATATCGCCCTGCGTTAGAACCTGGTAAGTACGTGTGCAAAAGGTTGTATTTCAAATTGTCGTTGTGGTATATTGACGGGGTGACTTCGAGTCTAATGTCGTCAACTTAGCGCTAGTGAAGAGGTGTCATCTGCGAGGTACGAGCAGGTGACATCTCGAAACGACGTCATCTCATCAAAATATTACCGTTCCGAGATGTCACCTGCTC
>JALHMA010000411.1 GCA_022844265.1 Saprospiraceae bacterium | reverse complement strand
CAGCCGCGCATCAGCAAGGTACCGTTCCAGGCCGCGCAATCGGTGGTTGGGCCAAGGCTGTTGGTCGCCGTGATGATACCCTGGCTGCTCAGCAGATTGCCTGCGCCGTTGCGGACGCCTGCCACGGGTGCGGCCAGCGGAATATTGCCCACGCCCTGTATGATGTGCTGCCCTTCGCAGACCAATGGGCGAATGCCGATTTTTTCGCGCGGCACACAGATATTGATGCGTTTCAGGGCCGGTATGTTGTAATACGGCGCCGTTTCGAAAGCGGGAAACAAAGGATTTAACGGCTGCATTACTTCCGCAATCACATCAGGCGCTTGAATGACAAAGGCATTTTCGCCCGGCGCCAGATCGGTCAGAATTTCGTCTACCACATCGCTGGAAGTGGTGGTGAAGCGGAAAATATAATTACCAAAATCGTCCGTCATGGTAGAGCCGAGGAATTGCCGGTCCCCTTCAGCGGTGTACGCGCCGCCCGATTTTTCGGCATCGGTGCGGTCATATTCCCAGAAACGGACGCGCACATTGGCCAGGGTATCGCTGTCGCAGATGCGGAACCGGGCAATGGCCGATTCAATCGCCGATTTGTATTTCAAAGCCGCTACATCGACCGTCAGGGCAGCAGTCGGCAACGCGGAGATATTTTTGACCGCCTGGTAGGAAAAACTTTCGGCCTCTCCGGCGGGTTTGGCCTGTTTTTTACCGGTTGCGGCAAAACCGAGTACTTTTTCCTCCGTGCGAACCAGGTAACTTTGTTTCAGCGGCGAAGCCAGTTCACCCGGTGCAGGCACCACGATGGGTACAAACTTCTGCGGCGGATAAGGCTGCGGATTGAGCGACACCGGGCCGATGGGATCGGGTGGCCAGGGCAGCGGAATGCGGCGGAAAATATTGGGGTCAATTTTCACGAGGTAATCGCGCAAAATCGGGATGCGCAGGGCTTCCTGCAACTGGAGCGGCGTGTCGATGACCCAGATCGGAAAGCAGCGGTTGAAAATACAGGGGCCGCTGTAATCGCTGACGTGGCCGTAAATCACATGGTCGTTGGCAGAAACCGGTGTGCGGCAGGTGATGATAAAATCGTTAAAGTCCTGGTCGTTGCCCGAGTCGTTGGACTGGATGTCGAACTGGTGGAAACCGCCGGAAGTGGTGGGGAATTTCAGTTTCATCTGCGATGACTGAAAACCCGTTCCGGGGTTGTGTCGGATAGAAATTGCCCAGGACGCGCCTGTGACAAATACTTCGCCCGAATGGGTGTGGGGGTAGGTTCCATTGCCGGAACTCGCGCCGGAAATCACAAATTCCTGTGGAAAGGAAGCGTTTTTGGCTTTGACACGCACCAACCAGGCGCCTTGCATTTTGATGGCCATTTTCAAATAATTTTAGGAGTGATAAAATCGGTTTCTGTTCGGAAAGACCGGATCACACCTTGCGGAATGGCAATTTAACCTTGCGGGTACTGTTGGGGGGCGGGGATTATACGTTTCATCCGGTTTTCAGAACAGAGGTTGATGACCCGTATGAACGGCACGTGAACAAAGGGGAGAGAATTTAACTAAAAGGAATGATGAATGATGAATGATGAATGATGAATGATGAATGATGAATGATGAATGATGAATGATGAATGATGAATGGGAAAAAATAAGATACAGTCGGATTTATTATGTATCTATGTGTTTTAAATGTTAAATCATTAAGCGAACTTATTTTAAGTTCATTGTAAATGTTTGATTATCAGCAAGAATAACCAATAACGAATAACTGATAACTAATAAGAAAGATGAAATATACACTCCTGCTCGCATTGCTCCTGCTCAGCCTGGCCGCCGCCGCTCAGTCCGCTGCGCCTCGCGACTCCGCGAATATCAGAATCAATCGCTCCGGTCTGCAAATTTCGGGCGAAACCATCATTTGTCCCGGCTCGCTCACTGCCCTCAAAGTAGAAGGCAAATACGCCTCCTACCTGTGGAGTACCGGCCAGCAAACGCCCAATCTAACAATCTACAAACCGGGGACTTACTCGGTCACCGTTACCACGCAGGGCGGATGTGAATTGACGGGATCGGTGACAGTGCGGTATACGACGCATCCTTGTTTATAGAGGTGAGAGGTGAGAGACGTCCCGCTTGGCGGTTTTTTGAGTCTTGGCATGGGTTTTTCAGGCCAGTAATCGTGAGTGGTGAGTCGTGAGTCGTGAGTGGCATCTCGATAGAAGCAAGAACTCCATAATTCTTTAACGGGATGCCACTCACGACTCACCACTCACCACTCACGATTACTGGCCTGAAAAACCCATGCCAAGACTCAAAAAACCGCCAAGCGGGATTCTATACACTACTCGCCTTTTTCCCGCACATTAGAAATCCTGCCCTGATACAAGGTAGAAGCATCAATACTCGGATCCGGGAAATTGGGCGCCAGCGTATTCGCGCGTATTTCCGCATCAAATTCTATTTGTTTGCCTGCTACATCATATTTGGACGGCATGTTGTCCGGAATAATAATAATCAGAGAATCCTGGTTACCGCCTTTGATGGTTTGAATGCCGATGCGGCTGAAACAATCCAGCAGCCGTGTTTCACCGGAGTAAGCAGGCGTTGTTTGAGGCTCTTTGGCGCAGGAAAACAGGAGGAGGCAGGCTCCGATGGAGAGCAGTAGAGACTTCATAGATAAGTAGTTATCCGTTATTAGTTATTAGTTATCAGTGTTGATAATCAAGCATTTGCAAAGAATTTAGTCTAAACTAATTCTGCACACCTACCTAGATCATTAGATTGTACGTAATAACTACAAGACAGGAAAGAAAAGAAAAAGGTTGGTTACCCCTCCGCCAGCAACGCCTTTGCCCTGTCATTCATCGTTCATCATTCCTTTTCCACCCGCCCCCGCAACGCCTTCGCACTCCCATAAAACAAATGCCCCGGTCGCGCCACAATCCGCTGCAACGCCCGGTCCAGTTCCGCCGACTTACCCGGCATCTGGCGTAAATAAACAAGCGCCATGGCCCATTCCGCCTTGTCGGCATAAGGTTGTTTGCGGGTGTTCACAATTTCCCGGAACGCGGCGATAGCGGCATCGTACTGGCCGCTTTTGAGCAGGGAATGAGCAAGTAACTCTTTGGTTTTCAAATCTTTGGAATCCAGTTTTCCACCCGGACGCAATTTCGGCAGGATATCGGAATACCGGCCTTTTTTAAAATCCTGCAAAGCCTGATCGTAGCCCGCAGCGCCACTTCCGGTACTCTGGCCGGCAGGAAAAAAGTCGCGTTCCCGGTAAAATTCATCGGCAAGGGCCGCGTAGTCGACCGTTTTTTGAACCGGTGCGGGAGGTGTTGTTTTTGGGGCGGGAACAGGCCGCTTTTCAGCATCTGTGATTACCTCCTTGGGCGTTTCGGTTTTTTGGCGGCGCTCGGGTTGCTTCGGCGTCGGTGCAGTTTTTGGTGAAGTAGCCGGCGTTTCGGGACGCGTGGCGACCGGCGCTTCTACCGGCCCTGTTTGTCGGATGAGCCACCAGCCTGCGGCAAATACGACCATTGCGGCAGCGGCCCACCTGACCCATTTGAGGCGGTAGCGGCCTCCGGCGGGCGCCAACGTAGCCGGCATCTGGCGTTCCCAGGTATTTATACGGGCGCGCAAGTCCCGTTCTGCGAGCAGTTCCAGGGCCTGTTTTTCCTGCTTCTGGCGTTGCACGAGCGCAGCAAGCGCAGCATCGGCTGCCATGTCGGACTCGAAAGCCACCCTGTCCTGGGGAGAAAGACGTTCCCGCAGGTAGTCCTCTATTTTATGAAAAATGATTTCGTCCGGGTGCATAATTATTTCAGGTTGAGGAGTTCATTCCATTGGGGAAACTGTTCCAGTAATTCGCGGAACCGCATCCGGCAACGGTATGCTTCTTTTTTGGCAACATCAGGATTGGCGTAACGCATCGTTTGAGCAATTTCTTCCATAGAGTAATCCAATTGGTACAGGCGCAGCAGTTCGCGGCAGCGTTCGCCGATCCGGCCCAGCGCCGCTTCCAGCCATCCGCGGTGCTCGGCTTGCAGGATTTCAGATTCGGGACTTTCCACCAGACCATCATAATGATCGGGCAAAAGTTCCGTCTGACGACCCCGCTTCCGGCGCTGTGCCAGCCAGTGCCATTTGGCAATCCCGACGAAATAGGTCGTCAACGAACTCCGGCCCTCAAACCGGCCTTCACGCAGGTTGCGGTCGAACAACAGGAGCGTTTCCTGAAACACGTCCAGGGCATCCTCGCGATTGCCGCCCTGATCCAGTACAAAGCGAATGACCGTTTCCCGTAGCCCCGGCTTCTGATACATCACCTGTAGTGCCGCCTCGCGTTGCGGGCCACCGTTGCGGATGGCATTTGCCAGCGTTTCGTCCGTCCAGTTGGGATGTTGCGTATTGGTGTCGGTCATGGTGAAAAAGTAACCTCGATAGGGATTTTTAGATTAAATGGAACACGGATTTCGGGATTTAGAGGAACACGGATTGAAGGGATTGGACACGGATTTTTCCCCTCGTAGAGTTAATGGGGACGCGGATTGAGCGGATTTGGCGGATGAGCGCGGATTTTTCCGCTTTAGAGTTGACCTGATTTTTTAAAGTGACAAATTTAATCCGTGTCAACTCTAAAGCGGAAAAATCCGCGCTCATCCGCCAAATCCGCTCAATCCGCGTCCCCATTAACTCTACGAGGGAAAATCCGTGTCCAATCTCTTTAATCCGTGTTCCTCTTATCCGCTCCAATCTTAACGAAAAAATAGGAAAAAAATCTTCCCCACGTTACCGTTTTCTTAAAAAATCCCGGTCGTGGTTACCTCCCCCCTTCGTGAACAACTAAGCAGCAAAAACCGGCAAATCAGCCGCTGGAAACGGAAAACGTCACATCGACAAAAAAATCATTCTCGTTATGAAAAAATTATTTTTGCTGCCCATCCTCTTCGCCTTTGTCACATCTTTAACCGCCCAGATCAGCGGCGTGGGCCTGCGCCCCGGCATTAGTCTTTCCACCTACAAACTCTCCCGCGACTGGAGCGACACCTACGACGCGAGTCTGCAAGTCGGCGCTAATATTGCCGGTTTTGTGGAAATCAACCTCGGCAACCGATTTACGGTGCA
>JALHMA010000410.1 GCA_022844265.1 Saprospiraceae bacterium | reverse complement strand
AAGAAGGTGAAGTTCTGGTGACCGACATCACCAATCCTGACTGGGATCCGATCATGAAACGGGCCGCCGCCATCGTGACCAACAAAGGTGGCCGCACCAGCCACGCCGCCATTGTGGCCCGCGAACTGGGCACGGTCGCCATTGTCGGCTGCGGCGACGCCACGGACTCCATCCACGATGGAGAGATCATCACCGTGTCCTGCGCAGAAGGGAAAACGGGTTTTGTGTACGCTGGTAAAGCCGAATGGACGGTCACGGAAAAAGACATCACGGGGCTGAAAATGCCTGAAACGGCGCCGATGCTTATTCTTGGCGACCCTTCGCTGGCCTTTCAGCAGTCGTTTTTGCCCAACCGCGGCGTGGGCCTGCTGCGCATGGAATTCCTCATTACCCACCACATCAAGGTACACCCGCTGGCGCTCACCCGTTTTGAACAAATCAAAAATCCGGGTATCAAGGAGGGAATCGCTGCTATCACCCGGCATTACCGCGATAAAAAAGACTATTTCGTGGATAAACTCGCCCAGGGCGTAGCCACTATCGCTGCCGCTTTTCACCCGCATGACGTCATCGTGCGCATGAGCGATTTTAAAAGCAACGAATACGCTAACCTGGGCGGCGGCACACAGTTTGAACCGATTGAAGAAAACCCGATGATCGGTTTCCGGGGCGCTTCACGCTACTACTCTCCGCTGTACAAAGACGGCTTCGCGCTCGAATGCAAGGCCATGAAACGGGTGCGCGAAGAAATGGGATTTACCAATGTGAAACTGATGATTCCGTTCTGCCGCACGGTGGAAGAAGGCAAATTAGTGATCGAAACGATGCGGGAATTCGGCCTCGAACAGGGCCAAAACGGCCTCGAAATCTATGTCATGGTGGAAATTCCCAGCAATGTACTCATGGCCGAACAGTTCGCCGACATTTTCGACGGCTTCTCCATCGGTTCCAACGACCTGACGCAACTCACCCTGGGCCTCGACCGCGATTCGGCTTTGGTCAGTAATTTATTCAATGAAAAGAACCCGGCTGTCATGGGCCTGATTTCCACAGCCATCCGCGTCGCCCGCAAAAAAGGCATCAAAATCGGCCTCTGCGGGCAAGCGCCGAGCGATATGCCGGAATTCGCGCAGTTTCTGGTAAATGAAGGGATCAACAGCATTTCGTTTAATGCGGACGCGCTGCTGAAGGGGATGGAGAATATGGTGGAGGGGGAGCGGGTGAGAGGTGAGAAGTGAGAGACGTCCCGTTTGGTCACTCTTATGGTCTGGGCTTAGGCTTTTCAGGCCTGGAATCGTGTTTAGTGTATGGTGTTTGGTGTTTAGGGGGCTTCGTGTTTGGCAACAGTGGGTGGCTTAGGCGAAGGTATTTGTGTAAATTCGACCAAAATATCAACTATTGCCGAACGCGAAGCCCCCTAAACACCAAACACTAAACACCAAACACTAAACACGATTTACGGCCTGAAAAACCCATGCCAAAACCATAAGAGTCGCCAAACGGGACGTCTCTCACTTCTCACCTCTCACTTCTCCCCCCGCCACTTCCCTTACCACCACGCTCGCCATATACAACCCAAAAATCGCCGGGATATAAGAAATCGTCCCGTAAAACGACTTCTTGAACTTGCTGCCGTCGGTGAGCATCATGTTTTTGCGGTCGACGGGTTCGCAGGAAAACACGACGGTGACGCCCCGGCGTACGCCTTTGCGTTTCAGTCCTTTGCGCACCATTTGCGCGAACGGGCAGTTGTAGGTTTCTGAAATATCGGCGATCTGCACTTTGGAAGGATCGAGACGCCCGCCTGCGCCCATGCTGCTGACGATGCGGATGCCCTTTTGTTTGCAGGCAACGATCACGTATTGTTTGGGTTGCACCGAGTCGATACAGTCGAACACATAGTCGTATTCGGTCGTAATCAGGTCGCCGACCGTGTAGGGCGTTAGGAATTCCTCTTTGACCGTGAGGTCGAGATCAGGGTTGATGTCGAGCATCCGCGCTGCCATCACGGCCGTTTTGGCCTGACCGACCGTGCTGTGCAGGGCGGGCAACTGGCGGTTGGTATTCGTGAGGTCCACCGTGTCGCCATCCACAATCGTCATGCGGCCCACGCCGGCACGGGCCAGGAATTCGGCGGCAAAACTGCCCACGCCGCCCAGCCCGATCACCATGACGTGCAGGTTTTTCAGCCGTTCGAGGGCCGCATCGCCGAGCAGGAGTTCGGTGCGCTGGAGCCAGTGCGGGACGTCGTATTTCTTTTCGGTTGATTCCATAAATGTAAGAAAGAAGTGAGAGGGTGAGAGATGTGAGAGGGTGAGAGTCCGTAGATTACACCCGGCTACCCTGGGCTTTCATCAGTAAAGATGCCAAAAGTTGTCAGGTGTAATCTACGGACTCTCACCCTCTCACTTCTCTCACCCTCTCACTCACTCTCACTTCTCTCACCCTCTATTATTTTATACAGGCTTTCACAAACGCCACAAACAACGGGTGCGGCTTTTCCACCGTACTTTTCAATTCCGGGTGAAACTGCACGCCCACAAACCATTTGTGGTCTTTCAACTCCATGATTTCCACTAAGTTAGAATCGGGATTGGTGCCGCTCGGACTCATGCCTGCCTTTTCAAATTGTTCGAGGTAAGCGTTGTTAAATTCCCAGCGGTGGCGGTGGCGCTCGCTGATTTGGGCAGATTGATAGGCTGCGTAAGCCAGCGTTTTTTTCTTGATTTCACAATCGTAAGCGCCCAGGCGCATGGTGCCGCCTTTTTGGGTGATGTTTTTCTGGTCGGCCATCATGTCGATTACCGGATTCGTGGTGTGCGGATTCACTTCCGTGGACGCCGCATCCTTGATGTGCAGCACATTGCGGGCAAATTCGATGCAGGCCGTTTGCATACCCAGGCAAATCCCGAAAAATGGAATATTCGACTCGCGGGCATACCGGATGGCCGTCAATTTGCCTTCGATACCGCGCTCGCCGAAACCAGGCGCGACCAGAATCCCGTTCAGGTTCGACAATGCTTTGCTCACATCTTTGTAGTTGCCTTCGAGGTCTTCGGCGTGGATCGGCACTACCCGCACCTTGCATTCATTTACAGCGCCGGCATGCACGAATGATTCGTAAATGGATTTGTACGCGTCGGGCAGTTCGTTGTATTTGCCGATCAGACCGATCTTGATTTCGTGGAGCGGATTTTTGAGTTTACCCAAAAAGTTTTTCCAGGAAGTCAGGTTGGGTTCTTTGGTGTCTTTCAGGTGTAGTTTGGAAATCACCACCGAGTCGAGGCGCTCCTTGAGCAATAGCAGCGGCACATCGTAAATCGTTTCCGCATCGATCATTTCGATGACCGAACTGGTTTCCACATTGCAGAATTGCGCCAGTTTGCGGCGGATGTCGATGCTGAGCGGATGCTCGGTGCGGCAGGCCAGGATGTCGGGCTGCACGCCCAGGCTCAGCAGTTCCTTCACGGAGTGCTGGGTAGGTTTGGTTTTGAGTTCTTTGGCGGCATTGAGGAACGGCACCAGGGTGAGGTGGATCACCAGCGAGTGCTCGCGCCCCAGTTCCCAGCGCAACTGCCGCACCGATTCGACATAGGGTAGTGATTCGATGTCGCCAACTGTGCCGCCGAGTTCGGTGAGCACGATGTCGTAATTGCCGGATTGCCCGAGCAGGAGCATGCGGCGTTTGATCTCGTCGGTGATGTGTGGGATGATCTGTACCGTTTTGCCGAGGTACATGCCTTCACGTTCCTGGTTGATAACGGTCTGGTAAATGCGCCCGGTCGTGACGTTATTGGCCTGTGAAGTAGGCGTATTGAGATAACGTTCGTAGTGGCCGAGGTCGAGGTCCGTTTCTGCGCCGTCGTCGGTCACGTAGCATTCCCCGTGTTCGTAGGGATTGAGTGTGCCGGGGTCGACGTTGAGATAGGGGTCGAATTTCTGAATGGTTACGGAAAAACCGCGTGCCTGGAGCAGTTTTGCTAAGGAAGCGCACAGAATGCCTTTCCCAAGCGAAGAGGTCACGCCGCCCGTAACAAAGATGTATTTCGTCATAGTATGTGGTCGCAATTGTTACGGGATGCAAAGGTAGAATTTAGTTGACCTCGTGTTTCTTTCGGCGCCCGTTTTCTTTTACGAACTTTGCCGGGAACAAGCCATCGTCATTTCTGTTTAACTGCCATGCAAACGGTATATTTTCGGGATTTGGGTCAAATGGACTACCAGGCAGCCTGGGATTTTCAGACCCTGCTGCACCGGAATCTAGTGGATAACAAACTGAATAGCAAGCACTTGTCGCCGGGCTCTTACCCGCAGGCGCACCACTTGCTGTTGGTGGAACATCCGCCCGTTTACACCCTCGGCAAAAGCGGATCCATGGATCACCTGTTGCTTTCAGCCGAAGAAATGACCCGCCGGGGTATTCAATTTTTCCCGATTAACCGCGGCGGCGATATTACTTTTCACGGCCCCGGACAAATCGTGGGTTATCCGATCCTGGATCTGGATTGTTTTTTTACGGATGTACACCGCTATGTGCGCAACATCGAGGAAGTAATCATCAGAACCCTGGCGGAATACGACATCGAATCTCAACGGATTGCAGGATACACCGGCGTGTGGATTGCCGATGCCGCAGGCGACCGTTTCCGTAAAATCTGCGCGATCGGTGTGCACCTCAGCCGCTGGGTAACCCTCCACGGATGGGCTTTTAATGTAAATACGCCCCTCGAATACTTCGATTACATCATACCTTGTGGTATCGCCGATGAAGACAAAACGGTCACCTCATTGGCCCGGGAATTGGGCCGGCCGGTGGACCTGCAGGAAGTAAAAGAAAAAATAAAGCGGCATTTTGCCGGAGTTTTTGAATGTCTTGTTGTTGAGGATGTTGAGTAGTTGAGGGTTGAGATTGTTGAGGGCCGCTCTATGAACAACACGCTGTTTAATTGAGCGGCCCTCAACAATCTCAATCCTCAACTACTCAACATCCTCAACAAACTCAACCCTCAACATCTCAACCTAACAATGATCAAAGACATCCCAATTCAAAAAGTAGAAGACCTCGCAATCGCCCTGGCGCCGCGGCTGGAGTCGGAGGAAGGCTGGGAAGATTTCTGGGACGCTTACCTGATTAATT
>JALHMA010000409.1 GCA_022844265.1 Saprospiraceae bacterium | reverse complement strand
AAATTGCGCAGCAATGAGTTCGGCTCTTTCAACGGCGTGTTCACGGCGCCTGCTTCCGGCCTGACCGGCATGATGAGCATTCGATGCGATAATGTGGAAAGCTACGAGTATTTTAATGTGGAAGAGTACAAGCGCCCGCGTTTTGAAGTGACCATGAAACCCGTGGAAGGCGCATACCGTGTAAATGACCGCATTTCGGTGAAAGGCGAAGCAAAGAACTACGCAGGCAATGTGGTCGACGGCGCCACCGTGCGCTACCGCGTGGTGCGGCAGGCGCGGTTTCCGTTCTGGGACTGGGGCTGGTTCCGCAAACCCTATCGCCCCGTTTCTGAAATGGAAATAACGAATGGAACCGCTATCACCGGCGCAGACGGCTCTTTTGAAATCCCGTTTGAAGCCATCCCGGATCGCTCCATTCCGAAAAAAGATCAGCCTGTATTTGATTTCCAGGTGTTGGTGGATGTGACTGACATCAGCGGCGAAACGCGCAGCGCCAGCACGCAGGTCAGCGCAGGCTACGTCGCTTTGCAGGTTGATTGGAGCCTGACAGAACGTATGGAACTCGACAGCCTGAAACGGGTGGCCTTGCGCGTCACCAATATGTCGGGGCAGGCGCAGGATGCAGAAGGCCGTATTACCCTGCAACGCCTGACCGAACCATCCGTTTTTTACAAAAACCGCCTTTGGGAACGCCCGGATCTGGCTACTATTGCGGCAGCCGACTGGACGCGCATGTTCCCCGATATGGCCCGAACCGACGAAGACAATCCGGAAAAATGGAACAAGGAAGGCAATCCGATCACTGTTTCATTTAATACGGCGACCAATAAAATTGTTGATTTACACGGCGGCAAGGTACAGGCCGGGTATTACCTGATTCAGTTATTCACCAAAGACAAATTTGGGGAAAACATCGAAATCAAAAAAATAGTGCGCCTCAGCGATGCCCAAAAACCGCAATCGCGTTTTGAACAACCTGCGGTGGAATTGGAAAAAAACACCCTGGAACCCGGCGAAACGGCACGTTTCTGGTTGGGTGGAAAAGCGCCTGATTTGCATATACTGTTTGCCCGCGAAGCCGATGGCGTTCTTTTGTCGCCCACCTGGGTGAACACCAACGGCGCCGAAAAAATGGATATTCCGGTCAAAGAATCCGATCGCGGCGGTTTTGCCGTACACTGGTTTTCCGTCTACAACAACCGTGTATACGGCCTTGCACCCATCACGGTGAATGTGCCCTGGAGCAATAAAGACCTGCAAATCAGTTATGAAACCTTCCGGGACAAACTAAGCCCGGGTCAGCAGGAGGAATGGCGCATCAAGATCAGCGGACCTAAAAAAGACAAAGTGGCTGCCGAAATGGTCGCAGCCATGTACGATGCGTCGCTGGATCAGTTCCTGCCACACGAATGGAACCGGATTGCGTTTCCGTACCAATATCCCAAACTCTCGGTAAGCGCTGCCACCTTCCGTTCCAGATCAGGCGAAGTGTACCACACCGGTACCGATTCCTACCCGGTGGATGCGCGGATGTATCCGGGTATCGAGTGGTGGGGATTCCCGCTGTGGGGCGGTGGCAGGCGAGAGATGATGTATGCCAGATCACAGGGTGTGGAATCGATGCAGGCTGCCCCTGCCGGCGTACCTATGCCGCTGAGCGTCAAGATGAAAAAAGATAACATGGATACGGTGGTAACATTTGACCCGGAAACGTATGAAGAAAAGGTACAGATTGTGCGCAATGACCTCAACGAAGAAGACGGAGAAAATGCGCCGCCTCCCCCAACCGGAAGTTCGCCTGTGCCGCTGCGCCGCAACCTGAACGAAACGGTCTTTTTCTTCCCGGAACTGCGGACGGATAAAGACGGCAATATCATCCTGAAGTTTGTGATGAACGAAGCGCTCACGCGCTGGAAACTGCTCACGTTTGCCCATACCAAATCGCTGCAACAGGTACTTTCGGTGAAGGAAGTGGTGACGCAGAAAGAACTCATGGTCATCGCCAATTCGCCGCGCTTCCTGCGGGCGGGCGATTCCTTCGAGTTTGCCGCGAAAGTCAGCAACCTGTCGCAGGAAACCATCAATGGCGCCGCCGTGCTTACGTTGCTGGATGCCAATACCCTGAAGCCGGTTGACGTTGATTTTGGGCTGGTTGGAACTGTAAAAAACGTCCGTTTTGACATAAAACCCGGACAATCGGCGCCATTGGCCTGGAAAGTAAAAGTGCCCGAAGATTTCGCCGGCGCTGTCACCTGGCAGATTTTTGCCAACGGCAATAAATTCAAGGACGGCGAAGAAAGCAGCCTGCCCGTGGTGAGCAACCGCATGCTGGTGACCGAAACGCTGCCGATTACGCTGCGCGGCAACCAGAGCAAAAGTTTTGTGTTCGACAATTTCAAAAATGCGGACAACAGCAAGACACTCGTCACACACCATTACGCCATCGAATTTACAAGCAATCCGGTGTGGTACGCTGTGCAGTCGCTGCCGTATCTGATGGAATACCCGCACGACTGCTCGGAGCAGATGTTCAGCCGTTTTTACGCAAATACCCTGGCTACCAGTGTGGTGGAAAAAATGCCGCAGATCAAACGCGTGTACGACCGCTGGAAAGGCACAGACGCCCTGAAATCGAACCTGAGCAAAAACCAGGAGTTGAAATCGGCCCTGCTGGAAGAAACGCCCTGGGTGCTGGATGCGCAGAGTGAAACGCAGCAGAAACAAAATATCGCTCTGTTGTTCGACCTGAACCGCATGTCCGACGAACGCCAGCGTACCTTGAGTATTCTGGCTGACAGGCAAATGGAAAACGGCGCCTGGTCCTGGTTCCCAGGCGGACAGGACAGCTGGTATATCACACAACACATCGTGACCGGTTTCGGGCATTTGGCAAAATTAGGCGCATACAACGCTGAAAAAGACCAGAATGCTGCTGAAATGGTGGATAAAGCGCTGGGTTATTGCGATAAAAAGATACTGGAACAATACCGTCAATTGGAACAACAGGTGCAGGAAGGCAAAGCCAAATGGGAAGACGACCACCTGGACGGCATGACCATTCAGTACCTCTACGCCCGCTCTTTCTTCCCGGTGGATAGGCCCGGTCGTGAAGCGGCTTACTACCTCGGTCAGGCTGAAAAATACTGGCTCGGCAAAGGTTTGTACCAGGAAGGCATGCTGGCCCTGGCCCTGCACCGCAATGGCCGTACTGCATCCGCTACTGCTATCGTCGCCAGCCTGCGCGAACGCGCTACCATGAAAGAAGAACTGGGTATGTACTGGCCGGTCGACTGGGGATTTTACTGGTACCAACTGCCTGTCGAAACGCAGGCGCTGATGGTGGAAGTGTTCAGCGAAGCGGGTAAAGACGCCAAAGCCGTTGAGGAACTGCGCATCTGGCTGCTCAAAAACAAACAAACCAACCGCTGGGAAAGCACAAAGGCCACCTCCGAAGCGGTGTACGCTCTGCTGATTGGCACGGGTGCTTCACAAAGCAACTGGCTGAACAACACCCAACCCGTACAGGTTTCTTTGGGCGGAAAAACCCTGAAACCTGCCGAATACGAGGCTGGTACGGGTTACTTCAAACAGGACTGGAGCGGCAAAGACGTAAAATCTTCCTGGAGTAAAATCGACGTGAAAAACCCGAATTCCAATATCGTCTGGGGCGCCGCGTACTGGCAGTATTTTGAAGACCTGGATAAAATTGCCGACTTCAAAAAAACACCGTTAACCATTGTGAAACAATTGTTTACGGAGGAAAATACGCCAACGGGCCCGGTATTGAAACCTGTCGCGGACGGCGCTGTGCTGCACCGCGGCGATAAGGTGAAAGTGCGCATCGAAATCCGCGTGGATCGCGCCATGGAGTTTGTACACCTGAAAGATATGCGTGCGGCGGGCCTGGAACCTGTCAATGTGCTGAGCGGCTACCGCTGGCAGGATCGCCTCGGTTACTACGAAAGCACCAAAGACCTGGCCACACATTTCTTTATCGACTACCTGCCGCGCGGCACTTTTGTTTTTGAATATCCGCTGGTGGTGTCGCACCGGGGCGATATGAGCAATGGCATCACCACGATGCAGTGCATGTACGCGCCGGAGTTTACGAGCCACTCGAAAGGGGTGCGGGTGAAAGTGGAGTAAGTGCGTAGCCGGATGGAACACGGATTAGAGGGATGAGACACGGATTTTTTTACCACATAGGCACATAGATTTTACACATAGTTCACATAGTTTTTAGAGTACTCTACGCTATGTGAACTATGTGTAAAATCTATGTGCCTATGTGGTAAAAAAATCCGTGTCTCATCCCTCAAATCCGTGTTCCATTTTCCCCAGGGCTTGCAAAATCCTTTTCCCCCGGCTTTTAAACCCAGCTCCTCCGAACTCCAGGTGCTCTTCAATGAGCATTTGGAGTTCACTTTTTAATTCAGGGATAGCCCGGCAGATTTTTTCCAGCACGGTCATGGATGCGCACCGGACGGCGATGGGTTCTTTTGGGTCAGCCAGATAGCGGAAGCAGTGATCCGCCAGATCATCGTAACAGTCGGGCGTGATGTCCAGCGCTTCAAACACATTCAGCACATTGCGTTTGACGGCGTCGTGCAGGGGTTTGCGGCGCAGCGCTTTCAGCAGAACAGCGTAATACGGCAGCATTAGTTCGGGGTGTTTTTCGCCGACATAGCGAACCGCCCAGGCACTGCGCTGGGTGAGGCGGTAATCATTGCCCAGAAAAACTTCAAACAGCAATGCCAGCCGGTCGGCATCCGCGCCGACCCAGTGGACGATGCGCATGGTTTGCGGCTTGCTGTGTTCCAGCAGGAGCATTTCTTCGAGGAATTTCTTGTCTGAAGTAGTTTCCATTATCAATAATATCGAAGCCCCGCCGGGCCTGCTGACGATGCCGGAAAATCCGTGTCTAATCCTTCCAATCCGTGTTCCATTTTCTCACATGTTATCCCAAAAATCACTTTTTCAAATAAACCTCCTCAAACGCCAGCGGCAACAGTGACAACGCCGACTCAAAAACGTACGTCGAGCCGCCAATTTTATGCAAAATAACCTTGATCTGCTCGCCCTGGTTTTGTTCCATTTCTACCAGTACCTGCCTGCAAAAACCGCAGGGCGTGACCGGAATGGA
>JALHMA010000408.1 GCA_022844265.1 Saprospiraceae bacterium | reverse complement strand
AAATGAAATGTGTTTTGATTAAATTATTGTGCCTGCATTTCACGCAAGCGGGTTAGTTTTCTGTAATGTTCTGTTTTCCAATCGGGTATGGATTGCGGCGTTTCCTCGCTGCGCTCTTCCGTTTCCTCAAATCTATTCCGGGCGCGTTCCGGCATTGCGGCTTGAAAACTGCGCTTTGCTATTTCTGCGTTGTCGCTGTACGCGGTCGTTTCCTTGAAGGCGGGGTATGTGACCGGCGAAGTATCGTACACTTTGCCCCATTTCTGTATTGACCGAATATCAACCTTGCCCTGATACGTCACACGATCCAGTGTTCTTTTTTCTACCACACCCTCCAATTCGGCACGGTCTACCAGTTTCCAGACTTCTGCCGCAATGGTAAAAGCGTAACTGCTTTGGTGAACATAGCCGCCTTTTACGAGCGTAAGCGCGTCTTTTGCGGCCTGTGTGTCAGGCAGTTTATTCGCCTTGTAGTGCATCCCGTTTTCATCCATTGTTATTTGCAGCGTTCCGTTATGGGTGCGGCCCAGCACAATGTCAGCATTATGATTAAACAGGCAGGCGCACTCCGAAAAGTCAGCGCCATCACCCGCCCCGGCTTCGTTGACCTCCAGGTGCCAGCCCATATCTGCATATACCCCGAAAACCGCCCCGGTTCCCTGGATTACATTGTCTGCATCATCAGAAGCGCGAACCTCGCCGGAGAATACCCGGCGCTCGATATTATGCTGCTGCTGCGGGCTGTTCATCCGTGTTTGGGCTTGCGTTGTCATCTTCTTGATTATTTTGCGTTTCTTGTGGCCCTTGCACTTCCGGCGCGGGCGCGGAAATGTCCACCATATTGAGCGGACGGAAATAGGTTTTGCCATGCCCGCCAGGTATAGGGTTCATGCTGTTTGTTGCTCTGATTTCGTCGGAATTATAAGCCCCGATATTGAACATTTTGGTAAGGAAATCCGCACGGCTTTTACTGTCCGCGATCAACAGGCCATCCATATTGTGCCTGAAAAACGTGGTGCCTTTTTCAGAATCAAAAAGCAGTTTCCGGTTATATTCCTGCTCGAAATTGAGCGCTATCGGAAGCATGGTATCTGTACGAAATTCAAGCCCCTGATGTTCGATGTTGTTATTTGTGGAGCGTTCCAGTAGGCCGATTTTATGCTGCGGTACGCGGTGAATCGACGCCATATCTTCCTTTGAAAGTTTGGCGGTTTCGATAAAAAGCGCGTCGGCGGGTTTCAGGGTCAGCGGTATGTATTCCAGGCCGTTTTCTAAAACCATCGGTTTACCCGCATTTTCGGTTCCGGCGTATTTTTCGCCCCACATATCCCGCATGTTATTTACTTGTTCGGGAGTGAGTTTCGACGGGTGTTTAAGGTAACCGGTAGACAGGGTGCCATTTTTCCAAAGCGCACTTTGTGCGTATGTGGTAGCCAGGCCCATGCCGACATTTTCCCGGAATAATTGCAGCGGCGATTTTCCTTTTAGTCCGTTGCTGCTCAGTCCTTTTACGTGGAATACATCAGCGGCCCGGACTAATTGCTCTTTGTGGCAGAGTTTGTACCACAGCGCCCCGTTCTTATCCAGGTATGGCGTACACATTGCCGGGTCTTCACAAATGCGTAGTTCGGACGGTCGCCCAATACCATTGCGGATAATTTCAGCGTAAAAATTACCGTCTATGCACAGATGTAGCATAGCAGTAGAGCGGAACGTAAAGGAGGTGTAAAGTTCCGAAGGTTCGGAGTTGACAAGCCGGTGAACCGGGTCGCTGGTCATTTCTTCCACATTGCCGCCTTTGTCGCGGCGGAACTTACCAAGCGGGAGCGAGGCCAGCGATTCACCCAATACTTTAGCGCAGGCATAAAACGCTACGTGCGTCAGTATGCTTTCACTATTTACCGAAACGCCAGATTTTGTTTTCGGGCCAAACATCGAATACATCCATTCGGACGGGTTTGCAAGCGAAACCGGCGCCTGGCTGGATCGGAACAAACTGTTGAACGTATGGCGTATAGATGTAAACACTCCCATTGTATTGCAAATGTCGGGCTACATTCGCGCGCGGGAGGGGGGCATTGTCCGCTTTATGTGCGGCGGCGCTTTAAATAATCTTTTGCAGATTCGGTCATTCGCCACCAATAGAAAGGGATGAGTCAGTCATACAGGTTATTGTATGGACTGGTATTTTTATTGGCTTGCAGTATCTTGCCATCCACGCCATTGCGGCGGCTTCGGCAGGGTTTTCGTGTTTAAATTCATCTGCTGTATTATATCGGTAAGCATCCGCATACCAAATCTTTTGTAATCTGTCAAAATAAAATCGGGTGGAATCAAGAAGCGTTAAAATATCGGTAGCGGTCGGGGCGAAAATTCCGCCGTCAGTCCAAAGCATATCGTTAGTCAACCAGTAGGGATGCCAAACCATTTTTTGCGGAATACTGTCATCTTGGTATTGCTCCCAACACTGGCGGTACCATGCCTGTCCGCGCTTCGGTTCCGGTTGCGGAAACCCCGCCGCTTTTAGTTTGACTGCTGTTTCAAAACTTACAATGTCCATTATTTCCTCGTTTTATACCACCGTCTCCGACTCCGGCAGAATGATTTAAAGTCCACATACTTACCACGTCGGAACGCGGCGCAATATTCGGCCTCCACAACCACAAACGCCGCCTTTTGGGTGCAACCCCTTTCGGATAGCACCACATAAAAGCGCTTCATATACCCGTCTGTGGAGATAAGGTCAAGCGCTGCGGCTTCGATGGTTATGGTTGCGGTCATAAAGAAATCATATCCAAATTTGGTGAAAACGCATCTATAAACTCTTGCCGGTACGTCATAAACTGACCCCGCGCCATAACCGCACTAACCGGCCCATCAACCTTCTCCGTCGCCTTTTCCTTGTTGATTTTTATGTTGCCGTTCGCGTCTTTCCTGACCATGACGTTACCCATCATCCAGCGCATTACCGGGTTGGCATTGTGGGCCAGGTAGCCGTCCTGAATTGTCTTTTGAAAGTCAACCGTGGGGGCGTTCATCATCGGGACGCTTTGTGTAAATTTCTCCATGCGCACCCCGTCGTCTTGCAGGTTTATTACCAACTGTGAAGAGTTATAACGGTCGTAAGCGATGGAGTGTAGGCGATATTTTTCCCGAAACTTATTAATGTCATTCCTGATGTATTCATAATCAGTTGTGTTGCCAGGTGTCAGGGTTATTAACCCTTCTTCTGCCCATCGCACATAATCAACTTTATCCCGCTTGCTGCGCTCGTAGGCTGTGTCTTTTGGGCAATAGAAGCGATATATTTGGCGGTAATCCATAATGTCGCCAACCTCTTCGGGTGTCATTTCCTGGAAAATACCCGCCGAATCCCTCATTTCAAGTTTTCCGACCCCTTCTTCATCATAAACAACCCTAACATCTCCCTTTCTCATTAACTCGTCGCCAAGCGGCGGAAATTCAAGCGTAAGAGCGCACAGGTCATCTGTTTCAGCCAAGTCAAGACCCCCGAAACACATGCGGCCCACTAAATCAACCTCGTTAAATAGTTGCCCTGATTCCATCCATGTGGAATCCTTTATCCATGTCGAGTGCGAACGTGTCCAGATGTTGAAATTCTTATTCAAAACCTCATTCATCTTTGCGCCGCCCTCGTTGATTGCGGCCTGCACCTCACCCTCCAGCCAATCCGTTTTCACAGATACGCCCAAGTTCGGGATGGCTTTAGGCCAGCAATCGCGGTTTGTTATTGGGTCGTCGCCTTCATCCACGGTATAAATTATCCCAAACATGCGTTCGTCATCCATGCGCTGCTCTAGGACATTGCACACCATTTTCCTATACTGGTAGCAAACACCCTCGATATTGTCCCCGGCTGTTGTGATAATGAAAATGAGGGGGTTAGTAACTGAACCCTGCCCGGATTCGATGGCGTTCATCACGGCGCGGGATGGGTGGACGTGCAGTTCGTCAATGATAGCCGTTTTCGGAGAAAGCCCTTGCAAGGTTCCAGCGTCGGAACTGACTGCCTCGGCCTTAGACCCGCCAATCATTACTTTGCGTTCCTGTATGCGCAATTTATTTGCCCATGAGAATTTGCCCTTTACTTTAATCGCCATGTTTTTCATCGCCATGAACGATACCCCGGCCTGATCGCGGGAACTGGCAGCGCTATAAATTTCGCAGTTATCAGCGCCCTGATTTTCGAGTATGGAATAGAGCATGATCCCGCCCGCTTTTTCAGACTTGCCATTTTTGCGGGTGACTTCTTCGTATGCCTTCATAAAGCGCCGCCCACCGTTGACGTGCTGCCAACCGAAAATGCAAGCCAGGATAAAGCATTGCCACGGCTCAAGGATAAACGGGGTATTGGATTGCGCCCACTCGTTTTTAGTGAGGGTAAGACAGGAAAAGAAAACCAAAACGCGCCCTGCTTCCGCCTCATCAAAGTAGTACGGAAAATCGGCGGCGCGTTGGCGCTGCAAATCCCGAACCTGTCTTTCGACGGCCAGGCGTACCCATTTACAGGATACAATTTCACCGGATAAGATGCCGGTCATGTACTGTTCGTACTTTTCGAGCATTAAAGCGTGTTACTTGTTCTTTGTTGATAACCACGCCATTGCGGCTGATTCGGCGGGGTTTTCGTGACCATAACCGTGCATTATGTCACTAATTTCAGCCACCCAAAACTCGCCTGTCCCCTGCCTGGTTAGCACCCATTTGGCTGGCAATCCCCGCAAAATATCAGTAGCGGTGGGTATGTAAACCAATTCATTGAAATCCTCTTTTAGTATTATCTCTTGTTCAAATTTACCATACGCTATAACGTGGGTAAATTCATATTCGTCAATAACAAGCAATTCGTATTCGTCTACATCTTCTACCTTCCACCACATCTGTCCGCGCTGCGGTTCCGGCTGCGGGAATCCGGCGGCTTTGAGTTTGGCTGCTGTGCCTGAATTTACAGTTTCCATATCTTTCATTTTGCCGCCCCTCCAAAAATATCGTTCCTCGGATCGCCCACACCCTTTTCTTCTTCCGGCGCATTGATACGCTGTGCCGCAAGTGGGGTTAATCCAAATTCTTTTTGCAGTTGCAGGATTTGTGAATTTGCTTTTTCGAGCGTGGTTAGTGAAGGGTTGCGCTGCCAAATACCTTTGTCGGTTTGGTAG
>JALHMA010000407.1 GCA_022844265.1 Saprospiraceae bacterium | reverse complement strand
GCGTTTTATCCTCATGGATGAATGGGGACCTTTTGATTTCCGCCGCCCCATTGCCGTGCTGGATACCGTGGCCGGCCAACAATATTCCCTCGTGCTCATCGGGCCTTCCGGCGACTGGAAAATTACCGACATGAAAGGGGTAAAAACCATCAGCGCCCGCAAAGGTAAAGTCCCGGCTCAGTTGAGTTTTCAGCGCGACCCGGCTGTGAAGGAATGCAGCATCCGGTTTGAATACAGCAGTCCGCAGATGATTGTGACGCAGTTTGGGCAGAGGATGGCGCCAGGGGAGGTGTACAGGTTTGGGTTTGAGGGGTAGTGTGGTCTGCCACTCATTTGCGTCGTTTGGAAGCGGCAGACCTGCCTTTGTATTTCGTTACCTGCGCCATCAACCAGTCTCCAAGGTACAGATTAGCGTTCTCCCGAATACGCTTCTGCAAGGTTGTTTTATCGGTTTTTTCCTGCAGGATCATTTTGCAAACCCGTACAAATTCCAGGGTCGCTTCCACGGCGCCTGTTTTGGGTTTTCGGTAACGAAGCAGTTGGGCTTCAAACGCAATGCAGTAGTCCAGGGCTTTTTCACGATCTTGCTGTATTTCGAAGTAACTCCTTAGAATAAGCAGTCTGGAGCGGATGATATAATGAATGTCCTGGTAATCTTTTGATTCCAGGCATTTGAGCACCTCCCGGTAATTTGCCTGTTCAAAATAGATGGTTGCCAGCGACAATGACTGGGTTTTATCCCGAAGTTTATCTGAAACCAGGTATAACCGGTCTTCCATAAACGACTTTGCCCAGTCAAAATCTTTGACCGCGCAGGCCGCATTGATGATATTGGTAAACTGGGTGGGCGACATTTCGCCTTTGACGGTGAAAAAACGGTGTTTCAGGCCAAATTTGTTCAAAAGATGCAGTTTCGGGGCATAAATTTGCGCTTTTCCAGCCCTGATTTGTGCAGCCGCAAAGTTGTGGAGATAGCTCAGAATTCCATGCAATTCGTCCGGATCGAGGTTTTCGGCCTGCTCAAAAAGCGCGTGTTCCACTTCATTAAAATAGTCCTCCTGCTCTGTCAGAATTAGTGCATCGATACCCTTGTATATCCGGAGCAACAGCCTGCTTTTGGCCATTCGTTTTTCGCTGGATGCCAGAAAAACAGCCCTCGCTTCAGGGCTTGATTCCAATGGCCTGACTTTTTTCGCTGTGTTCATTTCACAGGCCATTTTCAACTTAATTATTTCGGTATTGAGGTTCAGAACGTCCAGGCATTCCTGCAAAGCGCTGATGGGCGGCGAAGGCCTGACGGAAAAAAGGTGTTGAAACTGGAAATAACCCGCAGCCAGGTCTCTCATATACATCTTGGTGTCCTTTTCAGGTGTTGTACCAACTTCTGCGTAAAAGCCTGCTGCCTGGCGCGCAAACTCCTCTTTTAATCCGCGTTTTTGCAGCACTTGCAACCACAACACCCGACTTTCCAGGGAGTCGCTACATGCTTTTTCCGTCAGCAGAAAATCTTTTAACCACAAATACAGGTCGGACAGGGAATTCAGCATCTTTTTCCGGTTGCGCTCTTTTTCGGTAATCTTTTCCCGAAATATCTTCCTGTACGCATATTCCATGTCAAGTTTTTGCTTGTCCAAAGGTTTTGGAAACAACTTTCGGATATACTCGAAAATCTTCAAAGCCGTGTCCTCGCCTCCATGTACACGTTTCAGGTATTTGTGGAAAGCAATCACTTCCCCTTCCTCCAAAGTATCGAGCAGCAAAAAAAATTTTAATTTTTCCATAAAAATAGATCATTTTTACCCTGAAATTGAGGGGAAAAATAACTACTTTTTATGAATGCAACAAGCATAAAATAAATATCGAAATTTTATGTGGAATAAAACAAGGTAAATAACTATAAAATATTGATTATCAATATTAAAATTGAAATATTTTTTTTATTTAACTCATTATTTTCCCGCTGTAAATTTGATAAAATTTTAAATTACTGAAGCCTGAAGTATTTAAAAGCAGTGTAAAATTAAAGGGAAAATGGCAGGAAATATACATCTGCCTTTTCGTTTTCTATCGGACTATTGTATCATTATTTGATAAGCCCCGATTGGACAATGAATTTTCAAAGACGGCTGACGAACCCCAACGCCCTTATACCTAAAAAATATCCACTGTCTGAAATGTAGTGTTTTGTATAGTTTTGTACACTAAAACACTTGATGGCCATGGATAAAACACCCAAAGAAGAACGGCTCAAAAACATTGTCTGTAAGGGCCTGGAACATCTGTTCCACCATTTAGACTATGGCCAAAACAATGTGCTAAACAAGTTTAGAATGCTGAACCACGTGGTATCAGCAGCTTCTTTATCCAATATCAAAAACGGCAAACCGGTTGGTTTGCCAACCCTCAGTCTGGCAGCTAAGGGGATGCAGGCTCTGCTGCAACAGGAGATGGATATGGTATTTGATACTAAAGTGCAGGATTTTCGCCCACAGCACACGCCGGGTTGGTCAGCTTCTGTCGTGCCGGAAAAACCGCTACAAAGTGATCCTGATTTTATCATGCACGCAGACGGGAGGGTTTCGGTACAACAGAAAGCCGATTTTATAGCCGATGCGAAAAAGGAAGTCATAGAAGTAGGGGTCAGGCTCAATTCTTTTTCAACATATTTCACTTCGCACAATGAAGGCGCCTACAAAATGCACATCCTTGCGTTGCTTCGAAAAGGGGTAGATATAAAGGCTTATTTGCTTGATCCGGATTGCGCTGAAGCGCGTATTTACTTCGACGACCGCGCGCGGGTACAGTCTTTTGAAAAAGATTCAATCGAAGAAATCAAAAAAGTTATTGAACGCCTCAAATCACTTTGTTCGGAATTTGAAGCGATGAATCTGGCCGGCAAATTTGAAGTTTACCTCTACCGGCATATTCCGTACAGCTTGTTTTATGTGGTGGATGGCGCAACAGAGGCCGGGAAAATGATGATTTCACCTTACCTCTATGGTATACGCCGTGCCAATTCTCCTGTGCTGGAAATTACCAGAAAAGATCAGCCTCCTTTATATCGCAAGTATTGGGAATCCTTGCAGTTGTATGTGGACGGCGCCCAAAAACTTACCTGGTAACATGACTGACGCAAAGCCCTGAATCGCGCCGGTTTATCTGTTTGTGAATTTACAAAAATTTATATAAATTTATATAAAGTGCTGTAAATCAATATTATACAACGTGTATTTTTATCGCCCGCTACCTTTGTCCTGTCAAAACTGATGAACAGGTTTGGTACTGTGGGTTGACTCAACCGCTGCTCAGAGCGGTCTTCCATCTACTCCGGTTTCATTTTCGAATGTGTGTGGACGCTTTCTTTTTCCTCAAAAAGGAAACGGAAAAACGAATGACGTGACTTTCCCTGCTGCCTTGCCGCACGGGTAGAGCCGGGTACTTCATGCCCATTTCGCTACTGACCATTCCTGTCATCCTATTTTTTAACTCAAACTTTTTCAGGATGAAAAACGGAATCAAAAACAGCTGGCAATGGTACTTTAAACTATGCCTTTTACTCACCCTTTTAGTACCGGTTACAATCGGTGTAAATGCAACAGCGACGAGGCCTTTAAACTATGAAGCGCCGTCAGTAACCCAAACAGGGCAAACATCCAGTTCGGCTTCCTTTGCTTGGGGCGCCGTCAGTGAAGCCACCGGCTATGAGGTTAAGTATGTCAGAAGACAGAATAACTACACCAGCCCGGTCATGAGTACGGGGAATACCGACATTACCGTTTCTCAGCTTCAGTGGGGAACGTACAAATTCTATTTCAGGGCAGTTTTTGAGGGTGGAGTGTCCGATTATGTTATCATTGACGATCTGATCATCTTGTAAAACAAGTTGCCGGACAGTCCAGAATAAGGCAGGTCTGCAACTCTTTTGCGTCGTTCGGGAGGAGCAGACCTGCCTTTATAAATGTCCAGAAGTGTGGGCCTCGCCTCCATGTTCATGGTTCAGGTATTTGTGAGAAGCCATCACTTCTGCCCACTCCAAAATATCGAGCGGTAAAAAATTTATTTTTTTTATAAAAAGTCGATCATTTTTATCTTCAGAACAAGGGGAAAAAGAACTACTTTTTATGAATGCAGCAGGAATAAAATAAATGCCGGAGTATTTATATGAAATAAAACAGACACTAAATTACAAGGCATTGATTATCAATAAATTATTTAAAAAAAAGTTCCCCTGATGGCAAACCTGCTTTCCCCTTGTAAATCTGGTAAAATTCAAAAATACTGAAGTCGTATGTATTTCAAAACAGCGAAAATTTAAAGGGAAAATGGCAGGAAATGTATATCAGTCTTTCCACTTTCCCTCGCATCATTGTATCATCATTTGATAAACTCCAATCAGTCAGACAGGTCGCTACTCTTACAAATAACCGCCGAAGACTATGGAAGAACCGAGAAAGCATCTTCTAGAC
Organism: Saprospiraceae bacterium; assembly: GCA_022844265.1. Lineage (GTDB taxonomy): Bacteria > Bacteroidota > Bacteroidia > Chitinophagales > Saprospiraceae > M3007. The sequence continues at coordinate 714 of JALHMA010000407.1, read as the reverse complement.
AAGTTTGAACATTATTTACAGCAAGGCTTCGAGCGTTATTGCACGCGACATGGCATAGAACAGACCCCCGGCCAGTTCATTACCTTTTTAATCGATCAGGATTTAATTTCCCTATCACACCTGCAGCGATTTACTGTGCTTCGGGAATTCGAGCGGATTATGGATGAACAACATTTCCCCAAAACACTCGCAGTGGACACCCTGGCAAACCGGTTTTGTATTTCTGAAAGAACGGTGTGGAGTATTCTCAAATACGCCAAACCAGCAAAAAAATAACAGGCTTCATTTATGGATAATCTAGTTTGAAAGACGGCTGACGAACCCCAACGCACGCACCAGGGCAATTTGATTTTGGCTGATCGAAGGAGCATGTGGAAGAGATAGTGCAACGGTACTTCGTGAAACCGGCCCTGAAAACAATCTTTGAAAATATAATTAAATAATTATGTATATAAGTTTGATGATTAACATTATAACTTTAAATTAATGGACGTGAAAGTACTCATTCTTACGCCGCTGCCCCTGGAATTCGATGCTGTTGTCAAACACCTGACAGGAGAACGAACATCTGTTATTCAGGATGCGGCGGCGTATGAAATGGGTACTTTCATCGGTAAACACCACAAGTATTCCGTGGCGGTGCGCGAGCCGGGTATGAAGAATGTGGACATGGCGCTTGCTACGGAGAAAGCCATACAGTTTATTAAACCCCAG